>PDZU01000066.1 GCA_002753095.1 Magnetococcales bacterium
CACCGCCCCTGCTGGGTGCAGGGCAAAGCCCTGCTTGTAATGTGCGGCGTTTAAGATAAGCAAATGCGCAGCATTTGCGCACGCCGCACAGATTTGTGCCCCGCAGGGGCACTCCTTGGGAGGGCGGATGCCCGACATACACCCCGCCTGCCTGGATACCACCACAGGAAAAACAGCATGGAACCCTTGCGTCAACTCTACCGTGTAGGCGGATGGGTACGGGACCATCTCCTGGGTCTGCCTGCCCCTGATTGTGACTGGTTGGTGGTAGGCGAAACCCCGGAGAGCCTGTTGCAGCGAGGTTTCCATCAGGTAGGTGCTGATTTTCCGGTCTTTCTGCATCCCATCAGCGGCGAAGAGTATGCTCTGGCCCGTCAGGAGCGCAAAACCGGACCCGGTTATCATGGTTTCCACAGCCATTTTGCGCCCACAGTGACCCTGGAAGAGGATCTGTTGCGCCGTGATTTGACCATCAACGCCATGGCCATGGATGGTGCCGGGCGGGTGATCGATCCCTACGGGGGCCAACAAGATCTGCAAAACAGGGTATTGCGGCATGTATCCCCGGCCTTTGCCGAGGATCCCCTGCGTGTATTGCGGGTAGCGCGCTTTTTGGCCCGCTATGCCGGCCTGGGTTTTCGGGTGGCGCCAGAGACCCTGCTGTTGATGAAAACTTTGGCTGACTCAGGGGAGTTGCACACCTTGACGGCGGAACGGGTTTGGCAGGAGACGCGCAAGGCGTTGGCGGCAGAGGATCCGCTGGCCTATTTTGATACGTTGCAGGCGTGTGGGGCTTTGGCGGTCTGTTTTCCGGAGTTGGCTGTTTTGCAGGGTATACCGCAACCGGTGCTCTACCATCCAGAGGGGGATGTTTGGCAGCACAGTCGTCTGACCTTGCAGGCGGTCTGTCGTTGGACAACCGATCCAGAGGTGCGGTTTGCGGCTTTGTTGCACGATCTGGGCAAGGGCTTGACGCCTCCAGAACAGTGGCCGCGCCATATCGGCCATGCGTGTACCGGATTGGTGGCGTTGCAGTCGTTGGCGACCCGCCTGCGTTTGCCCAGGCGGATGGTTAAACTGGCCAGGACGGTCATCGGGGAACATTTGCGGGTGATGCGCATTGTGGAGATGCGTCCGGCCACGGTTGTCAAAATGTTGGAGCGTTTGCGGGCGTTTGCCGATCCGAAATTGCTGCAAGCGTTGTTGCTGGTCTGTCGGGCGGATGTCTCTTGTCGCGGCGAGGAGCCAGCGGAGTTGACGGCGACGCTGGCCTTGTGGCAGCAATGTCACGCGGCGGCAACCTTGGCGGTGACCGGGTTGCTGGCGGCGGGTCTGCAGGGGCAGCGTCTGGGTGATGAAATTCATCGGCAGCGGGTGGTGCGGGTGCGGCGGGTGTTGGCCGACAACCGAGCGGCCATGCGGAGGGAGCAGGGATGTTGACACGGGAGTTGTTGCGTTTTGATATTCGCCGCGACCGTCTGCAACCACGCTATGTGGATGTTCAGGACCGTTCCTGGCAGGAGGTGGCGCGCAGTTTGTTCGAAGCCTGTGAGGCCGCCCAGGGCAGCAGTCGCGAGGAGTTGCAGGAGGCGGTTATACCGATCCTGCACGGTGCCCGTTCCCCTTTGGTGGCCAAGGGGTTGTTCAAACTGCTGACGGATCGCTGCCGCTTTCAGGAGGGGCGCGACGAACTGGAGGAGTTGCGTCGCACGGTGTTTGCGGTTGCTGCCCGGACCTTTTATCCCGGCGCGGGGCAGGGGAGTGGCAGCAATGATCTGCAACAGTACCGTGAGGCGGTCGGGCAGGCGTTGCAACAGGATGCCGATCAGTTGGCCAGTCGTTTATACTCTGATCTGCCGGATCGGCAGATTTTGTTATCCTGCGAGCCTATGGGGGCAGAGGCCCTTTTGCAGCGTTATAATCTGGCCTTGGCGCAAGGTCCATTGATCTGGGCCAAGGAGGTGCAGTTGCACATGGAGGAGGCCGACGTTGGGGTGCGGCGGCGTTTTTTTCGGCAGTTAAAATTTTTTCGTTTGCTGGCCCGTGTGCAACGCACGGCGGCGGCCAGTTATCGCTTGCAGTTGGATGGTCCTTTGAGCCTCTTTGAGGGCAGTGCCCGGTATGGTCTGTTGTTGGCCTCTTTTTTGCCGGTGATCTGCCTGCTGAGTCGTTGGCAGTTGACGGCCCAGATTGACCTCCCTGCCCGTCTGGAAAGCGGGCCTGGGGGTCGCAAAATCTCTGGTCCAGTGCTCCTGGAATTGGACCATGGCAGCGGACTGCACAGCCATCTGCGGCAGACAGCGGATCTCTTGCCGGAGGAGTTGAGCCGCTTTGCCACCTTGTTCCAGGAGCAGGCAGAAGGGTGGAGTATGCGCGAAAGTTCCGGTCTGCTGGAGTTGGAAAAGCAGGATTGGGTGATCCCCGATTGGACCTTTCGCCATCAGAGCGGGCAGGTGGTGCATCTGGAGCTGTTTCATCGCTGGCATGCCCAGGTGTTGCAGCGGCGTTTGCAGTCGTTGGAGCAGGGGCGCCGCCAGTTGCCTCCTTTGGCGTTGGGGGTGGATCGGGCCTTGAGCAAACAACCCGAAATGGCTGCACTGTTGGAACAGTCGGTTTGGTTCCAGCAGCATGGTTTTGTTTACCACCAGATTCCACCGATCAAGCGGGTGCTGGGTGCATTGCAGAGTTTTGTGTCGGGTGCCGGTGTGGCGGGGGAGAGTGTGCCAATGCAAGTGACGATTTCTCCTTTACGCGCTTAGCAAGCATTGCGTATAAATTCCTTACATACGTGCATATAAAGTGGCGGGTTTGGCGAGAATCTTGGCAACGGACGCGGGTCAACCCTTTACACGTTGGGGACTCTGGACCGTATCGCTGAGCGGCCTATTGCTTGCGTTCGAAAAAATTTACCGATTGCGGATGGGATACTTTATGTCCAACTGTTTGAAAAATAATATAAAATCATGTATTGTCGCAGCATCCTTCTCTGCGGTGAGTCTGTTTGCCGGGTTCAGTCAGGCCGATGATCTCTGGCAAACCTACCAAGCCTCCCTGCAGAGTGACAGCAAATTAAAGGCTGCCTTGTTTCGCAAGGAGGGCGCTTTGGAGGCGGTTCCACAAAGTCGCGCCGGGCTTTTGCCCTCTGCTACCCTGTCGGCACAACAGGGGCGCTACCGGCAGGGCACCTTGGATAAAGACCGTTATGAGAATACAGGATTCACCATGACCTTGTCGGTGCCGGTCTATCATCGCGACCGTTTGTTTGGGTTGGATATGGCCAAAGCCGATGTCCAGGCCGCCGAGTTGTCTTATGTCTTGGAGCAGCAGGAACATGTGCTGCGGGTGGCAGAGCGCTATTTCAATGTACTTTCTGCAGAAGAGACTTTGCAGGTTGCCCTGGCCGAAGAGGCGGCCATGCGGCGCCAAATGGAGTTGGCCAAAGAGTCGTTGGCGGCAGGAACCGCCGTGATTACGGAGTTGCAAGAGGCGCAAGCCGGCTTGGACTTTGCCACGGCGCAACTGGTTGCGGCACGGAACACGGTCGACGCCCGCAGGCGGGAGTTGCTGGAGATCACCGGACAGGAGACGGAGCAGACGCCAGTCAAGTTAATGCCGCTCAAAAAAGAGATTCCCCTCAAGACGCCTGATCCCGCCTCTCCAGAGCAGTGGGCGCGTGTCGGTCTGGAGAACAACCTGGGGATAAAAATCGCCCAAATCAAGCTGGAACAGGCCAATCATGCTGTAGAAAAAGCCAAATCCGGCCACTATCCCACCCTGGATGCCACGATGGGACACAATTACAGTGACAGCGAAGGCAGCAACTACTGGACCGGTGGCGTGCCAACCAGCAAGACCGATTATCTCCTGTTGCAGATGAATGTTCCTCTTTTTGCGGGGGGGGCAACCCAGTCACAGGTGCGGCAGGCGATTCAGGGCCGTGATGCTGCCCAACAGGAGTTGGAAAAGAGCAAAAAAGAGGCAGAAACCAGTATTCGTAACGCCTATTTGGAGGTGCAGACCGGGATAGCCCAGACGCGGGCCTTTGCGCAGGCCCTGGCCTCCTCTGGGAGCATGTTGCAGTCCACCCGCGAAAGCCATGTTGCAGGTATTCGTACCATGCTGGATGTATTGACAGCGGAACGGGATGTCTTCCGGGCCATGCGTAATCTGGCCGATGCGCGCTATCGCTATATTCTGGGGGCGCTGCGCCTGAAATTTACCGCCGGTCAGATAGCCGGTCAGGATCTTTCCAACATCAATGAATGGCTCATGAAATGATCACGCTTCCCTGCCAATTTTTCAGCGCTCCCTCCCGCCAGCAGAGCAGTCGAGTGATGCGAACGACCGTTGTTGCGCTCTCACTGCTGTTGGCGGGGATGTTGCCCCGTGCGGCGCTGGCCAGCGAAACGCTGCGTACCCAAACCGTGACCCTGGACAAGCAAGCCTCCGAAAGGGTGTTTGAGGGGACGGTGGAAGCGGTCAAACAGGCCACCATGTCTTCGCAGGTCTCTGGCCAAATTGTCGAGATTCACTTTGATGTCAACGACTATGTCAGCAAAGGGCAGGTATTGTTACGGATCAAGGGCGATCAACGCTTGGCCAGCCTCTCCTTGGCCCAGGCGGGTGTCGAGGAGGCCAAAGCCGCTTTGGCCCAGGCCAGCAGTGAGCATGCGCGCCTCAAGCAACTCTACGATAAACAGATGGTGACCAGTGCCAAAATGGATGCTGCCATCGCCGCCCAACAGGCAGCCCAGGCCCGCTTGCGGGCGGCACAGGCCCAGGTGGCTGGGGCGACCGATGTGGCTTCCGATAATACAGTCCGGGCCCCTTACTCCGGTTATGTGTTGGAACGGTTTGTCCAGTTGGGCGAGAGCGCCACACCGGGCAAGCCAATCTTCTCTGGCATGGCTTTGGATGAGTTGCGTGTCTTGGTGGCCATCCCGCAGTCGTTGCAAGCCGCTGTGCGGGAACGCAAACAGGCACGGGTGGTTCTGCCCGATGGCCAACGGGTGACGGCGGCCAATCTGACCCTGTTTCCCTATGCGGATAAGAGCACGCACACCTTTTCTGTACGCGTCGGATTGCCCGAAGAGAGCAAGGGCGTTTTTCCCGGTATGGTGGTGAAAGTGGCTTTTACGGTGGGAGAGAAAGAGCTGTTGCGTGTGCCTGCGACTGCCGTGGTGCAGCGTAGCGAGGTGAGCGGCCTGTATGTGGTGGGTGAGCAGGCGCAGGTGCAGTTTCGCCGGGTCTTGCTGGGGCATCGGGATGAAGAGGGTAAGGTGGAGGTGTTGGCCGGACTCTCTGCCGGTGAGCGGGTCGCTTTGGATCCCCTGCAGGCAGGTCTGACCCTCAAGGCGGCTGACAAAGGAAAACAGTGATGAGCAGTCGCGACGAGATCTCCATTTCTGGACGGATAGCCGGACAATTTCAGAATTCGGCGATTACGCCATTGTTGGGTCTGGTGGGATTGCTGCTGGGCATGTTTGCCGTTTTTGTCACACCCCAGGAAGAGGAACCGCAAATTTCGGTCACCTTTGCCAATATTTTTATTGCCTATCCGGGTGCCTCCGCCATCGAGGTGGAGCAGGTGGTTTCGACCCCCGCCGAACAGGTGTTGGCCGAGGTGGAGGGCATCAAGCATGTCTACTCCACCTCACGGCCCGGCATGTCGATCATCACCGTGCAGTTTGAGGTTGGCGAAAACCGTAACAGTGCCATCCTGCGTTTGTACAACGCCATCTTTTCCAACGAGGATTTTCTGCCGCGCAATCTGGGGGTGATGCGTCCCTTGGTCAAACCGAAAGGGATCGACGATGTGCCGATCGTCACCTTTACCTTGTGGAGTGATGATCCGCACTGGGGTTCCCATGAACTTGCCCAGGTGGCGCACTCCCTGGAAGCCGAATTGAAACGGGTACCCAATACCCGCGATGTCTATACGGTGGGGGCGCCGGATCGGGTCGTGCATGTGGTTCTGGATCCGCAAAAAATGGCGGCCCAGCAACTCTCCATTGAGGATCTGTCGCGGACCTTGCAGGCGTTCAATAGCGTGGCGCATGCGGGGAGCGTGGTGGCGGGTAATCGTCAACTGCACGTGCAGGCCGGTGAGTTTTTGCAAACGGCTGATGAAGTGGCCAACCTGATTGTCTCCATGCGCAACGGGCAACCGGTCTATCTGCATGAGGTGGCGCAGGTGGGATTGGAAGCAGATCAGCCGGAGTCCTATGTCTGGTATGGCACCGGTCCTGGCGCAAAAACCTTGGGGGATGCCGAAGCGCGTGATGCGCCAGCGTTAACCCTGGCTGTGGCAAAAAAACCCGGAGCCAACGCAGCCGAGATTGCCCGCTCCGTCATCGAACGGATGGAACAGCTCAAAGGGTATATCATTCCAGACAATGTCCACTACAAGGTGACCCGCGATTATGGCGCCACCGCTGCCGCCAAGGCCAATAAGCTGATCGGAAAACTGGCCTTTGCCACCTTTTTTGTGGTCTTGCTGGTGCTGTTGACCATGGGCTGGCGCGAGGCCCTCATCGTCGGCATGGCGGTCATCCTGACCCTGGCCTTGACTCTGTTTGCCAACTGGGCCTGGGGGTTTACGCTCAATCGGGTCTCCCTGTTTGCCTTGATCTTTTCCATCGGTATTCTGGTGGATGATGCGATTGTGGTCGTGGAAAATATTCATCGCCACATGCATGGCAGCCAAAAAAGACTGTTGGAGATTATTCCCTTGGCGGTGCATGAAATTGGTGGTCCCACCATTTTGGCCACCTTCACGGTCATTTCGGCCCTGCTGCCGATGACCTTCGTGACCGGCTTGATGGGGCCCTATATGAGTCCCATTCCGATCAATGCCAGTATTGGCATGATGCTTTCATTGTGTGTTGCCTTTGTGGTGACCCCCTGGTTGGCCTATATCGGATTGCGGCGCCGTTTTGAACGGCAACAGAAGGCAGCGTTGTCCTCTCATGGCCATATGGAGGTGGCTGGAGGGGCGGTGCATGGCGCTCCTCCCACGCAGTCGGATGCCACAGCGCATGGGGTTGATGATGTCGCACCTGGGTTGTTGCGTTTCTTTGAGCGGATCTATCTGCCTTTCCTGAACAGTCGGCGGGTTGTGCTCAACCGTTTCCTGTTGGCCGTGGTGGTGTTTGCCTTGATCGGACTATCGCTGATGCTGGTCACCCATCGTCAGGTGATTCTGAAAATGCTTCCGTTCGATAACAAATCAGAGTTTCAGATTGTGGTGGATATGCCCCAGCAGTCCAGCCTGCAGCAGACAGCCAGGGCAATGGGTGCCCTGACCGATTACCTGTCACAGGTGCCGGAGGTCGTCAATTATCAAGCCTATGCGGGCATCTCTTCCCCGCCGGGTTTCAATGGTCTGGTGCGGCAATATTATCTGCGACGTGGCAGCCATGTGGGGGACATTCAGGTCAACATCGTGGACAAGCATCTGCGCGACCGCAAGAGCCATCAACTTGCACTGGATCTGCGCGGGCCACTGCAGGCTCTCGTCAAGCCAATGGGAGCAAACATCAAGATTGTGGAAGTTCCCCCCGGACCACCGGTGCAGTCGCCCCTGGTCGTCGAGGTTTATGGTCCTGAATTGGCTGGCCAACAGCAATTGGCGCGTCAGATCGAAGCACTCTTCAACATGACCCCCGATATTGTCGATGTGGATACCAGCGTGGAACATGATACGGAACGGTTGATTCTGCAGGTGGATCGGGAGCGTGCTGTCCATCTGGGGGTTTCCCAGGCTGCCCTGACCCAACTGCTCGGTGCTGTTCTGCAGGGCCAGGATCTCTCCTACGTGCATACGGGAACAGACAAACATGCCACGCCGATCCGGGTGGAGTTTGCGCCGGGCGACAAAGCCGACATGGAGAGTGTGTTGGCCTTGAAAGTGACCAGTCTGCGTGGTGGCCTGGTTCCTCTCGCTGATTTTGTTACAGTCAAGAAAAGCGGCATTGATCATGCCATTCATCACAAAGATTTGGCCAGAGTTGTGTATGTAACTGGCGATATGGCAGGCAAATTGGACAGCCCCCTCTACGGTATGGCAGCCATTTATGAAAAGTTGGCTGAGCTGAATAGCCCCTCAGGTAAACCCCTGCAACAGTTTCTGATTCGCCAGCCAACCATGCCATTTGACTATGCCATCAAGTGGGATGGTGAGTGGCAGATTACCTTTGAGACTTTCCGGGATATGGGCATCGCCTACAGCGTCGGCCTGTTGATGATCTATCTGCTGGTGGTTGCCCAATTCCGCTCCTATGTGGTGCCGTTGGTGATCATGGCCCCCATTCCCCTGACCGTCATCGGTGTCATGCCGGGTCATGCTCTGTTGGGGGCACAATTTACGGCCACCTCGATGATTGGCATGATCGCCCTGGCCGGCATTATCGTGCGCAACTCCATTTTGTTGGTGGACTTTGTCAGTGAAACCATGGCTGGCGGCGTGTCATTGGCCAAGGCAGTCATTCTGTCTGGAGCGATTCGTTCCAAGCCGATCCTGCTGACCGGTTTGGCGGCCATGCTGGGGGCATTTTTCATCCTGGATGATCCCATTTTTAGTGGTCTGGCGATTGTTCTGATCTTCGGTATTTTGATCTCCACCATGCTGACCCTGTGGATCATCCCGATCCTCTATTTCAGCCTGCTGGACTGGCAAGCACGGAAAGGGTAACCACAATGGCCACGGACTCCGCTCCGCCTGCAGAGGGCTTTCTGCCCCACCATCATGCAATGGTCCAAAAGGCTGTTGGCGATTTTAAAGAGGCAATGAAAATTCGTAGCGGCCTGAATCTGCGTGTGGCGGTGCGGGTGACGACCATTTTGCGTACCGGCATGATCAGTCTCGCGGTTGTGGCCATTGTTTTTCTGCTGCTGCTGGCCTTGGTCAGTTCAAAATTGGAGTTCATGATCGGGGTGATGGATACCATGAATAGCCAATTTTCCAGCATGGCAAAGGATATGGCGGTGATGCGCCAGGTGATCGAACAGATGGATGCCCATATGGCCAGCCTGCCGGTGATTGTCAACGAAGTGGGTCAAATGCACGGCAGTGTGGCGGCGCTCAACACGGATATTCAGGTAATCGCCAAAAAGATGCATCAGATTGAGCAAAATCTGGGGGGAATTACCACCTCTGTGGATGCGATGAATACGACCTTTCAGGGGATGGATATGACGGTGCGTGGCATCGACTATAATGTCCACCGCATGGCACGACCCATGAAATTGTTCAACAATATTGTCCCGTTGCCGTAAGGAGAGTTCAGGATGAGCGCAAGTGCCAACCCCCTTTCCGAACAGGAACAGTTGACGGCCAGTCTGCACGATTTTGATGACACCATCCAAATTTTGTCCTCGGCGTTGCAAGAGTTTCGCGATGATATGGAACGCGTTGATCGCGTTGCCGGCAAAATTTCGCAGCGTACCAACCGGGTGATTCGGGGGGCCATTGTCATCCTGGTGCTGGCTTTTTCCTATGTTTTTGTCCAGGTGATACAATTGACTTCGACCATGGTGGACATGATTGGCAGCATGAACACCATGTATACCCGTTTCGGTGGCATGTCGGAGGATATGCGCCAAATCACGCAGTCGGTGTTGTCCATGGGCAATAACGTACAAGGAATGCCACAGATTGCCGTCTACATGAAAAACATGAACCAGAGCGTGCAGGGCATGCAGGGTTCCGTGTTGCGCATGAAAGAGGATGTGGGGCGCATGGATCAAGAGATTGGTGTCATCAATCGGGATACCTATCAGATGGCAGTACGCTTCAACAATTTGACCAACTCCGTCTCGCACCTGAACCATAACGTTCGGCAGATGTCCCGCCCCACCGACCTGCTCGGTCCGTTAAACTGGTTTGCCCCTCCGTGAGGTTTATCAAACATGGGAAGCAGGTTCAGGTCAATGCAATCGCCTCTTCGTAGAGTGCATCCAGCAGATCAAACAGGCGATCTTTGATGTGGCCGAACTCGTCCATTTTTGCTTCAGCAGCAGCAATGTTACCGTCCCGATGCACCAGTGCTACACACTCTTTTGCCACCTCATGCACCTTGAGGTGAACGTCCTCTATCTGCCGAAACACAGCAAGATGACCATACCGCGCCACCCCTTCGTTATAATACCATTTACCAAAGTCACACTCTCTACCACTGGCAACCTGCTCTGGTTTTAAATCGCTGCGTCCACGAATCACATTTTCCAGTCGCCCCAACCATTTCAGATGGGCACTCTTGATGCTGGCTACCGCAAAAGGTTCCGGGGCAACCTGTAAATCTTGCACTGAATCCTGTAACTTGCGGCCTGGAATCGCCACAGAGTGAATCAACATCGAGGTATGATGGATGGCTCCAGTGACCAGAGTCGTGCTGCGCAGCATCACCCGTACCCGTTCATCGGCTTGATTTGTGGCATCGGCAGCCAATACGGCCGCATGAGCCAATTGCTCGGCTGTGCCATGGATCCTCTCGTTCTGCTGGGCCAAAGTGGCTGCGGCAGTGGCCGCTTCATCTGCATTGCGTGCCACAGAGGCCGCTTCGTTGGCGGCACGTAACGCCGAACGTGCAATATCACTGGCTGCCAGATTCAATTCCCCGGCGCTGCGGGTTACCTCTCCGGCTGCAAACGCCACCTGCTGAATGGATTGGGCAATTGCTCCGGCACTGTGACTCTGTTCCTCTACAGAGTGGACAATTCCTCCGTTGGCCTGGTCAATTTTTTCTATATTCTCGACGATGACTTGATTCGCCTGCATGACTTCATGACTGCTGGATTGAATCTCTTGAATGCGATCATTGATCAATTGCGTCGCTGCGTCGGTCTGTCTGGCCAACTCTTTGACCTCGTTGGCCACCACCGCAAAGCCTCTGCCTACTTCTCCGGCTACGGCGGCCTCAATGCTGGCGTTGAGAGCCAACATGCTGGTTTGATTGGCAATTGATCGAATTAATTGCAGAACCTTGCCAATTTCGCGCGTGGAACTCTCCAGGCGGTTCATCATCGCATACGTGCCCCGTGCCTGTGCGCTGGCTTGGCAGGAATCCTGGCTGGCCTGCAAACACTGTTGCCGTACCTGCTCCAAGGAGTGACTCATCTGACCGATGGCCTCTGCTACCGAGTTGACCGAGTCGTCAACACGCTGCAGGCTGTCATTGACCCCAGAAAGATTGGCGGTAATCTCTTCGGCTGCCGTTGCCATCATACTGATATTGTGACTTGTCTGTTCTGCTCCTGAGGCAATTCCGGCAACATTGGCGGATAACTGTTCGGTTGCTGCGGAGATGGTGCCCACTCGACTGGTGGTTTCCTGGGCAGCTCTGCTGATTGCTTCCACTTGGCGGGAGACCAAGGTATGATCCTTGGCCGTCTCGTGGGCTTGTTGCAGGTTGTTGGTTGCTTCGTTGGACATGCTGTCGCGCGCCGCGTTCAACTCCGTGACACTGGCAGACATGGAGTTGGTCTGCAACATGACTTGGCTCAACGTGGCACTGAAACGGTTGGCCATGCGGTTGACATCGCTGGCAATATATCCAAAATCGTCCAGTGGTTCTGCTGGCAGCGGGATGGTGTGGGTCAGATCACCCCCGGAGAGACGATTAATCGCTTCGCGCAGTCTCAATAAAGGGTGTCTGATGATGCGCTGCAGAGAAAATGAGGTCATGAGCAGCAGTAATGGTACAACCACAGCGACCACGCCCAGAGTTGTCCAACGCACAGCCCGAATATTGGCTTCACTCTCTTCCTGACTGACCGTAAATTGCAGCACACCGCGCACCGCGTGATCACCGCCATGGCATTGATGACAGGCTTCCCTGTTTGGTAAAGGATATAGGACAGTCAGGCGACCAACACCATCTGGACCGGTTGAGGCAACCATGATCTCTTTGCGTTGGGCAACAGCCTGCTGAAAGGCACTTTGCAGTGTATCGTCTATCTGCCCCGCCCCTGCCGGGCGAAAGGCTTCACTGCCATTATGCCGGAAAATACGCATGGTTTCGATGCCCTCAACCCGTTTTAACTGGCTGATGTAATCATCCGCCATCTGTGCCTGTCCCGCCAGCATGATGGCCTGCAAGCCTTTGCCGGCACTATTGGCGATCCGTTGTACGGCGATGCGATTCTGGTCGGCTAAGCTTTCTGCCATATGGTGAATCAGGGCGACGGCCATTGCGAGCAGCAATGCGACACCGATACTTCCAGTCAATAAGAGAATCTTGCTGCTGACCGAACGCCGGACAAATTGCGGTAAAAGATGATAGAAGTTCATACACAAAATTCCTGTATTATATATCGCGCAGAATCCATTCAATCCATTGTTTGCCTGACCTGTGCTTCGTTATGGGGGCGCCTTCACAATGGTTACCCGTACTTGATTACCAATCTCATTGTAACTGAGATCATCAAAAACCGTTTCAGCCACTTGAATACCGCGACCGTTGGGATGCATCAGCATCTCTTGTCGTTTGGCGTAGAAGGAGGCCACATCAAAACCATGTCCTGGATCGGTAATGGTGATTCTAATCAAGGTATCATTTTGTTCAAATTGGATCTGCAGAGCTTTGTCGCCGTTGACACGCAGGCGCCGATTGACCTCTTCCCGCCATACTTGTCCATCCAGTCTGGTCATATCATAGCTAGGTTGCCCGATTACTCCCCCTTTCAAAGCTGTTTTCTCTTCGGTAGTAATACCACAGATACCATGTTCGATGCCGTTGATGATTAACTCTTCCAAGGGTGATACATACTTGGCATAATCCGGGCAAGACTTGGCCAGTAGGCGGGCAATTTTGCTGCTGGCATCCAAAATATCTTGCGATTGATAATCAGCCATTTTGAGTTCGATTTTCCAAAGGGTGGTCGAAGGCAGGGCAGCCAAGGCGCGACTGTTTTCGGCCTTGATCAGGACAGAGAGCATATTGACAACCGATGCCAACTGCCGTTGATCCTCGCAGGAGGGCATCTGTCCCGTTTGGGTGTAAAGGTTAAGAACGCCCAACAGTCGTTGCCGATCCATGATTGGCAGGACATAGTGGCCATGGCTGACCATGCCCTGGAAATGGATCGTATGTCGGGTATCCACCCCTGGGACGAAAAGAGGCTCTCTGCTGGCCGCAACCTGCCCACACAAACATTCGCCTGGTCGCAAGCGATCACATTTTTGTACCAACACGGGGGTCAGTTGGTGATGGACTATCATCTTGAGTTGGCGGCTGTAGCGTTCCCATACGAAGATGCAGCCTTTTTTCTCGGCATTCACCACGTGGGAAAATTCCGACAAAATGATCTCCAAAGCAGTGGCAAGTTGCGTGCGCAGATCACTGTCCGATAGTCCAACACTGGCCAACTTGTGGAGGGTGATCAGGCGGGATTCCAAGTAGGATGGCGTGTCCGATTGTTGGACGGGTACCGACTTTTCTGGTATCACCGCGTCAGTGGAAGATACCTTAGCAACAAAATTTGGCATGGCACACCTTGTTTGTACGAAATCACAAGAGATTCAGATTCGCTTCAAGGTGGGCAGACATCCATGCAGCCAATAAAAAAACCATCGAGACAGGATGCCCCCACATCCGAGTTCCTCTGAAACATACTTCCGGGGAGTATATCATTTTGCATACTCTGCCTCAATGACAAATAATAAATACACCCCCCCCTTGCTGAAACTCTCAAGACCAGGACACTAAAAATCAATATCAAAGTGGACCGTATCCCCATCGGAACGGGAGGTGACCGAAAAGCCACACTTGTTGAGCACCCCCTGCATGGGGCGATTGTCTACCAACGTCTCCGCCGTCAACCCGGCCAAACCGGCACTGCGGGCCATATTGGCCAAATGGCGCATCATGAAAGAACCAATCCCCTGACCCTGCCACTCATCCCGTACCAAAAAGGCCACCTCAGCCCGGTTGGAGGGACCGTCCACATTGTAACCACCAATCGAGATGATCAACTCGTTCTGCCCGTCAAAAACCGTCCCAACCACCACCACATCGCGGCGTTGGTCGATAAAGGTGAAGTTTTTTAGACGGTTGAAGGGGAATCGTTTGACGTGACTCATGAAACGACGGTACACCGTCCCCTCGGAGAGGGAGTAAAGCATCTTTTTGATCGCCTTCCAGTCAGTGGGACGGGAGGAGCGAAAAGTCAACATCTGACCGTTTTCCAACAACAACGAGGTGCGCAACTCCCGGCTGCCGACCCAGGTTTGACCATCCACATCGCCCACCTCCGGGCGCACATAACCCAACTTGACCGCCCGTTTCAACAAAGAGACGCGAAAATCTGGATGGGCGATACTGATCAAGGCCAAAGCCCGTTCCTGAATGGTCTTGCCGAAAAGATAGGCCACCCCATACTCGCTGACCACGTAGTGGATCATGCCGCGATTGAGTGCCACACCTGACCCGGGGGTCAACTGGGCGACAATCCGTGAGCGCTTGCCCTTGCGGGCCGTGGCAGGCACAGTGATAATCGCCCTGCCCTCTGCCGCCGCTGCCGCACCATTGTTGAAATCGACAATGCCCCCAATTCCAGAGTAGAACTGCGTGCCCAGAGAGTCGACACAAACCTGCCCGGTCAAATCAACCTGCAGGGCGCCGTTGATGGAGACCATGCGCTGATGCCGACTGATTTGCTGAGAATCATTGATGTATTCCGTGCGACGAAAGCGGAAAACTGCATTGTCCCGTACCGCATCGTATAGACGATTGCTACCCAAGGCAAAACTGCTGACAATCCGTTCCGGCTCTGGCGCACCATCGATATTGTCGGAAAGAGCCCCCGATTGCAAAAGGTCCAAAATAGGATCCGAAATCATCTCGGTATGGATGGAAAGGTTTTTCTTGCCCGCTAAATGGTGGATCACCGACTGCGCAACCCGCCCGATTCCAGTCTGAACCGTCGCCCCATCCGGGACCAAGGCCGCCACATGCTTGCCGATCCGTGCCAGCACATCATCCATGGGAGGGGGCGGCAACTCCGGCAACGCCTCATCACCGGGAATCAGCAAATCCAGATCCCAAATGGAAAAGCTGGAATCGCCAAAGGTGCGCGGCAGGTGACTGTTGACCTGCGCCAAAATCAGGTGGGCGTTTTCGGTGGCACTGCGCACCACATCCACGTTAATGCCCAGGTTGACCTGCCCGTCCTTGTCTGGAGGGGTCACCTGGATCATGGCCACATCCAGAGGCAGTTGCCCGCTGGCAAACAGACGCGGCACATCGGAAATTAAAATCGGCGTGTAATCGGCCTTGCCGACCTTGATCAACTCCCGCACCGAATCAACGATAAAAAAAGTGTTGATGGTGAAAATGTCAGATAATTCACGCATGAGCGGGGGCAGTTCACCCGCCACGAACAAGGTGACAATTTCAATGTCGGCCAGTCGGCTGCGCTCGTTGATCAAGGCGCGCAGCAACAGCTGCGGAACAGCCGCACCACTGCCTAGAAAAACCCGTTGCCCTGGCTTGATGCGGCGCACGGCCAATTGAGCCTCGGTGACCATGGCGGCATAACGGATCTGCCAGCGGGGGTCATAGTCTGGAAAGGAAAGCGTCATGAGGATGACTCGTTGTGATGGTCCAGTTCAATTTCACACTCGGTGGCCACCGGCGGCAAACCATTGCGGCGCACAATGAGCGGATGAATTTTGATGCTGCGTATGGCCGGAAAGTCGATGGCCAATTGACTGATGCGTTGCAAAACCTCGGCCACAGTGTTCCAATCCCCCTCGCTGATCTCTTCGTTCTCTTCCTGATCGTCGGGCAGGAGACGGCATCCCGCCCGCAACATGGCCACGGCTTCATCGGCCGTGAGCGGGGCCAGTTGACAAAGATCATCGTTGAGCGAGAGAGGGTGTGCATGCCCCACATGCAGCAATGGGCCAAACTGGGCATCCCGCCGCATGCCCATCAACAGGGGACGACCGTGCGAAATCTGTTTCTCAACAAAAACACCATCCAGACGTCCATCCGGTACACGCCGGGCAAAGCGCAAGGTCAGCAGATCAAAGGCATCCCGCACCGTGCTGGGCTCACTCACATCCACACGGTGAATCTCCAGATCATTGGCCAAATGCAACTCCGGTGAGAGCAGATGCAGGGCAACCGGATAACCCAGACGTTCGGCAATCTGCAACGCATCATCCACCGAATGGGCCGCCTCGCCGTCGGGAACGGTAATGCCGTAGGCATGCAGCAACTCCTTGCCATCCCGATCAACCGGATGGCGGATGTTCTGCATGCGAAAACGCTGCAACAAACGGCGCACCCGGTTTTGGTTGACGGCAAACTGACTGATGATGCGGGGTGGACGTTGGCGCCATTGGCGGTATTGATCCAAGGCAACCAGGGCGCTGGCCGCCCGTTCCGGTGTTTGGTAACAGGCGATACCCCGCTGATCGCACACGCTTACCGCCGCACGCATGCGGCTTCCCCCCATCAACACGGCCATGATCGGCTTTTGTTGGGTCTCTTCCTGACACAGAGCGCCGATAATTGCCTCTGGATCGGCCAAAGGGTGGGGGGTAACGACCGCAATCACAGAGCCGATCTCCGTATCCGCCAGGGCGGCGCAAAGCGCCTTTTGGTAGTGTTGCGGTTGGGCGATACCGCTCAAATCCCAGGGACCGTCAAGATCTCTCGGTGCAGACAGGTGCTCTTGTAGGGGGTGCGCCAACTCTGCGCGTGGACCACCGCCCACCAAGCCGTGGTGCTCCAGAATGTCGGCAGTCAGCAGGCCCGGACCGCGACCGTTGCTGAGCACGGCCACGCGGTTATTGTTGGGCAAGGGGGTGCGGGCCACCGCCAATAAAATATCCAACCATTGTTGAAAATGGCTGGTCTGGATAATGCCGGTCCGGTCGAAGGAGGAAGAAAAAACACTGGGCGAGT
>PDZU01000067.1 GCA_002753095.1 Magnetococcales bacterium
CTACGGTCTTATCGCCTTTATCCACACGGCGGTGGAACTGGAGGTGCAAGGCGAACGCCTGCGCGGGGCCAGTTGGGGCGCCGGTCCGGTGGATGCGGTCTTCCAGGCCATCGCCCAAATCATCCCCGATCTGAAACAGGCCGGTTTGCAGCTCTATCAGGTGCATGCCATCACGGGTGGTACCGATGCGCAGGGGGAGGTCACCGTGCGCCTGGAAAAAGGGGATCGGGTTGCGCAGGGTCAGGGGGCCGATTCGGATGTGATCGTCGCCTCTGCCAAGGCACTTCTCAACGCTCTCAATAAACTGGCCTACAAAAAGAACACGCCCAAACAAGGGGTCTGAGGGATCCCGTTGTCTGGTCGGGCAGAATTGCCCTCAGGGGCTCGAATGTAAAGATCAGTAAAAAAATGTGGGTCTCTTGGCACTCTTTTTGATTGAGTATGCAGCGGATCGGTTGTATTTTGTGACAAAACCGTCCACCGCACACCTTATTCTCTTTCTGTTTGCCGTTGGGAGAGTTCCATGACCATCCGCCGTGTGGATAAAGGCGATAAGACCGTAGCCCGACCTGCCGTATCGGGAAAAACGATTGCTCCCGGTTCGCCCGCCGGGGAAATTTTTGCCCGGCAGTTGGCGGAAGTTTCCGGTGTTAAAGAACCTGAAGCCGTATCGGTCATTAAATCCGTGCAGTTTGATCCCAACAATCCCGGTTCGGACGGGGGACGGCACCAGCGTCGGGATCACCTGCAGCAAACCGATGAACTGCTGGACTCTCTGGAGGCTCTGGGGCACGATTTGGTGCAATCGGCCATCGGTTCCGGCAACCTGGACGTGGCCAGAGAACGTCTGCGGGAAACCCGTGATAATGCCCTGCGTACCCTCTCCCACGTCACCGAAAAGGGCGAAGAACGCGAACTTCTGCATCGCACTGCCGTTTTGGCAACAGTAGAACTGGCGAAAACAGATCGGGGAGATTATAAATAACGGTTTGGCAGCAACCGAACAGAAAACCATTCCACCGGCGCCCTGTTTTTGCCCGGTCGAATGGCTCTTCTGGCCGGAGGATCAACCTTCTCTCCCTGATGACCACGCTCTTATGTCCCTGGATCATATTCGTAATTTTTCCATTATTGCCCACATCGATCACGGCAAAAGCACTCTGGCTGACCGATTGATTGAATTTACTGGCGGTCTTGATGCCCGTGACATGACCGAGCAGGTTCTCGATAGCATGGATCTGGAGCGAGAACGGGGCATTACCATCAAGGCCCAATCGGTACGGTTGACCTATAAAGCGCTCAACGGCCGCACCTATATTCTCAACCTGATCGACACCCCAGGACATGTGGACTTCTCCTATGAGGTTTCGCGCTCGCTGGCCGCCTGCGAGGGGGCATTGCTGGTAGTGGATGCGGTGCAGGGCGTGGAAGCGCAAACCATGGCCAATGTCTATCTGGCCCTCGACAACAATCTGGCCATCGTGCCGGTGCTCAATAAAATTGATCTGCCCTCAGCCGACCCGGAACGGGTGCGCCAGCAGATCGAGGAGGTGATCGGCCTGGATGCTTCGCAGGCGGTGCTGGCCTCGGCCAAAACCGGTATCGGCATCCGTGACATTCTCGAAGCGGTCGTGGCCCAGATCCCCCCCCCGCAAGGGGATCCAGATGGCCTCCTGAAGGCCCTGGTGGTGGACTCCTGGTATGACAACTATCTGGGGGTGATCTCTCTGGTGCGGGTCTACGATGGTCGCATGAGCACCCAGGGCAGCAGCGAAAAAACCCGCAAGATCCGCCTGCTGAGCGTCGGGGCCGACTATCCGTTGGACAGCGTTGGCACTTTCACCCCAAAGATGACCCAGGTGCCCTCTCTGTCGGCGGGCGAAGTGGGCTGGGTGGTAGCGGGCATCAAGGTGGTGTCACAGGCCCGCATCGGCGATACCATGACCGACGCCGCCGCCCCCACCTCGGAGCAGTTGCCCGGCTTTCGCGAGGCCAAATCGATGGTCTTTGCCGGGCTTTATCCGGTCATTGCCTCCGACTATGAGGCCCTGACCGACGCGCTGGAAAAACTCTCCTTGAACGACTCGGCCATCCATTTTGAGGCGGAAACCTCTCCGGCCTTGGGTTTTGGCTGTCGTTGCGGTTTTCTGGGTTTGCTGCACATGGAGATCGTCCAGGAACGGCTGGAACGGGAGTTTAATCTGGATCTGATCACCACTGCCCCCACGGTGGTCTATCAGGTGCATCGTACCGACGGCGTCATCATGGAGGTACACAACCCTGCCGATCTGCCGCCAACTGGGCGCTACACCCAGATTGATGAACCGTTCATCAAGGCCGCCATTCTGGTGCCGACCGACCATCTGGGGCCGGTCATGCAACTGTGTACCGAACGGCGCGGCCTGCAGCAGGATATGTCCTACATCTCCGAAACGCGGGTCATGCTGCATTATGAAATGCCCTTGAGCGAAGTGGTGATGGACTTTTTTGATCGTCTCAAATCGCTCTCCCGTGGCTATGCCTCGCTGGATTATGAGTTTCTCGACTATCGCCCTGGTGATCTGGTCAAGCTGGACATCATGATCAACGGCGACCCGGTTGATGCGCTGTCGGTGATCGTGCATCGCGACAAAAGCCAGACCCGTGGCCGCGAGTTGGTGAAAAAAATGCGCGAGGTGATCCATCGCCAGATGTTTGAGGTGGCCATCCAGGCGGCCATTGGCGCCAAGATCATCGCCCGCGAAACAGTCAGTGCCATGCGCAAAAATGTGACCGCCAAATGTTACGGCGGCGATATTACGCGCAAAAGAAAATTGCTCGACAAACAAAAAGAGGGTAAAAAACGGATGAAACAGATTGGCCGGGTGGAGGTGCCGCAAGAGGCCTTCCTGGCCGTGCTGAAAGTCGATTAAATCTGCTTGATCCGGTTCGCCTCTTTGGGGACCGATCCGGCTTGCAAAGGAATGGGATGATGGCAGTCGATACCCTGTTGGTGGGCTCTCAACCGGACCCCAACGACAAACGTCACCTGTGGCATGGGGTGGCATTGTTGGTCACCGGTCTGTTCATGCTGGGCATTTACAGTGTTGGCGATACCCCTGCTCCGGGCAGCGATGCGGTCTACTCCAGCATCAGCCTGGGCATGATGGCTTCGCTGGGACTGGTGGCGGTGGGGCTCTATTTTTTGGCCGCTGGCAAGCGTTTTTTTGCCCGCAATGATGTGGCAGTTGAGTACTATGAGGCCATTGTGACGGCGGTCGGCATTGCCCTGGTGGTGCGCACCTTCGTCATCGAACCCTTCAAGATTCCTTCCGGCTCGATGATTCCCACCCTGTTGGTCGGGGATTATCTGTTTGTCAGCAAAATGGCCTATGGTCACCGTATTCCTTTTACCCGTGAGCGCATTTTTTACGGCAACGGGCCCAAGCGGGGTGATGTGGCGGTTTTTGAGTATCCGCAGGATCCACGCAAAGATTACATCAAGCGGGTTGTCGGGTTACCCGGCGACCGGATTACCTACCGCAACAAACGCCTTTTTATCAACGGCGAGGCGGTGGCCTATGAGGCCAACGGCCAGTTTGTCTACAAAAATGAGCAGGGCGAAGAGGTGGAGTCCCTGCAACTCAGCGAAAAACTGCCCGGTACCGCCCCCAACGGTGAGGCGATCCATCCGGTGCTGGTGCGCCCCTTTTCCTATTCCGATCTGACCGATACCACGGTGCCAGCCGGCCATTTTTTCGTCATGGGTGACAATCGGGATAACAGCAACGACAGTCGCGCCTGGGGCTTTGTGCCAGCCTACCGCTTGGTCGGGGAGGCCCTGATCATCTTCTGGTCTTGGGACCACCAGGACAGTCGTCTGCGTTGGCAACGGTTGGGGCAGAACATTCAATGATCCGCGCTGGCCATCTTGTGACACAGCAACGGCCCGCCCGGCAACCCGGCAGAGGCCAGCAAGGTTTTTCCTTTCTCTCTCTGCTGCTGTTCATTGGCATGGCTGGCCTGCTTTTCTCCTTTCTGGCCAGTACTGCCCCGAAACTCTATGAATGCTTTTTGTTGCGCGAACTGGCCGACAGAGTTGCCAAGGAGTTTGCCCCCTTTCCCATGGAAGAGGTGCAACGGCGCGTCAAGATTGAGTTGGGCCGTTCCAGAGTGATTCTGACCCCGGAGGTGTTCCAAATGGTCCCCACGCAACAAGGCTACCGGGTTGCGGTACGCTATGTTGTCCCGCTGGAGTTGCGGGTGGGAGAGCATACTTTCAGCCTGGAAGGCTATGAAAAATGGGTGTTCGTCTATGAAGTGGAGAGTTGAACCGGCGGGTGCAGTCGTATGGAGGTAACGGAAGAGAACGGCAGCGTGGCCCAAGCGGAGGGTGCCTGTTCGGCAACGCATACCGCCCTGGAGCGGGCACAACGGCTTCAGGAACTGCAACAGCAACTGTCCTATACCTTCCAACAGCCCTCTTTTTTGGTCCAGGCGTTGACGCACCGCTCTTTTTTGCAGGACATGCTGCCTGCGGCGGCCAAACGGGGTGCGGCCAAGCGCCAGCAACACAATGAACGCCTGGAGTTTTTGGGTGATGCCGTGCTGGAACTGGTGATCTCCGATCTGTTGTTTGCCCGTTTTCCCGACCAACCGGAGGGGCAACTTTCGCACTGGCGGTCACAACTGGTCAACACCCATTCGCTGGCCGAACTGGCACTGCAGCTCAACCTGGGACAGTTGCTGCGTCTGGGGCGGGGAGAACGCTTAAGCGGTGGGGCCGAAAAAAGTTCGGTGCTGGGCAACGCCCTGGAAGCCCTGCTGGGTGCTCTCTACCTGGATGGCGGTTATGCAGCGGTCTTTGCGGTCGCAGAGCGGCTTTTTGCCCAGGCACTGCAACTGTGCGGCACACCGTTGCGCCAGAAAGATTATAAATCTCTCCTGCAGGAGCATCTGCAGGGACTGGGACTACCACTGCCCGACTACCCGGTGCTGCAGATGGATGGGCCTGCGCACGCGCGTATTTTCCAGGTAGCTTGTGTGGTACACTGGCCACAAGAGAGTCGTCCCCCACTGCTGCATCTGGGCAGTGGACGCAGTAAGCGCAGTGCGGAACAGGCCGCCGCCCAGGCGACCTACCACGCGCTGCAAGAGCAGGTGCAGCCCCACTCAGAGTGATCGTTCGTAACCAGACAGGAAGCGGCAGGAGCTTTTGGCATCCGCTCCCGCAGGACATGGAGGTAATTGTTTGATGAGCCAACCCCAACCAGCCCGCCATGCTGGCAAGAAAGCGGCAACCGTCCCTTTCAAATCCGGTTTTGTCGCCATTGCCGGTCAACCCAACACCGGCAAATCGACTTTTTTGAATAAGGTTTTGGGCCAAAAGGTGGCCATCGTCACCCCCAAAGCCCAGACCACGCGTACCCGGATTTTGGGGGTATGTCATCGCCCCAACTGTCAGATTGTTCTGCTGGACACGCCCGGCATCCATCGACCGGGGGCATCGTTGTTCAACAAGGCCATGGTGCGCACCGCCTATGAAACCTGTCGGGAGGGGGAGGTGATCCTCTATTTCATCGACGGCACCAAGGGGATCAACGACAGCGACCGCACCATTCTGGAACGGTTGCAGCCCGGCACGGACGGCAGCAAAAAGCGCCCACTGCTGTTGGTACTCAACAAGGTGGACCGCCTTGCCGAACCGGTACTGTTTGCACGTCTGCAGGCGTTGCAGGAGATTCCCAGTGCAGCGGTCATTCCACTGTCGGCCATGAGTGGTTACAATGTAGAGCATTTGTTGTCGCTGTTGCCCGACTATCTGCCGGAGGGGCCCCGTTATTTTCCAGAGGATCAATGGACCGACCAACCGGAGCAATTTTTTGCTGCCGAGGTGATTCGGGAGAAGCTTTTCTTGAATTTGCAGAAGGAGTTGCCCTATTCACTGGCCGTCAAGCTGAACAAGTTTCAGCCCCGTCTGCCTGCCGGCGACAAAGAGATCTGGGATGTGGAGGCGACCATTCTGGTGGAACGGGAGTCGCAAAAGGCCATCGTGATTGGGCAAAAGGGCAGCATGCTCAAGCAGGTGGGCAGTGCCGCCCGTTTGGAGTTGGAAAGGCTTTTTTCCGTACCGATTTATCTCAAGCTGTGGGTACGGGTGCGCAAGGAGTGGGGTGAAGATATGACCCTGTTGCAGGATTTGGGCTATCCTGGCATCACTGTAGGCAGCGAGGCGTCAGAAGAGGATGTGGCGCTCGGATGAGGGGGTTGTACTGCGGCGAACACCGTTTCGGGATACCTCCCTGATTCTGCATCTGTTCAGCCGCCAGCAGGGGATTGTGGCGCTGGTGGCCCGTGGCGTGCGGGCTCAAAACACGAAACGGTCCAAGCTTGACCGGGCTGCGTTGTCTGGTTTTCACACGCTCATTTTTGGCCAACAGGCCCGTTCACAACAGGCCATGGCCACCTTGACCGAGGTGGCCATTCACTGCCCCCGTCACCGTCTGTTGCACCTGCCGCCCGCCTTGCTGGCCGCGCAGGTGATGCAGGAGATTCTCTACCGTTTTCTGGCCCCACACGATCCCCATCCGGGGCTTTTCGCCCTGTTGGAACAGAGTTGGAACGCCCTGGAGCAGGGGGAAGATCCCCTGGCTTGGCTTGCTTTTGCCCAGGCCCGCATGCTTCAGGAGATTGGTTACGGTTGGCGCAGTGACTGTTGCACGGCCTGTGGGACACAACAGGATTTGAGCCATTTTTCCATCAAGCGCAGTCAAACGCTCTGTTTTGCTTGTGTGCAGCGCCATTTGCCAATCGGGACGCACGCTTCCGCCCAGGATCGGCACGGTGTGCCATTGCAGCAACGCCTTTTTCCCCTGTCGCCGGAACTGTTGCACCACCTGCAGCAGTTTACCGCGCGACAACAACCCGCTCGACTCGCGCCGGAAGATCATGCCCTGCTCTACCAAATGGGCAGCGCCAGCTTGACCCGCCTGCGCGGGACGCCTCTGCATGCCGATGGGGCTTTTCGGCATGGTATGTTGCTCGCCACACGTGTGCAGTAAACACGCCGGTTGGTGCAGGACAGTTCAACAGCAAAACTGACTGTGTTTACAATGATTAATGATTTTTTCAATATCTCATCGCAATCACAACAAACAAACTAATCACAACAGAAATAAATACTTGACAATACGTTCATAAACGCTCACTATGATCCTTTGGCTAACTCCAACCATGGGGAAGCAACGTAGCAAGATTACCTGACAAGGACAGAATTATTGAGTTGCTTAGAGACTCAAACGGATTATCAAATCGCAGAATTATGACACAACTTAGCTTGTCAACGATCAGGTATGGAAAAGTAAAAGAAGAATTATTAAATGATGGGGTTATAGAGAAGTGTGGCGGTCAGGGTGGCGGAATCCGACTTGCGAAGTATAATACCGTTCGCAGACAACAGAATCGTGAAGAGCAGAAATTATATGCACCATTTATTACAATGTTAGAGAAAGAGATTACCGCAAATAAAGAAGCGGCATTAACATATAACACAAGTACGGTAAAAAGAAAAATCAAGTGGGGAAATCCAGATGTCACAAAAATTTCTATTCGACATCTCCCTTTCTTTCAGACAACAAGGATAACAGTAACCACTTACGAAATAAAAGCATTTGATAAATTTGACATCTCTTCAGCCTACGAAGCAATTGCCCACAAGCGGTTTGCGCAAGAAGCCTATCTTGCTTTAGAGTGGTCCAAAGACGAACCTGAAGAGAAGATTCCATATCACGTAGAAGAAATTCGCAAAATATGTGAAGATCATGGTATTGGTCTAATTGTTCTGCTCCACAATGGGTCTGAGTTAGACTATCAGATCTATCAGGAACCAAAAAGAAATTTACATAACGATGTTGAAGTGGATGCGTTTCTTCTTGATGTTCTTGGTGAAGAAGGCATAGCCAAATGTAATGAATTAAGAAAGATGGTAGAAACTTCTTGATTCTCAATTACTCCATCCCTTAAGACTTATCAGCCCTATGCTGCCTAATCACCCACATTCATGCGGAATATGGGGAGATGAATGCTGTGTTCGGAATCGAGGAGGGAGAAATTCTGGCGGGAGAGTTGCCCAAGGCAAAAGTTCGTCTCGTTCAGGCATGGATTGAACTGCATCGAGATGAATTGATAGCCGATTGGAAACTGGCAATGGAAGGAACTCCAGTCTTTCCTGTTGAACCATTAAAATAAGGTAGACATGAACAGCCCAAAAGTCGTTTCTGTAGAAACAGAGGAGAGCCCATCCCTGCTGTTGGCTTTTGCCAACGGAGAACGCAGGCGTTTCGATGTTTCTCCCTATTGGGACAAAGGTATTTTTCGGGAATTGCGTGACCCTGTCTATTTCCGCCGCGTAAAGGCTGTATCGGGCTATATCGCTTGGCCACATGACCAGGATTTTAGTTGGGATACCCTCTACCTGGAGAGCATTCCTGTTGACAATCCATCGCCTACACAGCCATTGGCTTAATTCTCGTAACCATAACTCCCCAGCAACTCTTACCACGGCGACCATGACCAATCCCCCCCCACAACGCGGCCGACCCCGTGACCCGGAACGGGTCAAACGCGTCCTGGACGCCGCAACCCGGCAGTTTTGCGAACTGGGCTACGAGCGGACCAGCATTGAATCGGTCGCTCAGGCCGCCGGCGTCTCCAAGGTGACCCTGTATACCTATTTTGCCAATAAAGAAACCCTCTTCGAAGCGGTGGTCGGCAGCTATTCCGACCTGGTCTTCGCCAACCTTACCCCGGAAATCCTCGACCCACTGCAACCAGAACGGGCCTTGACCCACATCGGTACACAGTTTTTGCAACTGATCCATTCGCCAGAGGCCATCGGTATCTTTCGCGCCCTCATCGGTTGTGCCGCCCAACATCACTCCGCCTGCCAAATCTTCTTCCGACGCGGCCCGGATCCCATCGTGCAACAACTGGCCGACTACCTGCAAACAGCCCAACAGGCCAATACCCTCTCCTTTGCCGACCCCTATACCGCCGCCGATCAGTTCCTCTCCCTGCTCATGGGGCGTGCCCACCTCCTGGCCCTCTTCGGCCTGCACACCCCCACACCAGAACAACAACAACAGATCCTGCAACAGTGCCTCACCCTCTTTCTCAACGCCTGCTGCAGCCCAACCTGACGCACTAAAAAATCCTCTTGACGCACACGGCATTCTGTGCCAGCATTAACTGAACGAAACGGTACAGTATATAAATGGAACCGCGCATGCACGCACATCTCCCAACCGCTCTGTTGCTGGCAACCACCCTGTTGCTCTCCGCCTGTGGCGGGTCGGCCAAGCAATTTCCGGCGTTCGAGCCTTCGGCCCAGTTTCGCCACGCCCCGGAGGCACAACCGCTCTCACCCGGCGTCACGACCTGGTGGCAAGCCTGCGACGATCCGCAACTGCTGCAACTGTTGCAGCGCACTGCTACTGCCAACGCCGAAGTACGCATCGCCGTGCAACGCCTGCAGCATGCCCACCAGGGGGTGATCGCCAGCGCCGCCCCCCTCTGGCCCAGCCTGGATCTGAACGGCTCGCAATCCCAATCACGCAGCGGTCTGCCCAACGCCATCAAACAGGGCGGCATGCCGGACCTGCAGGCCAAACGACTCGCCCTGAGCGCGCAATGGGAACTGGATCTGTTCGGCGGACAGCAGGCCGCCCATCAGGCGGCACAACAGGAGGCGGCTGCCGCACTCTACGGTGTTGCTGGCGCACAACTGCTGGCCGTCAGCGAAACGGCCCGCCACTATCTGCGCTGGCACGCCCTGCAGGAGCGGATCACCCTGCTGCAACAACTGATCGCCAACCAGGATGCCTACCGGCAGCGACTGCACAGCCAACTGCGTGAAGGTTGGATCAGCGAACGCGAGGCCGCCATGGCCGATGCCGACTGGGCCAACATGGCCGCCCTGCTGCCTGCCTTGCGCAGCCAGGCGCTGCTCAGCGAACACCGTATCGCCCTGCTCAGCGGCGCTGATCCCTCGCAACCAGTCCCGGAATTGCAACGAGAGAGCCCCTCGGCCCTGCACCATCTGCCCGAACCCGGTCCCGGCCAGCCCGCTGAACTGTTGCAACGACGCCCCGATCTGTTGGCCGCCGAACGGCAGTTGGCCGCCGCCTCGGCCCGCTGGCAGGAGGCACGGGCACAACTTTTTCCAAAGATTTTTCTCAGTGCCCTGTTCGGTCGCCAGGCTCTGCTTCTCAACCATGCGCTTGAGCCGCCAACCTCCCCCTACTCTACAGTCGCCGCCACCTTTACCCTGCCACTGCTGCACGCCGGTGCGCTCCAGGCCAATGTGGAGGCACACAGCGCCCAGGAAAATGAGCGTTGGCTGCAGTACGAAAAAAAACTCCAGCAGGCCATCGAAGAGGTGGAAAATCTGCTGCAGGCTCTGCGCGAAGAAAAAGAGAGCCAAACCCATCGGCAAACCACCCTGCAGGCCCGGCAAAAGGTGCTGCAACGGGCACATTCACTGCTGGAGCAGGGACAGATTGGCCTGCTGCCCTATCTGGAAGCGGAACGGGCGTTGCTGCTGGCCGCCCTGGAGATGAATGAAAGCCAGATGCAACAGGCCCTGCTGACTGTACAACTTTTCACTGCCCTGGGTGGCGGATGGCAGCATCTGCCCCCGCCGCAAGGGCTGCCCAGCCCCGCAAAGGAGTCATGACCATGCCCCGTTCTCTGCCTTGGCTTGCCTTGGGGCTTCTGCTGGCACTGCTGACCGCCTGTCGGGAGGAGAAGGTCAGCGCCCAACCGCTCAAAACCGTGCCGGTGCGCACGGCCCATCCTGCACCGTTGCCAAGCAAGCGGACTCTGATTGGGACCGTGCGTGCCCGTTATGAAAGTGAACTGGCTTTTCGCACCGGGGGCAAGATTGTGGCCCGTCTGGTTGAGGTTGGCGATCTGGTACAGGCCGGTCAGGTGTTGGCCCGTCTGGATCCTGCCGATCATGCGCTGGCGCTGCAGGCGGCTGAAGATCAACTGCGCGCCGCCCAGGTAGATGCCCGGCAGGCAGCGGCGGATGAGGCCCGTTTGCAGCGTTTACTGAGCGATCGTTCCGTGGCCAACGCCGACCACGAACGGCAAAAAAGCAAGGCGGAAGCTGCCGCAGCCCAACATGCGCAAGCCCGCCGCCAACGGGATCTCTCCGACCACAAACAGAGCTATACCACCCTGGCGGCAGATCGGGAGGGCATCGTGACCAGCATTCGTTTCGAGAGCGGGCAGGTGGTCAGCGAAGGGACACCGCTGCTGACACTGGCCAGCCGGGATGCCTGGGAAATGGTGGTGGAACTGCCGGAAAATCTGGCGGTACGGGCCGACGCGTTACAGGCCACAGCCCGCTTTTGGCAGAATGTTCTGCCGGAGACCCCCTTGATTTTGCGGGAGGTGGCCCCGCAAGCCAGTCATCCGGGCGCCACCTTTCGCAGCCGTTTTCGCCTGCCCCAAGAGGAGGCGCTGCGCCAGGCTGGATTGCGACTGGGCATGAGTGCCACCGTCCAAGTCAACGATCAGGAGAAAACGCAGGCAACCCAACTGCCCGCCACCGCTCTGCTGCAACAAAACAGTACCCCCTTTGTCTGGGTGGTGGTCCAGGACACACAACTGCAACAGCGTCCGGTTACCGTGTTGCGCCAGGAAAGCGAACAGGTCTGGCTGGCGGGTCTGCAGGAGGGCGAGCAGGTCGTCGTGGCTGGCGGCTACAAACTGGAGGCCGCCATACCGGTGCGGGCCAAGGCGGACAGTGCGCCAGCAAACAACAGCCAGGGTGTCACCCCATGAAGCGCTTCAACCTCTCCCATTGGGCGGTTACCCATCAACCCGTGGTGCTTTTTTTGATACTGGTCACCCTGCTGGCTGGAAGCATCTCCTATCTGCAGTTGGGCCGTTCCGAAGATCCTTTTTTCAATGTGCCGGTGATGACCGCGCAGGTGATCTGGCCTGGGGCCACCGCCCATGAAATCCAGGATCAACTGCTCAACCGCATGGAAAAACGGCTGCAGGAGTTGGAGGGGTTTGACTTTGTGCGCACCTTTGCCCGCCAGGGCTATGGCGCCTTGACCTTGCGCCTGAAGGGGCGCCAGAGCAAACAGGAGTTTGACAGCATCTGGTATCAGGCGCGCAAAAAGATCGGCGACATTCGCCATGAATTTCCCGATGGGGTGCAGGGCCCCTTTTATAACGATGAGTTCAACGATGTCTATATGGCCCTGCTGGCCCTGCAGGGCGATGGCTACTCCCTGGCACAACTGTTGGAGCAGGCGGAGTGGATCAAAAAAGAGTTGCAAAGCCTCCCCACCCTGAGCAAAGTGGATGTGCTCGGCAAACAGCCGGAAAAACTCTTTGTCGACATCTCCAGCCGTCGTCTGGCGGCATTGAAAATTTCGCCGTTCACTCTGATGGATACCCTCGCGCAACAGAATCAACTCAGACCATCCGGCATGCTGGATACGGGCAGTGACCGACTGTTTCTGCGGGTCAGCGGTGCGCTGCAGGGGGTAAATGATCTGGCCGAACTGCCCATTGCCAGCGGCAACGGGCTGTTGCCCCTGGGTGACATTGCCCACATTCACGCCGGGTATCAGGATCCGCCCAACTATGTCATCCGCCATAACGGGCAACAGGTGCTCAGCATCGGGGTAACCATGCAGACACGCGCCAACATTCTGCAGGTGGGACAACAGTTGGAGGAACGGCTTGCCAACCTGCGCAAGAGACTCCCGCCCGGAGTAAGCCTGGAAAAATATGCCAATCAACCCAAAGTGGTGGATGAATCGGTCTGGGAGTTTGAAAAATCTTTCCTGGAGGCGCTGGCTATCGTGCTGGCCGTCTCATTCTTTGCCCTGGGACGACACGCCGGCATCGTGGTTGCTGCCTCGATTCCCCTGGTCTTGGGGCTGGTGCTGATCGTCATGAAAGCCGCCGCATGGAACCTGGATCGCATCTCTTTGGGCTCTTTGATCATCGCCCTGGGGCTGCTGGTCGATGATGCCATCATCGCCGTGGAGATGATGGTGGTCAAAATGGAACAAGGATGGGATCGTCTGCAGGCCGCCTCCTTCGCCTACCAAAGTACCGCGTTCCCCATGCTGACCGGTACCCTGGTCACCATGGCCGGTTTTATGCCGGTCGGCTTTGCCCAGTCCATCGCCGGGGAGTATGCCTCTGGCATTTTCTGGATCGTCGGGATTGCCCTGCTCGCATCCTGGCTGGTGGCGGTGCTCTTCACCCCCTATTTGGGGGTTCTGCTCCTCCCGGCAGGCAGCCCGCACGGTCAGCACGACCTCTACGCCAGCCCTTTTTATCAGATTTTGCGCCGCATGATCACCCAGGCTGTCCATTACCGCAAAACCACCCTGCTGCTCACTCTGCTCCTTTTCGGCAGCGCCATGGCTGGTCTTTCTCTGGTGCAGCAACAGTTTTTCCCCACCGCGTCCCGCCCGGAACTGCTGCTGGAGTTGCGCCTGCGCGAGGGTGCCGCCTTCTCCGCCATGGAGCAGCAGGTCAAACAACTGGAAAATCTGCTCAAACAGGAGCGAGATGTTCCCTATTTTACCGCCTATTTGGGGGCCGGTTCGCCACGCTTTTACATGTCCCTGGAGCCGGAGCTTCCCAACCCTGGTTTTGCCCAGTTTGTGGTGATGACCACCGGCAGTGCGGCCCGTGAAGCCTTGCGGCAGCGTTTGATGCAGCTTTTTGCCCAGGATGAGGCTTTTCCCCATATTCGAGGCCGCGTCCTGCGTTTGGAATTTGGCCCACCGGTTGGCTTTCCGGTACAGTTTCGCATCCTGGGGCCGGATCGTCACACCGTGCGTGCCATCGCCTATCAGGTCCGTGATCGGGTGCGGCAATCGCCCTTGGTGCGTGATACCCAACTGGACTGGAACGATCAGGTGCGGATCGAGCGGGTGGAGGTGGATCAACAGCGCGCCCGGCAGCTTGGCATCAGCCGCAGCGATGTGGCCAACCTATTGCAGACCATCAGTAACGGCCTGCCCGTCACCCAGATTCGCCGGGGCGAAGAGTTGATCGAGGTTGTGCTGCGTGGTGCGGAAAACGAACGACCGGCGCTTGAACAACTGTTGGATGCGCCTCTGCTGTTGCGTTCCGGTGAGATGGTTACCCTGGCCCAGTTTGCCCATCTGCAAGCCGACTTTGAAGAGCCGGTTTTGTGGCGTCGCAACCGCAACATGGCCATCACCGTGCGCAGCGATGTATTGGATGGCGTGCAGGCGCCGTTTGCCACCGAGTCCATTTGGCCCACGCTGCAAGGCATCCGCGATGCGCTGCCGGAGGGTTACAGCATCGAACAGGGCGGGGCCATCGAAGAGAGCGACAAAGCCAATCAGGCCATTGCGGCGGTCTTCCCCCTGATGTTCCTGGTTATGTTGACCATTCTCATGTGGCAACTGCAGAGTTTTCCGCGTTTGTTGATGGTTTTTCTCACTGCTCCGTTGGGCTTGATCGGTGTGGTACCGGCCCTGTTGCTTTTTGATGCCCCCTTTGGTTTTGTGGCCCTGTTGGGGGTGATCGCCCTTGGCGGCATGATCATGCGCAATTCGGTGATTCTGGTCGATCAGATTGAGCAGGAGCGCGCGGCTGGGGCTACCCCCTGGCAGGCGATCATAGAATCGACCGTGCGGCGTGCTCGCCCGGTTCTGTTGACGGCGGCGGCGGCCATTTTGGCGATGATTCCTTTATCGCGCAGTATTTTCTGGGGCCCCATGGCCATTGCCATCATGGGTGGCCTGTTGATTGCCACTGCCCTGACGCTGGCCTTTATTCCGGCCCTGTATGCCACTTGGTTCCGGGTCAAAGAAGAAGGAAAAGAAGAAGAAATAAAATAAAAACAGTTACATGGGGTCAAGGGGAGATTATCTCCCCTTGCGGGTGCAGGGCAGCGCCCTGCTGCAATGGCGCGCTTTTACCGAAGCAGATTTGGCGTAGCCAAATCTGTACCGCGCGCCCAAATTTGTGCCCCGCAGGGGCACGCCTTGGGAGGGCGGAGCCCGACACGCCCTCCGACAACTGAACGACGTGCTTCTTTCGTATTGCCCAAGATCATTGGCCAACGCTGTGCGCTCGTGTTGAGCAACTTTTGACTCCTCACGAAGCGCTGTTCGACGTGGAATGCCCGGTTTCTGTGGAACAGGAAGCACAGCGTATTGCAGCACAACTGTTGGCAAGACAAGCTGAAATTGCCCCACCATCGCATGGTTCTGCGGATAATACTGTTTCGGAACAACCCAGGGATATTCAGGCAGTAGATGTGGATTCCCTGGAAATGAGTCGTCCTCGCTCAGTAGGGGTGGAGCATGTTGCCTTGTGGGCCATGGAACAAATTGGATTTGCTGCTCTTTTGGAAGAATTGGGTCTGACTGGTCCGCAGCGGGCAGCAGCCATGGGATCGATCATCGGCAGGATGGCGGTTCCCGGTTCGGAACTGGCTGTTCATCAATGGTTGCGTGAGCGCAGCGCCCTTGGAGAACTGATGGACGTCGATTACGAATCGATGAGTCTCATGCAACTCTACCGTGTTTCAGATATTTTGCTTCGGCATCAAAGCGCATTGGAAAACAGGCTTTTCTCTCGCCTTAAAGATTTGTTTGCTCTGGAATGTACGGTAACATTGTACGATTTGACCAACACTTATTTTGAAGGTGAGGAAACAAACAATTCCAAGGCGCGCCGTGGTCACTCCAAGGAGAAACGGAGCGATTGTCCATTGTTGACATTGGGGATGGTACTGGATAGCAGCGGATTTGTGCGTCGTTCGGAAGTTTTTCCGGGCAATGTTGGCGAGGCATCTACTCTGAAGGAGATGTTGCAAGGTCTTGGCGCCCCGAAAGGGGCGCTGGTGGTCATGGATCGTGGGGTAGCCACCGAGGCCAACCTGTCGTGGATGGCCGGAAATGGTTACCGCTACCTGGTGGTCAGTCGCGAGCAACGGCGCCAGTTCGATTCCGAAAATGCTATCTGTATCGAGACAGCAAGCAGAGAAAAGGTACACATTCAAAAAGTGATGGCTGAAGATGGACAAGAAGTTCGCCTGTATTGCCATTCAGAAGGAAGAGCCAAGAAAGAGGAAGGCATTGTACGGCGTTTCGCCGAGCGTTTTGAGACGGAATTGGGAAAATTGTCGGATGGTCTTTCCCGTCCACGAGCAGTCCGTTCCGTCGGCAAAATTTGGGAACGCATTGGACGGTTGAAAGAAAAATCCCATGGGGTGAGTCAGCATTACCATATTGAAATCATTACTGATGAGAACGATACAGAGGCCAAAGAAATCCGATGGGAAAAGAAACCAGTGACGGGTTCGCTTGCGACACACCCTGGCGTGTATTGTCTGCGCAGTAATGAGACCGAATGGGACGAAGATCGGCTTTGGCGTACCTACATCATGCTGACCGACTTGGAGTCCGTATTTCGCTCACTCAAAGGGGAGTTGGGGTTGCGTCCGGTTTTTCATCAAAAGGAAGAGCGCAGCGACGGTCACCTATTCATTACCGTGCTGGCCTATCAGTTGGTGCAAGTCATCCGCCGCCAACTGCGTACAAAAGGGATCAGAGATCGATGGAGTAGCTTGCGAGAGACACTCAGCGGCCAGTGCCGCATCACCGCCACTTTCCGGCGGGTTGACGACAGGGTCTTGCACGTGCGCAAAGCGACAAAAGCAGAACAAAACGAATTAAGGCTTTTTGCGTCGCTTGCCGACGCAAAAACTTGGTTGGACTGAACGCGGAGAGTCGATCAGCCCGAGGACACATTATATGGAAATTTCAGATCGACAACGACTTTGAAAT
>PDZU01000008.1 GCA_002753095.1 Magnetococcales bacterium
CCAGCTACTGCGACTTTATTGCTCCCGCTTGTACCCATCTCGACCTCCTGAAAAGGTTGTTTTCAGATAGAGTCTCACCTTTCAAAATCAATGGGTACCCTGGGGAGAAATGGACGCTTACGATGCGCTTGATGCTTAGCTGTCCTTGTTTTTCTGCACCGTCATCCAGGCGACACGGTGCATGTCGGGCGTCCGCCCTCCCAAGGCGTGCCCCTGCGGGGCACAAATTTGGGCGCGCTGCGCAGATTTGCTGCGCAAATCTGCTTCGGTAAAAGCGCGCCCATTGCAGCAGGGCTCTGCCCTGCACCCGCCAGGGGAGATAATCTCCCCTGGACCCCATGTGAACTTAACGAACGGCAACTGACTATAGCCCCAACTCCACAAAAAAATCGTTCCCTTTGTCATCAACGATCATGAAGGCAGGGAAATCCTTCACCTCAATACGATACACCGCCTCCATCCCCAACTCTGGATAGTCGATCACCTCCACTTTGTGAATGCAATCCTGAGCCAAACGGGCAGCCGCCCCACCAATGGAACCGAGATAAAATCCCCCATTGGCCTTGCATGCCTCCGTCACGGCACGACTGCGATTGCCTTTGGCCAACATGACATGCGAACCACCCTGCTTCTGGAAAGTATCCACATAACTATCCATCCGCCCCGCCGTGGTGGGACCAAAAGAGCCGGAAGCATACCCCTCCGGCGTTTTGGCCGGACCGGCATAATAGACCATATGGTTGCGGAAATAGTCAGGCATCCCCTCCCCCCGATTAAGCCGCTCCTGAATGCGGGCGTGGGCAATGTCCCGTGCCACCACGATGGGACCGTTCAACATGACCCGGGTCTTGATCGGATAACGGCTCAATGTCTGGCGAATGGCAGCCATGGGTTGATTGAGATCGATGTTGACCACCTCCTGACTCAGTTGCTCTGGGGCAATCTCCGGCAGATAGCGGGCCGGATCCCGCTCCAAGGCTTCCAGCCACAACCCCTGGCGGTTGATCTTTGCCCGGATGTTGCGATCGGCGGAACAGGACACCCCAATACCCACCGGACAAGAGGCACCATGACGCGGTAAACGGATCACCCGCACATCATGCACAAAATATTTGCCCCCAAACTGGGCACCCAAACCCAGATCCTGACAGATCTGTACCACCTGGGCCTCCATCTCCCGATCCCGCAAGGCCCCACCCAAACCATCACCACGCTCCGGCAGACCATCCAGATAACGGGCCGAAGCCAACTTGACCATTTTCAAGTTCTGTTCCGGCGAAAGACCACCAACCACAATGGCCAAATGGTAAGGCGGACAGGCGGCAGTACCCAAAGAGGGCAACTTCTCACGCAGAAATGCAGCCATGCCGACCGGATTCAACAGCGCCTTGGTCTGTTGATACAAGAAGGTTTTATTGGCCGATCCCCCCCCCTTGGCCAAAAAGAGAAAAGAGTATTGATCCCCCCCAACAGCCTCAAGGTCGATCTGCGCAGGCAAATTGGTGCCCGTGTTACGCTCCTCGTAAAGGGTAATGGGGGCAACCTGAGAGTAGCGCAAATTGGTTTGGGTATAGGTGTTGTAGATGCCCCTGGCAATGGCCTCCTTGTCCCCTCCCCCCGTCCAGACCCGATCCCCCTTTTTCCCCATGACAATCGCCGTCCCGGTATCCTGACAACTGGGCAAAACCATCCCCGCCGCGATACAGGCATTCTTGATCAACTCCAGGGCCACGTAACGATCATTGGCAGACGCCTCCGGGTCATCCAGAATAAGACGCAGTTGTTGCAGATGGCTGGGACGCAACAAATGGGAGACATCCTGCATGGCCTTTTCCGTCAACAGAGTCAAGGCCGCCGGATCAACCAGCAGCATCTCCTGATCGGCAAACCGCCCAGAAGAGACAAATTGTTCGGAAAGCAGACGGTATTCGGTCTGATCGGGCGCAAGGTTGAGCAGGTCGCTCATCTGGAATGGGGTCATGAAACACTCTCCTGGTAAGGGATGGATCGGGGTAGTCGCTCGGCACCGCATGGGTACGATACCATATCAAGCACCAATACTCGGCACAACAAAATCAGGAAAAATACCCCGTTCGCGACACAGTTCCGGCAAACGATGGGCATCCTGGGCACAGGCACCAGACAAGGTCAAACAGGTGGCAAAACCTTGGGCAGCCCCCCCCAAAATATCCGTATCCAAGGTGTCACCCACCATCAGGCAGCGGCGCGGATCTAAACCGGGAAAGGCAGCACGGACGCGCGCGTAAAGAGGTGCAAAAGGCTTGCCCAACCCAACCCAAGGACAACGATAACGATCCACCCAATCGGCAGCGGTATAGCCAGCCACCACCGAGAAAGTACCATCTTCATCAGGTGTCACCAGATCCGGATTGGCCAACAACACCGGCAAAGGCTGTTGCGCCAACAACGCCTCCACCTGAAACTGTTGCTTCTGACCGTAATAGTCCCGATTGCTGCACATCAACAAAAATCGGGCCTCCCGCCACCCCTCCCCTGGGCGCAGATTGACACACAAATGCGGCGCCTCGGGAGCATACGCCAATAGACTCTCCGCACTGCCGACCAAATAGTAGGGTTGCCCCCGCCATGGAGAGTCAGCCAGATAATCGGCAATGACCATGCCAGAGGTCCACACCTCCGCCAGTGCAAAACCAAATCCCATTGTTTGCAACTGCTGCTGTAACCGCTGCGGCGTTTGTGACGCATTGTTGGACACAACCCGGAGCGGAATCCCCTGCTGATACAAACGCGCCACCGCAGCAGGCGCACCAGGAATGACCTGCTTGCCGCGATACAGAACACCAAATGCATCGAGCAAAACCAAATCAAAATGCTGGACCAGTTCAGCAAAACACACCTGCTGCAACGCGCCACGCAAGAGAAACTCCGACAGTTGCGGATCCCGCGCGCAAAGCTCCGCACGATAACGACCATACAACGCCGTAAGCTGTGCCGTATCGTGAATGGTTGGTTTCATAGGATAACCAGCATGTTAGATATGTTTCTCTTTACAGAGTGAATGTAACAGATAAAATTTTTTTAATGTTCACAAATTTGTTTGTGTACTTCGACGAAGTTTTTTCCTAAAATAACAAAAAAACCAATTTCCGACAAGATGCGCCCACTCTCCCGGTGACCGCCAGCGGTCCCCAATGGGGTGGCATGTTTTGTTGATCCCGACCATCAGGAGCCAAGCAATGGGTTTTTCTGATAACAGGTTGCGTGTATTTCATGCAGTAGCGAAACACTTATCATTTACGCGCGCGGCGGAAGAGCTGGATTTAACCCAGCCCGCCATTACCTTCCAAATCCGACAACTTGAGGATCATTTTGATACACGCCTGTTCGACCGTCACCACAACCGAATCACCCTGACCGATGCTGGCAAGGTGGCCCTGGATTACGCGGAGCGCATTCTGGAGTTGTACCACGAGACAGAAAAAAGTGTCCATGAGATGACCGGGGTAACCAGAGGTCTGATCAAACTGGGGGCTTCGACCACCATCGGTGAATATCTGCTGCCAACCATTCTGAGTGGCTACCACGAACGGTATCCCGACGTAAAGGTCCGCATGACGGTACACAATACCAGTCAGGTGGTCCGCAAGCTGGAAGATGCCACCATTGACCTGGGCATGGTGGAAGGACCAGTTGTCAACAACAATCTGATGGTGACCCGTTGCAAGGAGGATGAATTGGTGGTGATCTTGCCGCCACGCTCACCGCTGCTGCAGTGGCAAGAGATTCCTCTGGAACAATTGGCAGGCGTTCCATTCGTCTCTCGTGAGGAAGGTTCAGGTACCCGCGCGGTGGTAGAGGCGATTTTGGCCGCAACCAAACTGCCCTATGGACGTTTGAATCTGGCCTTGGAGCTGGGCTCCACCGAAGCGGTCAAGGTGGCGGTAGAAGGGGGGGTGGGGTTTGGCATTGTCTCGTTGACTGCCCTGAACAAAGAGTTGCGACTGGGTACGCTGGTCATGCGACGTATCCAGGGCATGCACCTGATGCGGCAGTTGAATTTTATCTATCCCAAGCAGAAGTTTCGTTCCAAGGCCGTGGAAGCGTTTTTGCACTTTGCCAGCCACCATTGCGGTATTGCCCCAGAAGAGATCCAAACGGCCTCGTCATAACGCTCTGCAACAGAGCGCAGGGTCCAGAGAAAAGTCTCTCCTCTGGACCCACAGTCACCCCTGACTATTTTTTTTTGCCCTCTTCCTCACCAGCCTCCGATTTGGCCGAGTCCGGCTCCGGTCTGGCGGAGGGATCTTCGTTCAGCACCTCTTTCAGGATCCACTCGTAGCGCTGTTTTGCCTCTTTGAGCAGGGCATCCACCTCCGGTTGGTAGGAGGAGACCTTGAAATACTCCTTGCCAAGCATGGAAACCCCCTTGATGGGGCCCAGCTTGCGGGCAATCCCAACCGCCATCACCTTTTGCGCACCCAGATGGCTGCTCAGACGGCTGTGCGCCTGGGCAAACTTCTCGCCATCATTGAGATCATTGAGACCCATGGCCAAAATTTTGCCCGCCATGGAGTCGCCACGCATAAAACGACAGGCTTTGATCAAAAGGGGTTCACGATTTTTGGCAAATTTGGTACGATGTACCAGTTTGGTGACCAGGATCTCTCCGGCATCGCTGCCGTCGCTGATATATTTTTCCAGGATCACCACCACCGCATTGAGATCAGCCACACGGGTCAGCTCAAGCGCCAGAATGGCAGAGGCTTTGGCGTTGTTTTTACAAAACGACAAACCACGCACCATTGGCTCCACACCCACATCCTTGCGATTGGCCACACCAGAGGCCAGGGCAACAATACCGGGTGAAGAGTCGTCCAGCAGATTCATGGCTTCGAGCAACTGCTCCAGAGTGCCCTTGCGCATGATCTCCATGGACCACATCAGCTCGGCATCGGCTTGACCACGGGGCGCGGTGGCAATGGTACGAATCAGATGGTTGACCGTCCCCTGCTCGGCGATTCCCTTGGCCAGAGCGCCATAGGCGGTGGGGCTGATCGTGGCATAACGCAACGACTCGATCAAAGGATTGACACCCCGTTGGGCGACAATCCCACCCACCAGATCCTCGACCAGTTCGCGGCGGTTGGTCACTTTGCCCAACGCCTCGACCAGTGACGGCGGTTTGGCATCTTTATGGTTTAAAATGGCGGTGACCAGACGCTGTTGTTTGTCCGGTTCACTCTTGGCTTTGTCCAAACCGGCAATCATGTCGGGCAAACGTCCGGTAGCGATGATGGCAGTCACATCCACAGAAGGATTGTCCATCTTTTCGCGAAGTTTCATCAATTTTTCGTCTTCTTCGGAGACATCCGGGGCAGCGGAAAATCGCGTCTCCAACACCTCAAGGGCCTGCGCCGATTTGTCGCCCAGCGCTGTGCCGAGCGTGGCACGAATGCGTTCCAACTGCTCAACGGTATAATTATCTTTCTGTGCCATTGCCAAATCCTTTCCATTCCATCAAGAACTCTCTATAACGAGAATGCGGGATTATGCCATACTTCCGTGACGAGGGCTATAGCTCATTTTGTGCCAGTCCTATCGATGTTGTCGTTCTCCTATTTTTTATGGAGTGGAGCCGTGACCACTGTACAAACCCTGCCGAAAATTTTTCAAGATGATCTGGACGAAGAGTATCTGCAACTTTACCTGAACAGCCGCTATCTCTCTGTGGATACGGAGACCATGGGGTTGAACGTTTTGCGCGACCGTCTCTGTGTGGTGCAGATGTGCAACGAAGCGGGTGTGGTGGCTGTGGTACAAATCAAAGAGCGTGCCGCGCCCCGTCTGAAACAGTTGCTGGAAGACACGCATGTCGAAAAAATCTTTCATTTTGCCCGTTATGATCTGGCCAGCCTGCGCCACTGGTTGGGGATTCACGTACAACCGGTCTTTTGCACCAAAATTGCCTCCCGACTGGTACGCACCTACAGCGGCTATCACGGTCTGAAAGATCTGGTCCGCGAACTGCGCGGCATGGAGATGGATAAGCAGCAACAATCCTCGGACTGGGGTGCAGACACCCTCTCTGCCCAACAGGTACAATATGTCCGTTCGGATGTGATCCATCTGGTGGCCCTCAAAGAGGGCTTGGAGCGCATGTTGCAGCGCGAAGGCCGCTTGGAAATGGCCAAAAGCTGTATGGCCTTTTTGCCAACACGGGTCACGCTGGATCTCTCTGGCTGGGAAAGTGAAGATATTTTTTCACACTCCTGATCCGGGCTAGCGCATGGAACTCACGGGTCTGACGGCATTGGTGACAGGTGCCGGGCAGCGTATTGGTGCAGCCTGCATCCAGGCTTTGGCAGACAAAGGTGTACGCATTGCCTGCCACGCCAACCACTCCTGGCAATCTGCACAAGGGCAATGTGATGACATTCGGCGCCAGGGTGGTACGGCAGAGCTCTTTGTGGCCGATCTGGCTCAGGAAGAAGCGTCGCAACGCCTTTTCGAGCAGGTGACGGAGCGCATGGGTGGGGTGCAAATTTTGGTCAACAATGCGGCCATTTTTCAGCGCGGCACCCTGCTGGATCTGCAACCGTCACAATGGCAGCGCATGATGGCCATCAACCTGACGGCTCCGATGCTTTTGATGCAGAGCTTTGCGCGTCAGGGTCAAGCAGGGACCATTGTCAATGTGCTCGATCAACGCATTGCGCGGCCCAGACCAGGGCATCTGGCTTATACGGTGGCCAAAAGTGCCTTGTGGACACTGACGCAGATGGCGGCTTTGGAGCTGGCCCCGGCTATCCGTGTCAATGCCATCGCCCCCGGCCCCATTTTGCCGGCGATGGGTGATTCAGACGCAGCCTTTCAGCGTGTGGTGGCCGCCACCCCGTTACAGCGGGCCGGGTCGCCACAGGATGTGGTGCAGGCGTTATTGTTCTTGCTGCAACAGCCTTTCATCACAGGGCAACTGTTGTTTGTCGATGGTGGAGAACATCTTTAAAAAGCGAGAGGACGACTCAGATGGATGGTCTTGTAGCCAAAGCCGCTCCCCCCGTCTATGACCGGATCAAGATCCGTGATCTGCATCTGCGGTGCGTGATCGGCATCCAGGAGTGGGAGCGCCATACTGTGCAGGATGTGCGTATTCAGGTTCTGCTGCACCTGGATTTGGCGGCGGCAGGCCGCACCGATCGCATCGAGGAGACAGTCAACTATAAAACCTTGAGCAAAGCGATCATCGCCCTGACCGAACAATCGCACTTTTTCTTGGTAGAGGCCCTGGCAGAGCAGGTTGCCCAGTTATGCCTGCAGGACAAACGGATCGCCAAGGTCAAAGTGACGGTGGAAAAACCAGGCGCTTTACGCTTTGCCCGTTCGGTTGGCGTCTCGATCAAACGTTGGCAAGCCTTGCCAACCGTCAACACGGCATAAAATGCATTCATGATCCGCTCACCCATTCTGATTGCGTTTGGTTCCAACATTGATCCCCTGCTTAATGTGCAACGTGGTCTGGCCCGTTTACAGGAGCGCATGCCGCTGTTGGCTGTCTCGACGGTCTATCATACCCAGGCGTTGCCGGATCCTGCGGGGGGGGAAACGGGGGCACCGTTTCTCAACGGAGCGGTAGAGGTGGTGACCGATGCCGACCCGCTCGCTTTGAAGGGGTGTTTGCGCTCCATCGAGGAGGCATTGGGGCGGGACCGTCGCGGTGGCCGTTTTGCCCCACGCACGTTGGATCTGGATATTGCTCTGATGGGTGATCTGGCATGGTGTGCAGATGGCGTGTCCATTCCTGATCCTGACATGATGCAGCGCTCTTTTCTGGCCATCCCTCTGGCAGAGTTGGCCCCAGATTGGTTGCATCCTGTGCAGAACCTGACGTTGCGCCAGATTGCTGACCGTTTCAAGACTCCCTTACCCATAGACAGGGTAGCCACGGACGCCTTGCAGCGGTTATTGTTATCCGCCGAGACGGGAGCGCTGTCTGCAGGTCACCCTTTCTGAAGCCATGCTCCACGCACTGCGTGGCGATTTTTGCCGAGATTGCTGGTCTGCATCGTTAATCAGGTTTAATCGTTGAGGGATTATTTGATATTTGACGAAAATTGCATCATCATTGGAACCCCTTGTGAATGGGTGAGTTTTCCGGTAGCTTTACATAGCCTGGGTGGGTGTGGCGAAGCAGACCGCTCTATTTAACGAAAGGATGAATGATTCACATGTTTAAAGGCGTTTTCACTGCACTGATCACGCCCTTTCGCAATGGTCAGCTTGATCATATTGCGCTGGGTAATCTCGTGGATCGGCAGATTGCGAGCGGCATCAGCGGCTTAGTTCCTTGTGGTACAACGGGCGAGTCGGCGACCTTAAGCCATGCGGAGCATCGTCAGGTCATCGAAACCTGCCTAGCGCGGGTCGATGGGCGCGTACCGGTGATTGCCGGAACGGGCTCCAACTCCACGGCTGAGACCATTGAGCTGACGCTTTTTGCCCAGCAGGCTGGGGCGGCGGCGGCCTTGTTGATCACGCCTTACTACAACAAGCCCACGCAGGAGGGATTGTTTCGCCATTATCAGGCGGTGGCCAATGCGGTAGACATTCCTCTGGTTCTGTACAATGTCCCTGGTCGCACGGGTGTTGACATGTTGCCGGATACGGTAGCCCGTTTATCGCGGCATGGGCAGATTGTCGCCATCAAGGAAGCGACGGCCAACATGGAGCGAGCTTCGCAGATTTTGCAGCAGGCTTCTGGGCGCATCACCTTGTTGTCGGGTGATGATGCCACCTTTTTGCCTTTTTTGGCGATTGGTGGTGAGGGTGTCATCTCGGTCACCTCCAACATAGCCCCGGAGCTGATGGTCGCGCTTTGGCGTCATTTTCAGGCTGGGGAGTTGGCCGAGAGTCAAAAAATTCATCTGCAGCTTTTGGAGATCAACCGTCTACTGTTTTGTGAGACGAACCCCATTCCTGTCAAGGCGGCAGCGGCCATGATGGGGTTGTGTGCCCCGGAGATTCGTCTGCCTTTGACGCCTTTGGCAGAGAGTTGGCATGAGCCGTTGCGGCAAGCCATGAGCCGTATTGGTTTGATTACGGCGGCATAGAGCAGGCAACCTGTTTGCGGGTTGTGTGTAGGTGTTTGGCTTTGGGATTTTTTTTGGTGCTTTCAGACGGAATCAGCGCAAGCTGCCGTCTATTTCAGTCAACGGCAATGGGTGTCGTTGGCGGGTACGTCGTCATCGTCGATTTTCAAGGAGAATTCGTGTGAAAAAGCTGACTTATGGCCTTTTGTTGGCTTCCGTTCTGGTTGCTGGTCCGGCTTTGGCAGGTGGGGATGCCGCTGCGGGTAAGACCAAATCTGCGGTGTGCGCAGCCTGCCATGGCCCGGATGGCATGAGCAAAGTGGATGCCAACCCCAATTTGGCGGGTCAGAAAGCCGGTTATTTGGTCAATCAGTTGAAGGCTTTCCGTGAAGGCAAGCGGGTCAACCCCTTGATGACCGCACCGACCAAAAATCTGACCGATGAAGATATTGACAACCTGGCTGCTTATTTCTCCAGCTTGGGTAAGTGATTCTGATTTGCCAGAGAGTAGTCCCGGAGCGGCCATTTGGCCGCTCTTTTTTTTAAAATATTTGAAAATTATTGCGGGGTGCAGGGGCGGTCACCGCCCCTGCCGGGTTGCAAGGGCGGAGCCCTTGCTTATAAATTATTGCGGGGTGCAGGGGCGGTCACCGCCCCTGCCGGGTTGCAAGGGCAGAGCCCTTGCTTGTAATGGCGCGCTTTTACCGAAGCAGATTTGGCGCAGCCAAATCTGCGCAGCGCGCCCAAATCTGTGCCCCGCAGGGGCACGCTTTGGGAGGGCGGAGCCCGACTTTCACCCCCGCGCACCATGATGACCTTCCGTGATTGCATGGGTGTTTGTTGATTGTTGCCATGCATTTCCGTTACACTGGCAAAACTTTTTTATTGTCGCGCAGAAAAAACAGAGTATTCTCTGTGCAATGGGAGCGTTGTTCGTTCCCGCAGAGTAGAGGTTAAAGAGATGGGCATCAAGATCATTGCGGAAAACCGCAAGGCACGCTTCAACTATGAGATTCTGGAACAGTTGGAGGTAGGCATTGTACTGGCCGGTACAGAGGTAAAATCGATACGGTTAGGCAAGTTAAACATCAACGATTCGTATGCACTGATTCAGGCCAATGAGTTGGTTTTGTTGAACGCCAATATAGCGGCCTACACGTTTGGCAACTGGAACAATCATGATCCGTTACGCACGCGCAAGTTGCTGGCGCATCGTGGGGAGATTCGGCGTTTGATTGGTTTGAGTCGAGAGAAGGGGTTGACGTTGATCCCGCTCAAGGCTTACTGGAAGGACGGCAAGGTCAAGTTGGAGATTGGGGTGGGTCGTGGCAAGCATGCCCACGACAAGCGGCATGCGATCCAGGAGCGGGATTGGAACCGGGATCGAGCCAGGATTATGGCCGAGGCCAGGGAGTAGTGGGCTGGGAGTTGGGCCGAACAGCCCACAGGAACACCCCGTCCATCGCATACAAAAAAATGGAACGCACCGTCCATCGAACACAAAGAAATCGCTTTACTGCGCGCGGTTAAAAGTCGGGCGTCCGCCCTCCCAAAGCGTGCCCCTGCGGGGCACAAATTTGGGCGCGCTGCGCAGATTTGGCTGCGCCAAATCTGCTTCGGTAAAAGCGCGCCCCATTACAAGCAGGGCTCCGCCCTGCACCCGGCAGGGGCGGTGACCGCCCCTGCACCCCGCAGAAATTTACAGCAGCGCCTGCACGCTCGCCAAGCTCCAATCCAACAACTTGCCCGGAAAAATTCCCAACACCAACACCAAAATCGCACTCACCCCAAGCACAATCCGGTGCGACACAGACAACTCCATGGAAAAACTCTGCTCCGCCGCCTCAAAATAGATGATCTTGACAATGCGCAGATAATAAAAGGCCCCAATCGCCGCAAAAATAACACTGATTACCGCCAAGCCCAACAAACCCGCCTTGACCGCCGCCATCAAAACATACAACTTGGCAATAAAACCCGCCAACGGCGGAATGCCCGCCATCGAAAACATGAACATCGCCATCACAAATGCCAACAAGGGACGCTTCTTAGCCAAACCAGCATAATCACCAATCTGATCACCAATCCCCTGCCGATTCAATACCAACACCACACAAAAAGCCCCAAACGACATGAACAAATAGGTCGTCAAATAAAAGATCACACTCTGATGACCCAACTGATTGCCCGTCGTTAAACCAATCAATAAAAATCCCACATGACCAATCGATGAATACGCCAACAACCGCTTGATGTTACTCTGCGCAATGGCCCCCAATGAACCCACCGCCAAAGTCACCACCGCCATCAACTGCAGCATCGGTGCCCAATGCCCCTGCAACGCACCGAATGCCTCCAAAAGCACCCGGAAAAAAACCGTAAACGCCGCCACCTTCGGCATCACCGCAATAAAAGCCGTCACCGATGTCGGCGCACCCTCATACACATCCGGTGCCCACATGTGAAACGGAGCCGCCGCCACCTTGAAACTGATGGCCATCACCACCAAAGCCGCCCCCAACAACAAAACCGGACTAATATGCTCCGCCGCCTTGATCGCCTGGGCAACCCCCGTGAACACGGTACTGCCCGTGGCCCCATACACCAAACTGACCCCATACAACAAAATACCAGACGCCAGCGAACCCAATATGAAATACTTCAAACCCGCTTCACTGGACGGTAAATGGTCCCGATCATACGCCGCCAACACATAAATGGAGAGCGACATCAACTCCAAGCCCAAATACAAAACCAGGAAACTGCCCGCCGAGACCATGGCCATCGCCCCAATCAACGCGGTGACGGTCAAGACATAGTACTCACCACTGTCCAAACCCCTCTGCGCCAAATAGTCCCGACTCATCAACAACGGGAAGGCCGTGGCAATCAACAGCAACCATTTCATGGCCCGCGCCAGACGGTCATCCACAAAATGACCACCCAACGTGATGGAGGGCGTTGCACTGGAAAGACCAGCCAAAACAACCGCCGCCAGGACAATGCCACTCAGCGTGATCATGCCAATCACACCACGCGACTCCTTGCCCGTCCAGGCGCTCATCAGCAACAGCCCCATCGCCACCAGTGAGAGTAATATCTCCGGCGAGAGCAGGACCAAGTTCATTTCCGGTAGTTGAACAGCCATATCCTTGAATGCTCCACTGCTGATCTCGTGATCCCTACTGCCCAACAACACCCACAGGCGCTGCGGACGACTAAAACATGGCGATGGCGGCAGAACCAGCCTTGATGGTATTGGCCTGGATCAATAACTGTTCCACCGAAGCATGCATCATTTTCAAGAAAGGCGCCGGATAGAAACCAATCCACAGCACCAAAATCAACAGTGGCACAAACAGAGCAATCTCCCGCATGCTCATGTCCTTCAATGCCGCCACCTCATCATTGCGCACTACCCCAAACAACACCTTCTTGAACATCCATAACATATAAGCAGCACCCAAAACCAAACCCGTGGCCGCTACCACCGCAACCCCCTTGTTGGCCAAATAAGCGCCCAGCAAAATCAAAAACTCACCAATAAAACCATTCGTGCCCGGCAAACCAACCGACGCCATGGTAAACACCATGAAAATAACCGCATATACCGGCATGCGCTGCGCCAAACCACCAAACCGGGCAATCTCCCGCGTGTGCATGCGGTCATAAATCACCCCAACCAACAGGAAAAGACCCCCAGCTACCACGCCATGGTTCACCATCTGCAAAATGCCACCCTCCAACCCCTGCTGGTTGTAGGCAAACAGACCGATGGTGACAAAACCCATGTGCGAAACCGACGAATAGGCAATCAGCTTCTTCAAATCCTTCTGCATCAAAGCCACCAAGGCCGTGTAAACAATGGCCACCAACGATAAAGCAAAAATGAACGGCACAAAATAACGCGACGCATCCGGTAAAATGGGCAGAGAAAAGCGCAAAAATCCATACGCACCCATCTTCAACAAAATACCCGCCAAAATCACCGAACCCGCCGTGGGCGCCTCCACATGGGCATCCGGCAACCACGTATGCACCGGCCACATGGGCACCTTGACCGCAAAGGAGGAAAAAAGACCCAAAAACAACCATACCTGCAACGCAAAGGAAAATGGCATCCCCATCAACGCCGGAATGGAGAAAGTGCCACCCTTGAAACCCATCACCAGAATGGCAACCAACATCAATACCGACCCTGCCAATGTGTACAGGAAAAATTTATAGGCGGCATAAACCCGATTTTTGCCCCCCCAAATGCCAATCAACAAAAACATCGGGATCAGCATGGCTTCCCAGAAAATATAGAAGAGAATAAAGTCTAAAGCACAAAACACACCGATGACAAAACTCTCCAAGGCCAGAAAAGCCACCATATACCCCTTGACCTGGGTCTGAATGCTCTCCCAAGAGGCCAAAATACAGATGGGCGTCAACAAGGCCGTCAACAGCACAAAAGGCAGACTGATGCCATCCACCCCCATGCGATAGGTGATCCCATAGGCCGGCAGCCAAGCCGCTTCCTCCATGAACTGGAAAGCAGCAGTACTGTTATCAAACCCCTTCAGCAGCAGCAGGCTCACCAAAAAGGTCAACAGACTGATGCCCATGGCCAGATAGCGGACCAGTTTTGGGTTATCTTTGACCGCAAAAAAGATGACCAGTGCACCGACCAAAGGTAAGAATGTGACCAAGCTCAACATTGCCAAATCGTCCCGCTCGCAATAAGGTAACCCAGTTCCGGGAGAGGCCGCCGTGCACCCCTCGACTTTCCCTGTAGGCAGGGATCCGTGTTACGTTCAAGTATAGAGTGATACCAAAACCAACACACCGATCAGCATGGCAAAGGCATAGTGATACACATAGCCCGACTGCAAGCTGCGCAACTGCTCCGCACAACGCTGGCACAAGGCAGCTACACCATTGACACAACCATCAACAATCTTGGCATCCCCCGTAAGCCATAACCCCTCACCGACCATCTTGGCCGGTTGCACAAAGAGTCGATCATACAAACGATCAAAGTACCACGCGTTCGACAGAAAGCGATAAGTCGCCCGGTAATGGCCGGCAATGATGCCCGGCAAAGAGGGCAGACGCACATACAGCAGCCAAGCCAACCCCAAACCGATCAAAAACATCAGGAATGGCGACCATTGCACCCAGGCACTCACATGATGGGCATGCTCCATGGCATCATGTCCAGGCGCCAGGAATATGGCCGACTTAAACCAACCCAAATGGGTCATCGATTGGCCCAACATCCCTGAGAAAAGCGCACCCACCGCCAGCACCATCAAAGGCACCAACATCACCCAGGGCGATTCATGGGCATGGTCATACTTGTGGTGATCCGCCGGCTGACCATGGAAGGTCATGAAAATCAGGCGGAACGAATAAAAAGTGGTCAATACCGCCCCGATCATGCCCAGACTCCAGGCAAAAGTACCTACCCCAGTATGGGCCGCATAGGCCGCCTCCAAAATGGCATCCTTGGAATAAAAACCCGCCAGGAACGGAAAACCCGTCAAAGCCAAGGTACCAATCATCATCATGGCATAGGTAATGGGAATCTTCTTACGCAATCCCCCCATCTTGCGCATATCCTGCTCATGGTGCATGGAGTGAATCACCGCACCAGCACTCAGAAAAAGCAGCGCCTTGAAAAAAGCATGGGTCATCAGGTGAAAAATGGCCGCCGAATAGGCCGATACACCCGCCGCAAAAAACATGTAACCCAGTTGCGAACAGGTGGAATAGGCAATCACCCGTTTGATGTCATTCTGCACCAAACCCACCGTGGCCGCAAAAAAGGCCGTGGTGGCACCAACCAGCGTCACCACCGTCAAGGCAGTCTCAGACAATTCAAAAAGCGGCGAGGAACGGCACACCATGAACACACCCGCCGTCACCATGGTGGCAGCATGGATCAAGGCCGAAACCGGGGTTGGCCCCTCCATGGCATCCGGCAACCAAGTGTGCAGCAGAAACTGCGCCGACTTGCCCATGGCACCAATGAACAGCAACAGACAAATCAGGGTCATGGTGTTGACCGGACCCCAAAAGAGAAAATCAACCGTCTGCGGAAACTGCCCCGTACCCGCCATGCGAAACACCGTGGCATAATCCAGGGTGTGAAAAACCTGATAGATGGTAAAAATCCCCAAGGCAAAGCCAAAATCACCCACACGGTTGACCAAAAAAGCCTTGATGGCAGCGTTGCAGGCCGACTCTTTCTTGTACCAAAAGCCAATCAGCAGATAGGAGGCCAAACCAACACCCTCCCAACCAAAAAAAAGCTGCAAATAGCTGTCCCCCGTCACCAACATCAGCATGGCAAAGGTGAACAGTGAAAGATAACTGAAAAATCGCGGCTGGTCGGGATCTTCTGCCATGTAGCCCATGGAGTAGATGTGGATCAACGTGGAAATGCCCGCCACGACAATCAACATCACCGCCGTCAAACGGTCAATTAACAGGCCAAATGAGACCCGAAACTCCCCAGAGACAATCCAGGACCAGACCTCCTGCCGCACCGGATCTCCATTGCCCACAGCAATTTCAAAGAAGGTGATAATGGCCAGCAGGGCCGATAGGGACATTCCTCCGATGGTCACCAGAGCGGCCAGTCGGTTGCCCAGCAGGCGACCAAAAAAACCGGCAATCATGGAGCCGAACAAAGGTGCCAGAACGATCAGAAGATATTTGCTCATAGTTCACATCCCACGGCCAAGTCGGCTCAACCTTTCAGGGTGTCAATCCGTTCCACATCAATGGTCGCCCGATTACGAAAGAAAGCAACCAGAATGGCTAAACCGATCGCTGCTTCCGCCGCCGCAACCGCCAGGACGAAAAAGGTGAAAATTTGTCCAGTCACATCGTTATTGTAGTGCGAAAAAGCCACAAAATTAATGTTGACCGACAAAAGAATCAGTTCGATGCTCATCAAAATGATGATGACGTTGCGCCGGTTGAGAAAAATCCCAAACACACCGGTGGTGAACAACACGGCACCAAGAATCAAAAAATGATGCAATGACATGAATTTATGCTCCCTCACCCGGTTTGCGTTGCACCAACTCCACCGCCTCAGAACGGGTCCGGGCAATCTGTTGTGGAACATTCTGCCGCTGCGCCCCCTTCTTGCGCTCCCGCAGGGTCAGCACCACCGCCCCAATCAAGGCCACCAACAGAATCAGAGAGGCCAGTTCAAACGGATAGAGATGCTGCGTAAAGAGCGCACGCCCAATGGCCAACGTGTTGGGTACCGTCGCGGCGGCGACCGCATGGCCATGGCTGTGCGACAACACCACCACCAACTCCAACAAAATAACTGCCCCAACGGCCAAACCCAACGGCAGGTGGTTGATGGCCTGCTCCTTGAGTTCACTCAGTTCCATATCCAGCATCATCACCACAAACAGGAACAAAACCGCCACCGCCCCCATGTAAACCATGACCAACAAGGCAGCCAAAAACTCGGCTTGCAAAAGAACAAACAGGGCCGCCGTGGAAAAAAAGGTCAGAATCAAAAACAGTACGGAATGGACCTGATTGCGGCTGCTGACCACTCCGAATGCCGCCAGGGCCGTCACGGCCGCAAATGCGTAGAATATGACATCGACCACCATCATCGGATTCACCTTTTCACCTGCTTCTGAGGATGCACCGTCTGTCCACTGGGACAGCCAACCAACCCCCTAGTCCACAACACCATTACCGATACCGGGCATCCGCAGCCAGATTGGCATCAATTTTATCTTTCCAGCGTTCATAGTTGCCCAGCAAACGCTGCTTGTCGGCCACCAGACCATCCCGCGTTTCGGCAACGAACTCAAAATTGGGGCCAAGTACTATGGCCTCCACCGGGCAGGCTTCTTGGCAGTAACCACAAAATATGCACTTGGCATGATCAATATCGTAGACCTTGGTCAACCGCTTTTCTGCCGTGCTGCCCGGATCAATGGCGATAAAAATGGCCTGCGCCGGGCAGACCGCTTCACACAGTTTACAGGCTACGCATCTCTCTTCGCCCTTCTCGTTGCGGCGCAGCGCATGTTCACCACGAAAGCGGGGTGACAGAGGCGTCCTCTCTTCGGGATACTGCACCGTAATATTGGGTTTGAAAAAATAGCGCAGGGTCACCGCCATGCCTGCTGCCAGTTCTCGTAAACCAAAGGTCCATAACCACCCTTTTACACCGACACTCATTGCTCTTCCCCGCCGTAAGGGTTGTTCACCCGTTATTCAACGATCTCATCACCCACACCATCGTCACTTGGCCAATCATGCCTTGCCAAACAGATGCACTCCCACCGCCGTCAAAAAGACCCAGCCAAGCGAGATGGGCAGAAAAACCTTCCAGCCCAAACGCATCAACTGATCATAGCGGTAGCGTGGAAAGGTGGCGCGCACCCAGAGAAAAACAAACATCAGAAAACCCGCCTTGATGGCCAGCCAGAGGATGCCAGGGATAAAGGAGAGGATCCCAATCGGCGGCAACCAGCCACCCAGAAACATCAAACTGCCCAAAAAGCAGATCAATATCATGTTGGCATATTCGCCCAGAAAAAAGAGCCCGAAGCTCATGGCGGAATAGTCGGTAAAATAACCGGCCACGAGCTCTGCCTCGGCCTCTGGCAGATCAAAGGGAGCACGGTTGGTCTCGGCCAAGCCAGAGATAAAATAGATGACAAACATGGGCAACAGCGGAATAATATTCCACATCTCCTGTTGCGCGGTCACAATCTCTTTCAGACTCAGACTGCCACTGAGCAGCACCACCGGAATCAGGGTAAAGCCCAAGGAGACCTCATAAGAGATCATCTGGCCGGCTGAACGCATGGAACCCAAAAATGCAAAACGCGAGTTGGATGACCATCCCGACATCAGAACGCCATAGACACCAATCGAGGAGATGGCCAACACATAGAGAATCCCTACATTGATATCGGCCAGAATCAACTCCGGCGTAAAGGGAATCACTGCCCACATCAACAGGGCCGGCACCAGCGTCAGGGCCGGAGCAAGAAAAAACACGCTCCTTTTCGCCCCAAAGGGGATCAGGGTCTCCTTCGTGAACAGCTTGATGGCATCGGCAAACGGCTGCAAAATGCCCCAGAAACCTGCGCGATTCGGACCATGGCGCACCTGCATATAACCGATCACCTTGCGTTCGGCCAAGGTGTAATAGCTGACCAGAATCATGACCGGTGTGATCAATAGAACGATCTTGATCAATGTCCAGACCAATGTCCAGACCAGCGGCCACCATTGTGGACCCAGCAGTGCCAAACCCTGATTTTGAATGAGTTGGTTCAGTTCAGTCATCGTGTTGTTCGGTTGCTAACCGTCCGAAAAAGAGTCTCAGGTCATCTCCAGGAGAGACAATCTCCTGGCGTCACGCTGGGCTGGTTATCTCACCTGTTCCCAGTACCGAATCTACAGCCCCACAAGGCTGACTTGTGGAAAGCCACTCTCCCAACTGCAGAGATCCTGCAACAAGGCGCCACCCTGTCCCATGTCACCAAAAACCACCTGGGCCGGCACACTTTCATCCAGACTGGCCACACACTCCACCTGGCGATCGCCACAGATCAAGCGTACCTTCTGTCCCTCTTGAATGCCCGCACCGCCCGCATCCTGTGGATTGATGCGCAGAGCCCCCAAAGGCGCCGTGCGACCCAGCGTCAACTGGCTGAGAATGGTTGATTGCCGGGTAACGGCATCATCTTGGAAATGAGCCGGTTCGACGACCAGGAGCAGACCGCTGCCGCCCATGCCGTCCGCAGCAAGCGGCAGCCCCGTGGTAACCGGCTTATGATCGCACGCAGCCGTCAACTCACCCGCTTCCAGATTGTCCAGGGCATAACGATGATCGACAGCAGCCATTTGGGCGCGTAGTGCTTCCCGTGTGTTATAGGGTAGCGGCTTGGCAAATCGGTCACTCAGGGCACGGAAAATCCGCCAATCCTCTTTGGCCTGTACCGGACCCATGACGGCCATGGCACTGCGTTGCGCGCGCCCCTCCACATTGGTCAGGGTTGTGGGTCGCTCGTTGTTGGTTAAACCGGGCAACACCACGGTGGCCATCGCCGCCGCCGCAGTCTCTACAGCACCGACATAGATCACCACACATTTGGACAACGCGGCACGCGCCAAAGCCGTATCCACCCCCTCCAGTGTGGGATCGCACCCCAGCAACAACAACACACGAATCTCACCGTTGGCTGCGCCCTGCAAAATCTGTTGCGCATGACGACCATGCCGCTCCAAGCGCCGATAGCCCGGTCCCCGATGCGGAACCACGCCCAGATCCTGGGCAGCCGCAGCATTGCCACGCCCAGCCACCCGATTGAAACCATTCCACTGCCCACCCAGCGCCCTGGCCTGTTCCAACAAGGCCACCGCAGCGCGACGCATTGCCTCTGCCTGAGGATGTACAATGGCATAATTGCCCAACAACACCACAGGCTGCTTGGCCGCTTTCCAGGCCACAGCCAGCTCTGATTGGGCGATACCCTCTGCCTGCAACTCTTGCAACAAGCTGTTTAGGTAGGCCACCTCTGCACCTGGACGGACCACAATCTGGGTCAAATTGGCCAGACTGTGATGCATACGACGCGGTTGCACGGCAAAAGCCCGCGCCCCATTCAGGGTCGCTTGTCGCAGACGCACATTCAGCAATGGGGTCTCGTAACGGGGCTCAAAACCGATCAACAGAATGAGATCCGCCTTGGCCAACTGGCTCAAGGAGGTATTCATGGCGAGATCAGCGCGGGTCAACGGCACCTCGTCGGCACTAAAGTCCCGTTGCCGCAGGCGGTGATCCAGATGCGCTGTCCCCACGACATTGCGCAGGAAATCTTGAAAAGCATAGAGCTCTTCCGCACCCTGACCCGCTTCAGAAGCCAAACCGGCCACCTCTTCCGGCTTGAACCGCTTGAGCAGTTCCGCCGCTCGATCCAGGGCGGTGACCCAGGAGACCGGCATCAACCGATTGTTCTCCTCGGAACGCAGCAAGGGCTGCTCCAGACGATTGCGCGTCAAACCATCATAGGCAAAACGCCCTTTGTCGCACAGCCATGTCTGGTTGATCTCCAGACAACGCCGCGCCATGACCCGCTTGATCTGATCGTTGAGATGATCGACCCGTTGTTGACAACCCACCGCACAGTGGCCACACACAGTGTCACTTTTTTTCAACTCCCAGCCTCTGGCTTGGAAGTGGAAAGGCTTGTTGTTCAACGCCCCCACCGGGCACAACTCGGCCAAGTTGCCAGTCAACTCCGAACTCAGCGGTCGGGAGGTGTATGGACCAACCTGCATATGGTCGCCACGATAGATGGCACCCATCTCCGACGTGCCCGCCACCTCATCGGTGAAACGGATACAGCGGGTGCAGTGGATACACCGGTTCATCTCCGTTTCCAGCAACGGTCCCAGATCATAATCGTGGGCATGCCGCTTGTGCTCATGATAACGGGAACGATCTGGACCATATTTCATGGCCAAATCCTGCAAGGTACACTCGCCGCCCTGATCGCACACCGGACAATCCAAGGGATGGTTGATCAACAAAAACTCCATTACCGCCTGGCGACCCTTGCGCACCATGTCGGAATCGGTCTTGACCACCATCCCTTCGCTGACCGGCATGGCGCACGACACCACCGGCCTGGGCATCTTCTCCACCTCGACCAGACACATGCGGCAGTTACCAGCGATGGAAAGCTGCGGATGATAGCAAAAGTGCGGAATATACACGCCCAGCAAGCGCGCTGCCTCCATGATGGTGGCACCCGGCTGGACACTGATTTCCTTCCCGTCGATGATCAAAGTAGGCATCGTTTCGGCTTGCTCCAAAAACCCTTACAAACAATAGGCTCAGGCCACCATGCAGCGACCATGCTCGATATGGTATTCAAACTCTTCCCGGAATGCCCGGATTGCCCCCGCAACCGGCATGGCGGCGGCATCACCCAGAGCGCAAATCGTCTTGCCCTGAATGTTACTTGCAACGCTCAACAACAGATCAATGTCGCCACGAACCCCTTTTCCCTGTTCGATACGCTGCATAATCTGTGACAACCAGCCAGTACCCTCCCGGCAGGGGGAACACTGTCCGCACGACTCATGGCGGTAAAAACGCGACAACCGGGCAATGGCCCGCACGATACAAACCGAGCGATCCAGGACGATGACCGCACCGGATCCCAACATGCTGCCCGCCTTGGCGATGGCATCATAATCCATGGTGACGGTCTCGCAAACCGCCTTGGTAAACACCGGCGAAGAGGCACCACCGGGAATTACCCCTTTGAGGTTGTCCCAACCACCACGCACGCCACCGGCATACTCTTCCAAAAGAACCTTGAGCGGAATACCCAATTCCACCTCATAGTTGCCGGGCTTGTTGACATGGCCTGAAACGGCAAACACCTTGGTACCAGAAGATTTTTCCACCCCCAGGGCGCTGTACCATGCCCCACCGTTCAGGATGATGTCGGGGACAGAGGTCAAGGTCTCCACATTGTTGATCACCGTGGGACCGCCATAGAGGCCAATATTGGCCGGGAAGGGTGGCTTCAGGCGCGGCTGCCCCTTCTTGCCCTCCAGGGATTCGATCAAGCCTGTCTCTTCACCGCAGACATAGGCACCGCCCCCGCGATGTACCGCCAGATCGAAGCGCACTCCCCGCCCCATGACATTGTTACCCAGGTAACCAGCCGCATAAGCCTCATCAATGGCTGCCTGCAACCGCTCCGCCTCGCGGTAAAATTCACCACGGATGTAGATGTAACCCCGCTCTGCCCGCACGGCATAGCCGGCAATGACCATCCCTTCGATCAACTGGTGCGGCACGTAACGCATAATATCCCGGTCTTTGCAGGTTCCCGGCTCGCCTTCGTCGGCGTTGCACACCAGATATTTGGCCCGGTCATCCTTGGGGATGAAGGACCATTTCAAACCTGCCGGGAAACCGGCCCCTCCCCGTCCGCGTATGCCGGAGCGTTTGACTTCATCAATGATGTCGTCTCCCGACAGGGTCAGGGCCTTCTCCAGGGCCTGGTAGCCACCCACCGATTTATAGACCGCCAGGGTGTGGCTGTTCTCCAGGTGAATGTGTTTATAGACAATCTTCGTCATGGAGGTTCGCTCGTCTTCAGGGCAACTGATCGATGATCTCCGACACCTTGGCCGGGGTCAAATTTTCATGGTAGTCATCGTTGATCTGCATCATCGGGGCATTGACACACGCCCCCAGACACTCCACCTCACTCAAGGTAAAGCGCCCATCCTGGCTGGATTCACCAAACGACAACTGCAACCTGCTTTGCAAGGCCCGGACAATCTCATCGGAGGCACATAACCAGCAGGAGATGTTGGTGCAGACCTGCACATGGTATTTGCCCACCGGCTTGAGGTTGTACATGGTATAGAAGGTAGCCACCTCGTACACCCGCATGGGCGGCATGCCAACCACCTCGGCCACATAGTCCAACGCCTCCTGGGAGAGCCAACCACCGAACTCCCTTTGTGCCAAATGCAGCACCGGCATGACGGCGGACTCACGGCGCTCTGCCGGATAGCGTTGGAAAATCACCCCAACCTGGCGCATCGCCTCCTCGGAAAACCGGGGGGGCACCCCACTGGAACTTTTCTGCAATTCGCTCATGAAACGTGCTTGCCCGTCACTAGGTGGAAAATGTTACCGGTCGATCTCACCAAAGACAATATCGATCGTCCCGACCAGGGTGGTTACATCCGCGAGCATATGACCCAAAGCCATCCGCTTGATGGCCTGCAGATGGTTGAAACCCGCTGCCCGAATTTTTACCCGATAGGGTTTGTTTTCGCCATGGGAGATGATGTAGACCCCAAACTCACCCTTGGGTGACTCAGTGGCCACATAAACCTCCCCCTCCGGAACCGTAAACCCCTCCGAGAAGAGCTTGAAATGATGGATCAACGACTCCATATCCCGTTGCATCTCTTTGCGATAGGGCGGCGAGATTTTAAAATCCTCGTAACGTACCGGACCCGGCTTCATCTGCTCCAGACACTGGCGAATGATACGGTTGCTCTGGCGGATTTCATCGACGCGCACCAGATAGCGGTCATAGCTATCGCCATTCTTGCCCACCGGAATATCAAACTCGACCCGATCATAGGCATCATAGGGTTCGGCCTTGCGCAGATCCCAAGCAAAGCCGGAACCACGCAGCATGGGCCCAGCAAAGCCCATATCCAGAGCCTCTTCCGGGCTGACCACGCCGATATCCACCAACCGTTGCTTCCAGATGCGGTTTTCGGTCAGCAGCGTCTCATATTCATCGATTTTGCTGGGGAAGGAGTCGGTAAAATCCTTGATCCGTTCCGCCAACCCTTCCGGCAGATCACACGTCACACCACCCGGACGAAAATAGGCGGCGTGCATACGGGCGCCACAAACCGCCTCGTACATATCGAAGATCTCTTCCCGCTCACGGAAGGTATAGATGAACATGGTCATGGCCCCCACGTCCAGGCCATGCGCCCCCAAAAAGAGCAGATGGTTGAGGATGCGGGTCAACTCGGCAAAAATTACCCGAATATACTGGGCCCGTTCTGGCGCCTGGATCCCCAGTAATTTTTCTACGGCCAACACCCAGGTGTGCTCTTCCGACATCATGGACATATAGTCCAGGCGGTCAAAGTAGGGAACACCCTGCAGGTAGGTTTTATGTTCCAGCAGTTTTTCTGTGCCGCGATGCAAGAAACCGATATGGGGGTCGGCCCGTTCAACCACCTCACCGTCCAGTTCCAGCAACAGGCGCAGCACGCCATGGGCTGCCGGATGTTGTGGGCCAAAGTTGACGGTATAGTTCTGAAATTCCTTCTGTTCAGCCATCGGAACCACTCTCTACGCCGGGTTGACTTGATAGGGCTCCCGATTGGGATGCACCATCTGCAGCGGTTGACGAATCACCCGTTTCTGAGCTGGGTCATAGCGTACTTCGCTCAGACCGCTCAACGGAAAATCTTTGCGCAAAGGAAAACCTTCAAAATCATACTCAGTCAACAGGCGGCGCAGATCGGGGTGACCGGCAAAGAGTATGCCGAACATTTCGTAGGCCTCCCGCTCAAACCAGTCGGCACTCCACCACACGGAGATCACCGAAGGAACCGGAGTCTGTTCATCGACCGCCACCTTGACCCGCAAGCGATGATTTTTACGCACGGAAAGCAGTTGATAGACCACCTCGAACGGTTTATCCCGCCCAGGATAGTGGACACCAGCCAGATCGATCATCTGCTTGAAATCGAGATCGGCATCATCACGCAGACGGAGCATGGTCTCCAGCAGCGTATCCGGTGTCACCCGCAGAATGATGGCATCGCTGAGGCGGTGCCGTTCGACATGGGGAAGGCGATCGGTGAGCAACTGCTCCAGATGATCCAATTTTTCCATGATCAGGTCCGCACGTTCCGGGTTTGAGTCACGCCATTGACACCCCAACCACTGTAAACCGTGTGGGTACGATGGATTTTTTTATGCAGTTGCAGGATGCCGTAGATGAAGGCTTCCGCTGTGGGCGGACAACCAGGGATAAAAATATCCACCGGGACAATGGTATCGCACCCACGCACCACTGAATAGCCGTGATGATAATAGCCGCCGCCATTGGCGCAAGAACCCATGGAGATGACCCAACGGGGTTCCGGCATTTGATCGTAGAGCTTGCGCAGGGCGGGGGCCATTTTATGGGTCAGAGTGCCGGCCACAATCATCACGTCCGACTGACGCGGTGAACCGCGAAAGACGATACCAAAACGGTCCAGGTCATAGCGACTGGCACCGGCATGCATCATCTCCACCGCACAGCAGGCCAAACCGAAGGTCATGGGCCACATGGAGCTGGTACGGGCCCAGTTGACCAATTTATCGGCGGAAGCCAGCAGGAAACCGCGCTCTGCCACCTCTTGCCGAACCTCTTCGATCACTCCCATTCCAACGCTCCTTTCTTCCAGATGTAGGCGTATCCGACCATAAGCACGAGCAGGAAGAGAAACATCTCCACGAGGCCGGTCAGACCGAGATCCTTAAAAGCGACCGCCCAAGGGAACAAAAAGGCGGCTTCGATGTCAAACACCACGAACAGGATGCTGAGCAGGTAAAAGCGCACGTCGAAGGGCAGGCGCACCCGACTGATGGGGGCAAAGCCGCACTCGTACTGGGCCACCTTTTCGGCATAGTTCCGCTTTGGCCCCACCAGAAAAGAGCCGGCCATCATCACCACGGCGGTCGCCAAGGCCACGGCCAACAGGAGCAATATGGGAAAATAGTTCTCAAGCATGTGACAGACACCAAAATTTTGACAAATGTGAAAACCTTTTGCGACACTCTGAACAGCCTCTGGTGAAATTGTGTAGCATGTTGATCGCCCCGCGTCAACCGCACTGCATCAAAAAAAATTATTTATTCCCCGTTGATAAATAAAATTTAACTGAGCAATATTTAATTTATCATGAATTGTATGGGTAATTGACTGAAATAATACACCATCCGCCATCATGACACGGCAGGAAAGGAGAGTTGGCGCAGCGCTTCGTAGAGCACGATAGAGACGCTGTTGGCTAGGTTCAGGCTGCGGGCACGTGCGACCATAGGAATACGTATCATGGTGTCGGCATAGGTGGTACGTATCACCTGCGGTAGTCCGGCGCTTTCTGAGCCGAAGAGAAAGCGATCCCCCGGTTGAAACTGTCGGTCTGCATAGGTAGTTTTGGCGTGTGTAGAGACGACGAAGAGGCGACTTTCTGGGGGATGTTCGGCCAGATAGCTGGGCCAGTCCTGCCAGCGTTTTACCTCTGCCCACTCTCGATAATCCATACCGGCGCGACGCACGGCTGCCCCATCCAGGCGAAAGCCCAGCGGTCCGATCAGGTGCAAAACGGAGCCGCTTGCGGCACACACACGGACAATGTTACCGGTATTGGGTGGAATCTCAGGCTGATACAGGATGACATGCAGCGCATTGTTCGTGGAAGACAATTCTTGCTCCTCAAAGCGATGCTCCTCAAATCGGCGCATTTGTCGCCGCTGGAGCGTTGCCAAAAAATCTATGCAAGTCGGGGGAAATTGTGCATGTAAACGGTTGACGAACCCCCTGTGGATTTGGAATATTAGCTGACCCTGATAAAAACGGATATGGCCATTTTAATATTGCGACATTTTTGAGATATATCACTCAAAGCTGTGCGTTTTGACGCACATGCGCACACTCTTGGTTTCCCTTAGTGGAGGTTGGTAGGCATGGTTACAGAATCAGATGAAAGCCGCCGGGACTTTTTGACCCTGGCAACCGGTGCCGTCGGAGCGGCGGGCGTCGCCGGAGCCGCCTGGCCATTTGTAAAATCCTGGAGTCCGTCTGCGGACGTGCTCTCCCAGGCCACCACCGAGGTGGATGTCAGTGGTTTGGCACCGGGTCAGATGATCACGGTACCATGGCAGGGCAAGCCGGTTTTTGTGTTGCGCCGCACTCCGGCACAGATTGAGGCCGCCCGCAAGGCGGACGGTGAAACGTTGCCAGACCCGGCCAAAGACGCGGACCGCACCAAAAAACCGGAATATCTGGTTGTGTTGGCCCTGTGTACCCATTTGGGTTGCGTGCCACAACCCATTGGGACGGGCAATTTTGGTGGCTTTCTCTGCCCCTGTCATGGGTCGCATTATGACACCTCAGGCCGCATTCGTCAGGGCCCTGCTCCGAAGAATCTACCGGTTCCTCACTATGAGTTCAAGGACGAGAAGACGCTTGTGATTGGTAAAGTCTGATACCCATTCGGTTCATGGCCCCCGCGTGGCCTGTTGCAATCCTCCAGAAACCAAGGAGAGTTTTCCAGTGTCGAAAATAATGGAGTGGGTGGATGAGCGTCTGCCCGTCACAGAGTTGCTGAAAAGCCAGGCAACGGAGTATCCAACGCCGAAAAACCTGAACTATTGGTGGAATTTTGGTTCTCTGGCCCTGCTGGTCCTGATTATCATGATTGCCACGGGTTTGTTCCTGGCGATGCACTATAAGGCGGATGCCAATCAATCTTTTGATGTGGTGGAACACATCATGCGGGATGTCAATTTTGGCTGGCTGTTACGGTATGCGCATGCCAATGGCGCCTCGTTCTTTTTCCTGGTAGTTTACGTGCACATTTTGCGGGGCATGTATTATGGTTCCTATCGCAAACCGCGTGAGATTCTCTGGTGGTTTGGCATCATCATTTTCTTCATGATGATGGGGACGGCCTTCATGGGTTATGTGCTGCCCTGGGGTCAGATGTCCTACTGGGGTGCGGCGGTGATCACCAACCTGATGAGTGCAATTCCGGTCATTGGCGAAGAGTTGGTGATTTGGATTTGGGGTGGATTTTCGGTAGGCGACCCCACGCTCAACCGTTTTTTTGCCCTGCATTTTTTGCTGCCTCTGGTAATTTTTGGGGTGGTGATTTTGCACTTGTGGGCTTTGCATGCTGTGCACTCCAACAATCCAGATGGGATTGATGTGCATGACGAGAAGGACACTCTTCCTTTCCATCCCTACTACACTGTCAAGGATCTGTATGGGTATGGCGTGTTCATGATTGTCTTTTGTGTTTTTGTCTTTTATGCGCCCAATTTTTTCTTGGAACCGGACAACTACATCCCGGCCAACCCGATGCAGACTCCGGCTCATATCGTGCCAGAGTGGTATTTCCTGCCTTTTTATGCCATCCTGCGTTCCATCGACTTTCTGGGTTCGTTCAGCAAGTTGGCTGGTGTTTTGGCCATGGTTGGCGCCATCATGATCCTTTTCATCCTGCCCTTTTTGGATCGTTCACCGGTGCGCTCTTTCCGTTACCGTCCGCTCAGCAGGCAGTTATTTTGGATCTTTGTGGTTGACTGCGTGGTATTGGGCTGGGTTGGTTACAATCCGGCGGACGCCGCCATTTTCAATGGTGCGTTGCCGCTGATTGTTGTGGGCCGCACCTGCACTGCCATCTATTTCGGCTATTTCTTTGTGTTGTGGGCGATTACTGCCTTCGACATTGAGAAGCACCAGCCCGTACCCAAGAGCATCTAAGGGGAGCACGAACCATGAATTGTAAGGAAGTTGTTGGATTTCGTTCCGTGGTGAAGCGAGCAGGCCGGGTTGTACGCTCTGCGGCCGCGATCATGGTCGCCACTGCAACCCTGGCAACGGTGTTGGTCTCTGGCGATGTCCAGGCATCCAGTGGGGTCGCCATTCCTCCCAAGCAGCCTTGGTCGTTTCTGGGGGTGTTTGGTCAATTTGACCAAGCGGCTTTGAAGCGGGGTGCCCAGGTAGCTGCGCAATCTTGCATGGCCTGTCACTCGATCAAGTACATCAAGTTTGACCAGTTGCGGCAGTTGGGTTTCAGCGAACTGGAGGTGAAGGCTCTGGCCGAGGGTGCGGGTCGCACCAAGAAGGATGCGATGATCTCCAGTATGGATCCTGTGGCGGCCAAGGAGTCATTTGGTGTGGTACCGCCGGATCTCTCTTTGATCACCAAGGCCCGCAAGGGATATGAGGATTATGTGTATGGTATCCTGACGGGTTATGCCACAGAGAGTGATATGGCATTGGCCAACCGGGTGATGGCTGATGGACAGGTTACAGCGGAGGAGGCCAAGGAGGTTGCTTCGGCCCTGTTGTTGGATGCGCACCATCCAGATAAAATGGCTGAGTCGTTGAAACGGTTGATTGGGGGTGAAAATTTCAACCGTTATTTTCCTGGCAATTTTTTCGCCATGCCGCAACCGTTGATGGATGGTGCAGTGGCCTACACGGATGGCACGGAGAACAGCAAGGTGCAGTTATCTCGTGATGTGGTCACCTTCCTGGCTTGGGCGGCTGAGCCGACTCAGATGGAGCGAAAGGCACTGGGCATCAAGGTGATTCTTTATCTGGTGGTACTGACCATCATGCTGTATGCCGTCAAGCGTCGTCTCTGGGCCAAGGTACACTGAGATCGTTCATTTGGATTGTGCGATTGACTGAGGGGGCTGGTGTGGCCCCCTCTTTTTTTTTGTTGTCCGTTTGGTTTTGCAGAAATTTTTATGACAACGCAGTCTTACACCCATACCTCGGTCAATGGCTCAGGAACTCCTGCAACCGTCCTTGCAATTTGGCATCCTTACGTTGCACCTCTTCAGCCATATTCTGCTGGAAATCTGCCAATTTCTGGGCCAATACAGCATCGTGAACAGCCAACATGCGCACGGCAAACAGAGCGGCATTCCGGGCACCAGCTTCACCAATGGCCATGGTGGCCACAGGAATCCCACCAGGCATTTGAACGGTAGCCAACAAAGCATCCAGACCCTGCAGGCCGGTGGCCGCCAAAGGCACCCCAATCACCGGCAAAGGCGTGATGGCTGCCACCACACCAGCCAAATGGGCCGCCGCCCCAGCCCCGGCAATGATCACCTGCAACCCCCTTTGCACCGCCGTTGCTGCGTAACGGTGGGTGCGCTCCGGGGTACGGTGAGCTGAGGAGACCATCATCTCGAAGGGAATATCAAAATGACGCAAAACCCCAGCCGCAGCCTGCATCACGTTCCAATCGGAATCTGACCCCATTAAAATACCAACCAAAGGTGTGCTCATGACTGCTCCCGTGCGATAGCGCGATAGCCAATATCCCGGCGATAGTAAACTTTGTCCCATTGAATGGCCTGAACAGCCATATAAGCGCGCTGTTGGGCTGCGGCCACACTCTCCCCCAACGCTGTCACCCCCAAAACCCGCCCCCCAGCGGTCACCACATGATCGCCCAGTTGCTCCGTACCAGCATGGAAAATCTGCAGATCTTCCTGCGCGACAGCCTGCTCCAACCCATGAATGACAGCACCTTTGTCATAACTGCCCGGATACCCCCCCGCCACCATGCAAACACAAAGAGCTGGCCTGGCATCCCACTCGATCTGCATGCCACGCAAAGATCCGTTGGCACAGGCCAGCAGCAGTGGTACCAGATCGGAACGCATGCGCATCAACAAAGGCTGGGTTTCTGGATCACCAAAACGGGCATTGAACTCCAATACCTGAATGGCATCACCATCGATCATCAGCCCGGCATAAAGTACCCCCCGATAAGGAATGCCTTCGGCAGCCATGCCACGCACGATGGGATACATCACCGCATCGAGAATGCGCTGCTCCAACGCAGGAGTCAGCACCGGAGCAGGTGAATACGCACCCATGCCCCCAGTATTGGCACCGCTGTCCCCCTCCCCGACAGCTTTATGATCCTGGCTGCCAGCCAGCGCGACAATCTGCTCGCCATCCACCAGCGCCAGAAAGGAGAGCTCCTCGCCACGCAAACAGCTTTCGATCACCACCTGATTGCCGGCACTGCCGAAAGTGCGCGCAACCATCATCTGATGAATGGCCTCCTCCGCCTCGGCCAGGGTTTGACAGACGATCACACCCTTGCCAGCCGCCAAACCAGACGCCTTGACCACCACCGGAGCACCGTGCGCGCGCAGATAGGCCAAAGCCGGTTCTGCCTCCTGAAAAACCTGGTAGGTTGCCGTCGGCACACCATGCCGCGCACAGAGATCTTTCATGAATACCTTGGAGCCCTCGATAGCAGAAGCTGCCTGAGTGGGCGCAAAAACAGTCAAACCCTGCTGCCGCAGCCGATCACCTAAGCCAGAGACCAACGGACCCTCTGGACCAATGACCACCAGTTCAACCGGGTTTTCTGCCAACCAGTGCAAAATCGCCTCCTCCTCATGCACGGCAAACGGCAACCGTTCGGCAAGCAAGCCGATCCCAGCATTGCCAGGTGCGCAATAGAGTTTGCTGACCAAAGGGGATTGAACAATTTTCCAGGCTAGGGCATGCTCGCGCCCGCCACTGCCGATTAACAAAACTTTCATGCGATTTGCAACCGCTGCACGGGACCACGCTCAGCGGTATGGCTATCCAACAGCTCTGCCACATCATCCGCCGTCACTCGACCATACCAGACACCCTCTGGATAAACCACCACAGTAGGCCCCTGATCACACGGCCCCATGCAGAAGGTGCCAGTTACCTGCACCACACCAAATAATCCACGCCGTTCCACCTCACTGTGAAACGCCTCGAAGAGAGGCCGCGCGCCCAACGAAGCGCACGAACCACGGGGATGACCCTCTGGACGTTGATTCATACAGACAAAAAAATGATGTTTCGGCTTCATTGTCGCTCTCCCATATCCGATTACTGAAATTTATTTGCTCAACCGCACAGCCTGTATTGTGAAATTCCTTGAGACATCTGTCAAGTTTGCGATATAAGCGATAAAGATGGTTTGCAGCGCCGGGTCCGGAAAATTTTGTCAGGGAATGGCAAGGTGGGTCTTGCTTTATGGGAAAATTATGATATGCTAATGTTCCCTTTGTTGCTCCGGGGGGATTTGCCGGACAGCAAGACAGAAATCAAGCACTTAAGAGCACATCTGGCAGCCCGGGTCGGGTCATGTTGGCCACTTTTTCCCGCTGTCCTGTTGGAACAAATCGTTTTGCAAATCAATCCTGACACGTGAAGGAGAAGCTGTTATGCCGAGTTTTGAACTGAATGGTCATACCTATGAAACCGATGAAGATGGATACCTGATCAATCTGAGCGACTGGAGCGAGGATGTGGCCAAGCATCTGGCCGTGACCGAATCGGTGGAGATGACCGAATCGCACTGGGAGGTTGTCAACTTCCTGCGTGAGTACTATGAAGAGTACAAGATTGCCCCCATGATTCGCATTCTGACCAAGGCCATCGGCAAAAAGCTGGGCAAAGAGAAAGGCAACACCAAATATCTGTATGATCTCTATCCTGGTGGACCGGCCAAGCAGGCCTGCAAAATTGCCGGATTGCCCAAGCCGACCGGTTGCGTCTAGTCCCGCTTGACTCCGGTAGCTGTCGGTCGTTTCTGCACGATCCCAATCTGTACTGTCTCAGCGATCATACCTGTGCCGGAAAGATTTTTCCGGCACAGTGTTGATTGTTGCATTCCATCACTCTTTTAGATGGGGGGGGCGGATGCTTACGGTCCTTGCTTACCTCGTGGTCGGGATTTTTTTGGTTGGCTTTACCCACCGCATCTGGTTGTATGCCAGTTGCCCGGCGCCTCTGAAAATTCCCACGACACCTGCGCCCGTCACCACAGTTGGCGTGGTTTGGCGACTTTTCACGGAAATTGCTTTTTTCAACAGTCTGTTCAAAGGGGACAAGTGGGCCTGGGTGGGTAGTTACGCCTTTCACGGGGCTCTGGCGTTGGTGCTGGTACGCCACTTGCGTTATTTTGTTGATCCATTGCCGGGGTTTTTCGCACACATACAGATTGCGGGCATTGTTGCGGGACTGGTCATGGTCGGAGGTTTGGGGCTGTTGTTGTTGCGCCGTCTGATTATCGACCGGGTACGTTACATCTCTTCGCCGGCGGACTATCTTTGGTTGATGTTGTTGTTGGGCATTGGTGGCAGCGGTTTGTTGATGCAGTTTTGCGTGCGTCCAGACATCGTACACATCAAAGCGGCCATGATGGGTATGTGGAGTTCGACCAACGTATCCCTGCCGACCATGATGGCTGGGGATTTTATTTTTCTGGCCCATTTGCTCATGGTGGCGGCCCTGGTGGTACTCTTCCCGTTCAGCAAGCTGATGCATCTGGGTGGCATATTCTTCAGCCCGACCCGCAATCAGGTCGATAATCCCAGAGAAGTGAAGCATGTCAACCCCTGGGCATCCAACTAAGGAGTCGATTTGTGGCTGATTATTCCGTTCCGGAAATTCAGGAAGATATCAAGACCCCCGCGTTGGCGGTGGGCACCATGGCACACCTGAAGCCCTATCCGGCCATCGAGAAGCATATGGTGCCGTTGGCGTTCCCCAAACAGCGGGTGGACAATTGGCAAGAAAAGGGTATTGAAAAGCTGGGCGATATGCTGAAAAAGTATCGTTCGCTGCAGGTGTATCTGGATATTTGTGTCAAGTGCGGCGCATGTGCCGATAAGTGCCACTATTATCTGGGCACCGGGGATGCCAACAACATGCCGGTGGCACGTGCCGAGTTGATGCGCAGCGTGTATCGGCGCTATTTCACGCCGGCAGGCAAGCTGTTTCCGGGGGTAGTGCGGGCAGTAGATTTTGATGAAGAGGCGTTGCACAAATGGATGACCTATTTTCATCAGTGTTCGCAGTGTCGCCGTTGTTCGGTTTTTTGCCCCTACGGCATTGATACGGCTGAGATCACCATGGCGGCGCGGGAGATCATGGATGCCATCGGCGTGGGTCACAAATACAGCACCGAGATCATCTGCAAGGTGCATGACATGGGCAACAATCTGGGTATTCCCAAGCCAGCTCTGAAGGGAACTTTGGAGTTTCTGGAGGGGGATATTCTGGAAAATACTGGCCATGAGGTGCGTCTGCCGTTGGATGAAGAGGGCGCCGAAGTGTTGCTGGTGGCTCCTTCTGCTGACTTTTTCAGTGAACCGCACATCCAGTCCTTGATGGGCTATGCCAAGGTGTTTCATCAGGCGGGGATTCGTTACACCATCAGCTCTATTGCGGCGGAAGCGGCCAATTTTGGTATGTTCATTGGCAGTTTTGCGCAAAAGCAGAAGATTGCCAAGCGGATAGCCGAGCAGGCCAGGGAGTTGAAGGTCAAACGCATTGTGGTGGGTGAGTGTGGTCATGCCTGGCGGGTGGCCTACAGTTTTTGGAACACGCTGAATGGTCCCTTTGATTTTCTCGATCCCCGTTATCCGGTGCCGCAGCATATTTGTGAATTTACGTATGATCTGTTGCAGCGTGGCGCCTTGACCATGGACAAAGAGGCCAATGACGAGTACGTGGTGACCATGCACGACTCCTGCAACGTGGCGCGGGCCAGTCGCATGGGAGACAAGCCGGGTGGACAGTTTGAAATTCCCCGTGCCTTGATTCGGGCCTCCTGCAACCAGTTCGTGGAGATGGATCCAGAGACCACCCACGAAAAAACCTTCTGTTGCGGCGGTGGTGGCGGTCTGTTGACCGATGAGTTGATGGACCTGCGCATTGCCGGTGCCATGCCACGGGTGACGGCATTAAAACAGGTGATGAAGAAGGACAAGGTCAACTTCATGGCCTTGATCTGCGCCATCTGCAAGGCACAATTCAGCAAAGTACTCCCCATGTACCATATTCCCATGGAGACGGTAGGGGGCGTGCATCAACTGGTCAGCAACGCCATTCAGTTGGGTGCCAAAAAGGGAATTGTTTGATTGCCCATTTGGCTTCAGGTATGCTGTGAACGAGTCGGGGGATCTTTTGATCCCCCGACCTGTTTCGGGGGGTTGTTTTTGTCACCGTTTACTCCAAGGAAAATGATTCATGTCCAGAGCCAATGGACGACGGGCGGATCAGTTGCGCCCCGTCACCCTGACGCGCCACGTCAACAGCCATGCGGAGGGTTCTTGTCTGATTGAGTGTGGCACAACGCGCGTGTTATGTACGGCTTCGGTAGAGGAGCGCGTACCGGCCTGGATGCGTGATCAAAATCGCGGTTGGGTCACTGGCGAATATGGCATGTTGCCACGGGCCACGCATGACCGTACCCCGCGTGAATCTGCGCAGGGCAAACAGGGTGGGCGCACGTTGGAAATTCAGCGCTTGATTGGACGCTCCTTGCGTTCGGTGGTCAATTTGGAGTTGTTGGGCAAACGGACCATCTGGATTGACTGTGATGTGTTGCAGGCAGATGGTGGCACACGCACTGCGTCCATCACGGGCGGTTTTGTGGCATTGATGGATGCCTGTTCCTGGTTGAAAGAGAAGGGCAAGATCCGCAATCTGCCGGTGACCGATTTTTTGGCTGCCATCAGTTGTGGTCTGGTGGATGGTCAACCCCTGTTGGATCTGGATTATGGAGAAGATTCCCGCTGTGGTGCCGACATGAATTTTGTAATGACGGGTGCTGGGCGTTTTGTTGAGGTGCAGGGCACAGCGGAGGGGTATCCTTTTTCCCGCGATGAATTTACCGCACTGGCCGCCATGGCAGAGGGTGGTATTGGTCAACTGATTGCTGCGCAACGACGCGTTTTGTTGCAGGCGGTCTCTGGATAAGCAGAAGTCAACAGATGTCAACAATTGCCCCTGTTCACGTGATTGGAGCCGGTTTGGCCGGGTCGGAGGCTGCTTGGCAGCTTGCGCAGCGCGGTGTACCGGTTCACCTGTATGAGATGCGCCCGGAACAGACCACACCGGCGCACCAGACTGGCCACTGTGCGGAGTTGGTCTGTTCCAACTCTTTGCGCTCCGACGATCCGCAGCGCAATGCGGTGGGTCTCCTGCATCAAGAGATGCGCCTGTTGGACAGTGTGATCATGATGGCCGCCGACCGTCACCGTTTACCGGCGGGTGGTGCCCTGGCGGTGGATCGGGAGGGGTTTTCGGCCTGGATCTCCGAACAGGTACACAATCACCCTTTGATTCAACTGCGCCGTCAGGAGATGCAGGAACCTGCGCAGGAGGGGATTACCCTGATTGCCTCTGGTCCGTTAACCTCCCCTGCCCTGAGCCACTGGCTGGAAAATCGACTGGGGCCGCAGCTTTCCTTTTATGATGCTTTGGCGCCGATTGTTTCCTATGACTCCATTGATTTTGGACAGTGCTGGAAACAGTCCCGCTATGATAAAGGTGGGGATGATTATATCAACTGCCCCATGAACAAGGCGCAGTACGAAACCTTTATCGATGCTCTGCTCAACGGCGAACAGACCCCATTGAAGTCATTTGAAGCCATCCAATATTTTGAGGGCTGTCTGCCCATTGAGGTCATGGCGACCAGGGGACGAGAGACGTTGCGCTTTGGTCCCATGAAGCCGGTGGGATTGTTCAACCCCCATCAGGGCGGCAAAACGCCGCATGCTGTGGTGCAGTTGCGCCAGGACAACCAACTGGGCACCCTGTGGAATATGGTTGGCTTTCAGACCAAGCTGACTTGGCCTGCACAACGGACCATCTTTCGCACCATACCCGGCTTGGAGCAGGCGGAGTTTTTACGTCTGGGGGCCATTCATCGTAATCTGTTCATCAACAGTCCACGCCTGTTGACCCCCCATCTCTCCTTGCAAGGCCAAGAAAATGTGTTTTTTGCCGGGCAGATTACCGGTGTGGAAGGCTATGTGGAATCGGCTGCCAGCGGTTTGTTGGCCGGTCATTTTATCGCACAACAGGTATTGCATGGTCAGATAAACGATCTGCCTCCGGCCACAACTGCGCTTGGTGCATTGTTGGCGCATGTCACCTCTGGTGCCAATGCCGCCACCTTCCAACCGATGAATGTCAATTTTGGTCTCTTCCCAGAATTGCCGCACAGTACCCGTAAAATGGACCGCAAAGCCGCTCTCAGTCAACGCGCCTTGCAGGATCTACAACAGTGGATCGGCAAAAATGCTTGACATCGCTTCTTTTATGTAATAGAAGGGGTTCTGCCGGTCAGAAATCTGGCGGGGTTTTTTTATGCACCGCAAACACACGTTAATCACAAAATTGGATTGGAACTTGCTTTAACGGGAGTTCGGATCCTTTTTTGTGTAAGTTACGTCAATCTGATGACTGTGAGAACGAAGATCATGCTCGTTTCCCGGGAACCTCCGCGCACTTTGTGCGCGAATCGCTCTTCCTTTGCCGAGACCCGTCTGATTTCGCAGCGTGCGTTGCGTTATCTGCGCTTGCGGCGTTTTCTGTTGCTGCTGTTGGCCATGGGATTGATTACGTTGGTGGCGGTGCAGCAGGTATCGGACGCCAGCACGCGTCACCATCAAACTGCTTCGGACTATTTGACATGGTTGTTACGCGGCGATGAGGCGCGTGCGGAGAGGAGGACGGAGCGGCCCATTCCTGGGGCACCGTTGTTGGCCTCCCTGCCGCGCACGTTGAACACCAGCGATGAGAGTACGGCTTTGCGTATGGATTTTGGCATGACGCGGGCTGTCATTGAGCAGGTGCAGAGCGGAGACACGATTTTCAGTGTGTTGCAGCGGCATGGTGTAGCCCGTCCGATTGCCTTAGCGGCGGCTCGGGACGGCAAGGTGGTGGCCAAGCGACACAAGGCGTATCCGCTGACGCGTGCTTTTCGTTTGGGTCGGCTATTGAAGTTGGTTTACGATTCCAGCAACCATCTTTCGGCTTTGCATTATCCTTTGGACAATACGCGCACGTTGCAGGTGTTGCGCAAGGAGGACGGGACATTCTCTAGTGAGATTCGTCGTGTACCGTTGGGTGTACGTGCCAAGGAGAGTGCGGATGGGGCAGAGACGACTGCGGTCACCTACCCTCCTCCGCCCCCGGTTTTGCCGCAGAATCTGCCTTTGCCGGTGCGGGATTTGTTTAGTGGTGCGGCGCGGCAGGTACGGGATACGGTGCGACCGGGTGATTTATTGACCACGCTGTTGGCGCGTCATGGTGTTGCGCAGAACACGGCTTTTCAGGTTGCGGCGGCGGCGCGTCCGGTGTTCAATCTGGCCAAGATGATCAAGGCTGGCCAGGATGTACGTTTGGCCATGGATGAGCAGGGTGAGTTGATTGGGCTCTCTTATTCCATGAACCCGGATTCCCTGTTATGGGTCATGCGGCGTGCCAATGGCACGGCTTACAAGGCGCATGTACAGAAAAAGCAGTTTGATACCCAGGTGAGGCGTATTGGCGGCACTATTGGTGAGGATGGTTCGCTTTTTGTGGCTGGCAAGAGGGCGGGGTTATCGCAGAGCATGGTGGTCAAGTTGGCCAACCTGTTTGAGTGGGATTTGGATTTTACCCGTGATATCCATGCGGGTGACCAGTTCCGGGTGGTATACGAGAGCAAGTATTTTCAGGGCAAGCGCGAGCGTGACGGAGAGATTGTCGCGGCTGAGTTTATCAACCAGGGGCGGGTGATTCAGGTTTTTCGTTATACGGATCCCTCTGGCAATAGTGGTTATTTTGATGCCAAGGGGCAGAGCATTCGCAAGATTTTTATCCGCACACCGGTTGATTTTACCCGTATTACCTCTCTTTTTACCAAGCATCGCAAGCATCCGATTTTTGGCTTTACCCGTGCGCACAAGGGGGTAGATTATGCGGCCCCGCATGGTACGCCGGTGCGGGCTTCCGGGGATGGCCGGGTAACTTTTGTTGGCCACAAGGGGGATTATGGTCAGTTGATCACCATTCGGCATAATGACACCTATAGCACGGCTTATGCGCATTTGAGTGCGTTCAACCGCACTTTGCGGGTAGGTTCGTCGGTCAAGCAGGGGGATGTGATTGGTCGTGTTGGGACGACGGGTGCTTCTACGGGACCGCATTTGCACTATGAGGTACGGGTGCATGATGAGCCGGTCAACCCTCTTTCCATTCAGCAGATTATGGCCAATCCGGTGATGCCGCGTTTTGCGGAGGATTTTCGCCAGCAGATGCAGCGTTCGGTGGCGTTGTTGCACACGGAGAGTATTCCCCGGGTTGCGGCTTTGCAAAATACGAATGAGAATGACGATTGATAGTTGATAGTTGATAGTTGATAGTTGATAACCTTGAGATTTTTATAAATTTCTGCGGGGTCCAGGGGCGATCATCGCCCCTGGCGGGTGCAGGGCGGAGCCATGCGTGTAATGTGCGGCGTTTTACGAAAGCAAATGCGCAGCATTTGCGCACGCCGCACAGATTTGTGCCCCGCAGGGGCACTCTTTGGGAGGGCGGACGCCCGACACGCCCCGTGTTGTTTGCGTAACGCCAGGGAAAAATTCAAATGCGATTGGTCTGCGATTGACGACGACATTTTGGACCATTCAGTCTCTGCAGGCGTGGGCTGTGCCTTGGTTGCAGCAGCGTGGTATTGAATCTCCGCGCTTGGATTGTGATCTGTTGCTGGCTGAGGCGTTAGGGGTAGAGCGTTTAGCGCTTTTTTTGGATCCCAAGCGTCCGGTGGCGGGTACGGAGTTGGCCACTTTCAAGCAGTTCATGCAGCGCCGGGCTCGGCGTGAACCGGTTGCTTACATTTTGCGGCGTCGGCAATTTTGGCGACACGAATTTCTTGTCACTTCGGATGTACTGATTCCCCGCCCTGAGACTGAGTTGTTGGTTGAGACGGTTCTTGATTTTTTCCCTCAAAGTAGTCCTTTGACCATTCTGGAAGTAGGCGTTGGTAGTGGGGCTTTGTTGTGTTCTCTTTTATTGGAGTATCCAGAGGCGTTGGGGGTAGGTATTGACCTTTCGGCGGCGGCGTTGCGGGTGGCTGAAGAGAATGGGCGACGTTTGGGGTGCTGGCCGAGGATGACGTTGTGGCAGGGGGATTTGCTGGCTCCGTTGTCTTCTGGGCAGTATCAGGGCCATTTTTCGGTTATTGTGGCCAATTTGCCTTATATTGCTGCTGAAGAGTTACAGAGTTTGCAGCCTGAGGTGGTGCAATGGGAGCCTCGGTTGGCTTTGGAGGGGGGCACGGATGGATTGGCGGTGATTCGGCGTCTGCCTGGGGCGGCATGTCCTTTGTTGGCAGAGGGGGGATTGTTGGCGTTGGAGATTGGGGCGACGCAGGGCGATCAGGTAGCGGAGATGTTGCGGGATACGGGTTTGCAGGAGGTTATGTTACGTTTGGATTATGGACGGTTGCCCAGATTGGTGAGTGGGCGGCGTATTTGATTGAAATGTTGTCTTCTTTAAACTATTGCGGGGTCCAGGGGCGATCATCGCCCCTGGCGGGTGCAGGGCTTAAGCCCTGCTTGCAATGTGCGGCGTTTTACAGAAGCAAATGCGCAGCATTTGCGCACGCCGCACCAATCTGTGCCCCGCAGGTGCACGCTTTGGGAGGGCGGATGCCCGACTTTTAACCTCGCGTGCCATCGTGGATTTTTTTGGTAGTCGATGGGATTTTTTTGGTAGTCGATGGGTGTTTCAGCTTGGCGCTGATTCTGATTCACCTGCGGGCAAAAACAATTGAAAGCTGTGCGTATTGGCGCACAAAACCGCGCCAATACGCACAGCCAGTGCCAATATGGCGCGCTGCGCCGACGCAAAAAACGCGTCGGCTTATCGTGAAAAGCGCGCCAAAAAGATTAAAAGATTAAAAGATAAAACCCCAAGGCTCCGCCATGGACCCGCCAGGGGGGGTGCCCCCCCCCTGGACCCACAAATATTTTAAACCACTACACTACGCCTTGTGGCTCCACTGCGACGGTCGCAACGACTCCACCGCATACTGACTATGCAACGCCTTGGCACGACGATTCTCCGAAAACAGTTGCGCCGCCACATCCGCCTTGTGCGCCACCAAAACCGCCTGCACCTCCGGCATGCGCCGCAACAACCGCTGCAACCACGTCCGTAAATAAAGCTGCTCCCCCGCCGAACAACGCTCCAAATCAGCAACCGGAAACTGCTCCAAAGCAACCAAACCCTCGCCCCACTCCCGCGCAAGGAAACCTACCTCCTCCGCCGACAAGCGACTCGGATCCAACAAACGGCTCAGTATAGTCTCCAAACGGGCGAGAATCGACCTCATGCAACACCACCAACCAAACGACGATTGACATCAGGGTCGGCGGCAGCACTGTCCTGACTCTGCTTGACTTGACGAACCGCCTCCCGCCAACCTTCCAACAAAGTATTCATATTGGAGATAACGATGCGGATGTGGGAAAGATCCTGCGTAATGTTGGCCTGCGTCAAACGGTTGATCATGAAACCATACAACTCAAAAAGCTGCACCGCCAAATCCTCACCCTTCTCAAAATCAAGGGTGTTCTGCAACTCGGAAATAATCGCCAAACCACGACGCAAATACATTTTATGCTCAGCAAGATTCTTGGCCTCCATCTCGCTGATGGAACGCTCCAAAAAGCGGATGGCACCCTCATATAAGAGGATGAGCAGATCCTCCCGCGAGGCCGTATTGGCCCGAGAGGTTTTGTAACTGCGCAACCCATACGACATGGTAAGCCTTTATTTAACCTTCCACCTGAGCAGTGTCGGCACCCCGCCAGCCATCGAGCAGAATCTGCAGATTTTTGATCACCTGCTGAATATACTGCACATCATGGGTAAGCTTGGCCTGGGCCAGATTATCCAACATGAAACCATAGAGATCATTCAATTGGTTGGACACCCCAGATCCCTGGGTAAAATCCAGCGTGCGCTGAAACTCCTCGATGATCCGCTGCCCGCGCCCAAGAGACTCCTTGAACTCGTCTACCATCCCCTCTTCACAAGCCTCAGTCGCCTGCTCCAGAAAACGAATCGCCCCCTCGTAAAGCTGAATCAAAATCTCCAAAGGAGAAAGATCGGCAGCATCCAACGCCCCAGCCTTTTGGCTACTCACCTCCATATCCATACTCTTTATACCATTTCTTCCCACTGGTCACTAAAAAAATTACGACAACTTACTCAACGCAGAAGTCATGGCAGAACCGGCACTGTTCAACTGGCTGATCAACTGCTCCAGATTGGAATATTTCAGGATCAGTTGCTGTCTCACCTTGTCCAAACGGGCACTCTCCCGCGCGATATCCTTGTCCAAACGCTCTACGCGGCTCTTGATACCATTGGTCTGGGCCGCAAAACTACCCGTGACACTGTTGGTCATGCCATCAAAAGCACTCTTCAAACGATAGGCCAACCCCGCATTATAGCCAGTCCCCACCTCGGATTGGGTATTGCTGAACAACGAGGCCAAACCGCTGTAGTCACTCTGCAAAGCCGCATCCAGAGAAGTGCTGTCAAAACTGATCAAACCCGTCTTGGCATCGGTCCGCAGACCATACTCAGCCAAAGTGGAACGGCTCAAATAATCCGTGGCACTGCTTGCATCCACCTTGTTGGTGCGCGTATTCAAGGCATTGCGGATCTGGTTGACAACCGTGCGGGCCAAAGAGACACCGGACAAGCTCCCCTCACGGTTATCGCTGACATATTTGATAACCGTGTTGTAGGCCTCCACAAAAGCATTCAGGTTACTCTTGACCGTGGTGGTATCGTCGGCAATCGTCAGCGAGATGCTCGTTGACGTGGTCGCCTTCAACTGCAAAGTCACCCCGGTCAACGCAGTCGTGACCGTATTGGAGGTGCTGGACACATCCACACCGTCCAGGGTGAACAAGGCATCTTCCGCTTCAACACTGTTCTTGAAGTCAGTCAAGGTTACGCTGGTGTCGCTCGCAAAGGTCAAACTGGCAGAAACCGCAATACGCGAACCGGACTCATACTGACCGCTGTCACGGGCAGTCAAAACCAACCGATAGGCAGAACCATCGTACATGACACCGGCAGACACCCCATCCTCGGTTTCGCCATCGTCATCTTCATAAGTGGTATTGTTGATCAGCGCAGCCAACTCCGAAAGAGTCAGCCCCTCCAGCGACGTATCAAAATTATAATCGTTCCCATTATAGGTGAACGAGAACGTGGAACCGGACGCCAGTGTGTCGGTGGAACTGCTTACCCCGCTGGCACTGTCCAAATCGTCGTTGCCCAATACCCACGTATCGTTGGTCGCCAAGCGGGTCACATCCAACGTATGGGTACCAGAAATGGCGCTACTGCCCGCCGTCGCCGTCAGCGTGTCCGAGTCGGAACTGGATACCGTGTGCGGCGCCCAGGAACTGGAATACTGCAACGCCGATACCTTACTGGCCAAATCCGTCAACTTGGACTTGAAGGTAGTCATGGTTGTATTTTGGTCGGCCAGTCTGGACTTGGCACTCTGATAGGCAGTCAGTTGGCTCTGCTGAGCCTTCATCAACTGATCGACCATATCCGAAGGCAGACCCGATGCCAGACCACCAAAAGAGATTGAACCTGAAGACGTCGCCATATCTGTGCTCCTTACCATCAAACCCTGACTAGGTGTTGCCTATTTGGCCGTGCCCTGTTGCACGCTTACCAGCGTATCATGCAAGGCCCGTACCCGCTGCAAAAGCCCCCAAAGCTGCTCCTCCGGAAAAATCTTCCCCGGCAAGGAAGCCGTCGTCATCACCATTCCACCTTCAGAGGAGTAGGCAATTTCTGCCGAGGATAAACGGGTCAGCAACTGATTGGCCTCTTCCACTAACGAGGCCAACGTCGCGACACCAGGATCCCACTGTGCAGAGCGCAAGCCCTGGCCTGACCACTGCGATACCGGAAGCGATTTGCCCTGCCAAACGTCTCCTGCTTCGAAACTGGCGGCGACTGCCTCCTGCGTGCGCCGATAGGCGGTACCAGACATGCCCATGTTCACTCCCCCTCCAAGACAACAACGATACAAGAACAGTCACTACCTCTGCAAGCGGTATCGGTCGGCAAACAACACCACTTAAGAAAAATTTGCCGCATGGTGCCGCACTTTACATATCTTTACCACCCGCACGGCGGGCAAAACCCAACCGGGCCCGGAGACACCTTCACCCCTACTGCAGCAGTTGCAAAGCCAGCTTCGGCAGTTGATTGGCCTGCGCCAAGACCGCTGTCCCCGCCTGTTGCAGAATGCTCTTCTGCGCCAAATTGGCCGTCTCGGAAGCAATATCCGCATCCATGATCCGCGACCGGGCGGCAGACATGTTCTCCACCACATTGTTCAGGTTGGCAATCACCGCCGTAAAGCGGTTCTGCAAAGCACCCAAATGGGCCCGCTCCCGAGACACCCTGTCCAACACCGTGTCAATCAAACTGATGGCACTCTCCGCTGCCGAACGGGTACCAATCAGATTGGGATAGGCCAGCTTCTTGGTTACCTGATCCGAACTCAGCGCAACAACATCACCACTCATATAGCTGGTTTTGGCCAACTGATACTTGTACAACGACAACTGCGCACCACTGGCATCGACGCTGTACATCTGATTGTTTGCTGTGTCCACCATGCTGAGCCAACTGCCCAAGGCCGTCAAACGCATATCCATGATCGAAAAGGAGATCGCCTGACCCTCTCTGGCCCCCACCTGCAGCACCATTTTGGGCTGGGTAAGAAAATCACCGGTCAACATGGAAAACCCATTGAACTGCGTATCCGTGGCAATGCGATTGATCTCGCTGAGCAGTTGGCAAACCTCCAGTTGCAAATCCTTGCGATCACTGGAGGTCATGGTGCCATTGGCCGCCTGTACCGCCAATTCACGAATCCGCTGCAGGGCGTTGACACTCTCATTGAGCGCCCCCTCTGCCACCTGGGCCATGGAAATGCCATCATTGGTGTTGCGTACTGCCTGCGACAGACCTTTGATCTGCGCCGTCATGCGTGTCGAAATGGCCAGACCAGCCGCATCATCCATGGCCGTATTGATACGCATCCCGGAGGACAAGCGCTGAAAAGTCCGGGTCAGGGAGTCGGTCACAATGCCAATATTGCGCTGGGCATTCATTGAGTTAATGTTGGTGTTGAGAGTCATTGCCATGATCGTATCATCCCCAGTTTGGGTGCCAATGTGGTACTAGACCGCCATCATTTGTTGCTGTTGGGCAAATTCCCGCAGCGCCCGTTCTTTTGCCTGATGCCGCATATCGACCGGAATCAGCGGTTGTCGTGCCGAAAAGTCCGGTGCCAAAATCTGCAGACCACGCCGATTGTGAACATTCACCAGTACCGGTGCCGCCAGATTGGTGCGTACCGCTTCCGGCTGCCCATCGGGTACGTTTACCAGACTGAACACCTCCACATCCTCCCCTCTCTCTACACCGATCCGAGCAGAATCTTCGTCGGATACGGTAAAATCCAGGTTGGAGAAAAATTCGAAGGGGTTGATCACGATGAACGCAATCTCCGGCTCATCAACCGACTGCAGCCAATAAAACGCCGACTCCTCTGCATAGGGAAACAGGAGGAACCGCTTACTCGTCGGAAAACCCATTAAACCATTTTCCAGATGGATCAGATCCTCCTGCGTAAAATTCAGAGAACCAAACCGAGTGCCATGAACCTCCATTGAACTCTCCCCACGTTTTCAGTAACAAGCGATGCACGGTGCAACCCAACCTACTTCAACAACTGCAGAGCCAACTGCGGCAACTGGTTGGCCTGAGCCAGAATGGCCGTGCCCGCCTGCTGCAGGATGGAAAGCTTGGTCAAGTTGGCGGTCTCTGCGGCAATGTCGGCATCCAGGATGCGCGCACGGGCCCCGCTGAGGTTTTCCACCACATTGTTGAGGTTGGCGATATTGGAGGTAAAGCGACCCTCGATGGCACCCAACTCACCACGGGTGCTGGAAACCCGGTTGATCGCGTCCAGAACAATGCTCAGCATGCGACCAGCCGCCTTTTGACCCGTCAACGGCGGGTTGTAGGGCTTGGTACCACCGGCATCGGTGTTGGGGGGATCAAACTCCAAGGTCGGATCGGTGGGAATGGTCTTACCCGTCACATCGATCAACGGGGTCGGCGGATAGGTGTTTTGACCATCGGTATTGATCAACCACCGCGGTACAGTCACCTTTTCACCCGCCTTGGCCTGGGTCGCCGAAGAGGCTGCCGCATCACGCGCAGCCAACACCTTGGCCATATTGGTCGCGGCGGATTGGGCATCATCCACCGTGGCACCAGCCTGTGCCGCCGCCATACCAGCAGCCGCAATCACCTTGGCCTGCTCAAAAGTCAGATTTTTCTTGCCGTTGGTACCGGCATCCGCTGCCACAGCCGCCCGGGCAATGTCATCAATGGTACTGCCCTTGCTGATCTGCTCGCCGAAGGTGCGGATTACCTTGAGGATGTTGCCCACCGGCACATCCTTGACCACCGGATTACCATCCGAACCATTGAAACGGACCGCCTTGTTCACCACATCGGCAGCGTCGGTGGCATCCTTGATGACTCCAGAACTGCTGCCCGCCAACAACGCATAATCGGTCGGAACACCTTCGGTACCATTGGCATTGACATAATCACGATTGGCCACATACAGACTCGTCGCCAAAACCCGCGCCTTGTCGGTATTGTCGGCAAACACTTGAAAATTTGGCGACAAAGACTGTGCCGCAATCACCGCACCAATCACCGTATTGACGCTGGCGCCACCGGCAATCTTGGTCACACCATCTGCCGTCAACCCCTTGGCCGCATTGATCGCCGCCTGCAAGACATCATCAGACACACTGGTACCCAAAATCGTTTCGACCTCTGCAGCAGTCGGCGGATCACTCAAGGTGCCGCCAGCATAGGCAGATTCCAGATCCAGCACCGCCTGCGTACCAATATACGTGGCAACATTGCTGGCGATTGTCGTGGCATCCGCAACCGTGGCACCGGCGACAACCGCCATGTTGCGTGCCACATTGCTTGCCAGCAGGGTATGGGTGTAGGGCTGCGACGCCGCCTGGCTGTTGTCACCGCTGGCAACCGCGTTGACCATGGTGGCCAAGTTGGAAGCAAACAGCTTCGACCCCTCCAGAATCGGGCTGGACACAATGACGTTCAAACCATCAATCTTCTTGTTGTTCAACGAGGCCGGGCTGTTGGGATCGACCGCCACCTGCTGCGCCAGCAGGGTGCTGGCACGGGCATCCGCCAAGTTGACCTGAATGATCTGTCCTTCTTTGGCGCCCACCTGGAACAGCAAGGGATCCTGACCACCTTTCAGCATCGCCCAACCGTTGAATTCGGTCTCCTGGGAGACCCGATCGATCTCGGCCAGCAACTGCACCACCTCTTCCTGCAGGCTCTGACGGTCGGAATCACTGTTGGTGGCATTGGCCGCCTGCACGCTCAGCTCACTGATCCGCTGCAGCATGTTGGCATCTTCGGCCATGGCCCCTTCCGCCACCTGCGACACGGAGATACCATCGTTGGCGTTGCGGATGGCCTGGGTCAAACCACGGATCTGCGCAGTCATGCGGTTGGTGATACCCAAACCGGCAGCATCATCCCCTGCCGAGTTGATGCGCAACCCGGACGAGAGGCGGGCATAGACCTTGTTCAACGCGCCGGTGCCCGTGGACATATTCCGCTGTACGGTGAGGGAAGGAACGTTGGTGTTGATATAAAGTGGCATTGTCGTAATCCTCTATCGTTGCTCTGTTCGTTATGACTGCATGTCCGTTTAATCAATGTTTTGTGCCGCGGGTTCAGCCCGCTGCGGCCATTCTTGCTGGGGCTTGTTCTGTGCGATTCCGTGCACGCCGACGCTGGTGACTGACGCGCCGAACTTCCCGTTCCTTCAGGTAGGTCGACTGCATGTGCGGCGGAATCAACAGTTGCCGCGGTGAATATTCTTTGACCAAAATTTGCCGGCCCTGACGATTTTGGGTGTTGACCACCACTGGACCAGCCAGATTGGTGCGCATCTCCTCGGGACGACCCTCCGGGATGGTCACCAGGGTAAAAATTTCCACATCCTCTTGGCGCTCCAAGTGCAACGCCAGGGCATCATCATCCTGCACCACAAACTCCAGGTGGGCAAAAAAGTCGAACGGATTGATGACGATAAACGCAATTTCCGGCTCATCGATCGACTGCAACCAGAAAAACGAAGAGTTCTCGCCATAAGGAAACAGGATGAACCGACGGCTCATGGGAAATCCCAGCAAGCCCTCATTGATCAGGATGATCTCTTCCTCCTTAAATTCCAGAACGCCAAATCGGGTTCCCTGAATTTCCATAACCTCTTCTCCACACCCAGATTGTTAGCCCTTTGTTCCGCCACCCGCCTAACCGCGATTGGCGGCGAGTTCCCGTCTGTACTGCTTTAAGCGCGCCCGGGAATCGGGGCGACTTGTGTCCAGTTGCTAGCTAATAAAATCCAGCAGGGACATGTTCAGCACCTGCCGTTCCACACTTGTCAACATCTGTAACGAGGTCGATGCCTTTTGCAAGCGACTCAACACCTCAAAAGCATCCACTTCCGAGTTACCGGTTTTGAGTGTCTGCAGACTGAGTTCATCGGTGGTCAGGATGGAGTTGGTTGCTTCCATCTGTGTGGCGCGCACCCCGGTCAACGACTGAAAATCGGAGGTCTGCCCCCGCCCGGCATCCAGACGTGCCAACTGGATACCCACTTCTTGGGCATCACCGCGCAGCAGGGCCCCACGCAAAGCAGCCAGCGCCCCCAGCACATTGACATCACGACCCACGCTGCCACTACCCTCGATCAACTCGGCACCGGTCACATTGCCCGGCAGCGTGCGACCACCAGTCACCTGCACGGGCCGATCCTGCTTACCCCCCTGATAGGCGGGTACCACTTCAAAGTAATAGACATCCCCTGCCTGGGGCGGATGGACCAGACTGAAGGTCAGGCCATTGCCCAGATCCACATAGGCAGGCTGTCCCATGGTGGCGGCTTTCGCCGTGACAGGCACCTGATCCACCCCGTTGATGTTGACGGCATAGTCACCCGAGCTGGCCTGATAGACCATCTTGACGCTCAAGGGCACATCATTGAAGGTGGCCCCATCAGTTACCTGGGCCGAGTATCCAGCGGTCACGTCCACCGTCGAAGGGGTCAGAGCGCCATCGGCAAACAGTTGCGTCTGGGTCGCCTTGTAGTGGGCACCGTCGCGCACCACCGAGAAGGCAAGATTTTCCCCATTCAACAAAGTACCGCCCATATTGAAAGTTACGCCATTACCCAGGTCCAGATAATCAGACATGCCAGACCGGGTGATGGGCGTGACCGGCAAAGCTTGCCGTTCACCATTGATGTAGACATCGTAATCACCGGTGGTCGTGGGGGCGATGTTGTAGATGGTCGCCGCACCACTCTGACCCGCTGGCACAGTGAAGGCATCGGAAACTGTGGCCACAAAGCCATCTGGTGCATTACTGGCCGAACCGGTCCCCTGGCTCTGCACACGCACATTGGTCGCCCGCAAATGCGCATTATCAAACGGGGTTGCTGTCCGACTACCACCAAAGATCGGCACACCATCCATCTCCTGGTTGGCGATGGACAAGATGTTTTGATAGATCCCCAAGGCAGAAATGGCGGCACCTTTGAGAATTTCTGGATCGTTTGCCGACGTACCCGGCGAAAACTGCATGGCCAGTTCGTAGGCAGACATCATGCTGTCGTGCATGATACCCAGGGTCTTGTCACCGGTTTGCAGGCGCTGTGTGGCCAGATCGGTGGTCCGCTTCAGACTGGTCACCCCGGAAAGATCTGCCGAAAAAAGCAGATCCCGAAAGGTGCCGGAAGGATCATCCGATGGACGTTGGATCCGCAGACCGGTACTACCCTGCAATTGGGCCTGTAACAACTCCTGCTGCTGCGCCTGCAAGGCAGTCATGCTGGCGGTATACATCATACTGCTGGTAACGCGCATGCTCGTATCTCCGTATCCTGACTCGTTAACCCACCATATTGATGATGGTTTGCATCATCATGTCGGCGGTGGTAACCATTTTGCTGCATCCCTGAAAGGTGCGTTGGTAACGCAGCAGGTCGGTCAACTCTTCCTCCATGGAGACCCCGGAGGTGGATTGGCGTAATGTCTCGAGAAAATCCTGTGCCGCTTTTTGGGCGGTCATGGACTCGCTGTTCTGGTTGACCACGGCCCCAAGAGCACCTGTGATGGCGGCATAATGGCCGCTCAAGGTGGCTTTCTGGTTGCCGATCAATACCTTGGTTTCGCGCAGGCGGCTGTACGCCAAAGCGGCTTGGTTGTCACCATCATCGAAGGTGGCACTAGTAATGCGGGTTGGATCGTTCGGATCGCCATAGACCGGGCTCATCCGCCCCACCCCCAACGCACTGGCATCATCCAGCAAGATTGGGTTGGTCCCCATGTCCCGTGCCGCCGTGCCGCTGAACACCGCGCCGATGCCAAAGGCAGCCAGCATATTGGAACTATCGGAAACAGTTCCATAATACTGACCGGTTGCCGATTGCAGACGCAGTTGGTTATCTGTGGTGATCGAGGCACTCATGTAACCGCTGTTGTCATCCTGATCCACGGCATTGTTGATGGCATCCACCACTTCCTGGATCGACATGGTGCGTGTCACACTGACCCGAACCACATGGTTCAGATGGGTGGCATCACTGCCCACCGCAAAGATCATCTCCCCATCCTGACTGCGGGAAAAATCGACTGGTGCCCCGGAATACAGGGGCGAAGTGGCATCGGTGACCAATGTATCGATGGAGGCATCGAGGTTGTTGCCCAACGCAAAGGCACCCACCTGACTGCTGTACATGTTCTGGCTGACGGAAACGCTGGCAATCTGATTGAATTGAAAGCGAATTTCATCGGCCAATGCCTGCAACTTGGTGGCAAAGCCGTTCTTGCCGTTGATCAAGGAGTCGCGCACTTCGACCAGTCCACCCAGTTCCCCACCTTGGACACGCTGCAGATCGCGGCCATCCAGCGTAATCCCCTTGAAGTCGGTGGTCTTGCTGGGATCGGAGGGATCCAAGGCATTTTTTACCGTGCTGCGGGCAAAGGTGGCGGCATGCACCGAATCCACCAGCAAACCTTGCCCACCGGCCATCATGATCTGCAAACCGTTGCCGGGCGTATCCAGGGTCTGGATATTGACCAATTTACCCAGTTCAAGCACCATCTGGCGGCGTTGATCCAGCAGATCCAAAGGCGCATCGGAACCGCCCCGCCCGGTAATCACCGCGTTGATGTCACGAATGGCTTTCAAACGGGTATTCACGTCTTCCAGCAGAACATCCACCTCCTTGTCCACCGGTGTGAGCAGACCGGTCAGTGTGGTATCCATCTTTTGCAGATAGTTGGCCACACTTTGCGCACGGGTCACAAACTCCTCCCGGTTGACCGGATTGGTCGGATTGTCCACCAGATTATCGGCAGCGGAAAACAGATCACCCAAACGGCTGTTTAGCCCTTCGCCACCGGCTTCATTAAAAATATTTTCCATCTGTTCCAGAAAGCGCGACTTGGCATCCAAACTGCCAGTCTCGGACATGCCCAACTCCTGGCGACGATCCAGCAGATGGTCCAACTGCCGGGAAATATCCTTGATTTGAACACCCAAACCCATCGGCGCATTGACCAGGGTGATCTTCTGCCGCGAATATCCCGTGGTATTGGCATTGGCAATATTATGGGAGATCGTCTGCAACGTGGATTGCGACGCAAAAATACCCGATTGGGATGTGTTCAAAATGTTATTGATAGACATGCCGACATAGACTCCCATGACCCTGCGTTTCACCTTCCACTGCTACCGATTCTCCCAGGCAGAAATGGCGTTGCCTTCGCTTATGCACCCAGTATGCCAATCACAGAAAGAGTGTTTTTCATGTCGATCTGACCTGCATGGCATGTTTTCAAATAATTGATATTGAACATATTATTCGCCATGATAAATTTCACTAACCATGACGCTGGGCGCACACCACCTCCAGAAATGGAAAAAATCCACGGGTCTGACCGAATCTGCCCAGGGCGTGTCGGCAATTCTTGCCCGATCTCAATAACCTCTGAAGTTCCGTAACCATGGCCCATTTATTCCCCTGACCCGCATGGGGATGACGTGGTACTGGGATCGTGTTATGTTGAGCGGTGCGATCGTACTTGGCGTGCGGTCGGTCCAGTGGTTATCTCTTGATTTGCGGTGATTTTCGACCATGAACTACTCCCCTCACACCAACGTGGCCATTCGGGCCGCCCGGCAGGCCGGCAACAAGGCCGTCGAACTCTTCCACCGTCGCCATGAGTTGGAGGTCCGCAATAAGGAACATGGGGAGTGGGTCAGCAATGCCGATACCGTTGTGGAAAAAGAAATTCTTTATCACTTAAAAAGAGGGTATCCCCAATTTGGCATCGTCGCCGAGGAGAGTGGTCGCCAGGGGGTGGGTACGGAGCGTTACTGGATTGTTGATCCCATTGATGGCACAGATAATTTTATCCATGGCATTCCCCATTTTGCCCTCTCCATTGCCCTGGCGGAGGGCGATGTACTACTGGCTGGGGTGGTCTTCAATCCGGTCAGCAATGAGCTGTTTGTGGGGGAGCGGGGACGGGGAGCCTTCCTGAATGATCGGCGCATTCGTACTGGGCAAAATCGTCTATTATCGAAAGCGTTGTTGGCTACCGGCTTTCCGGCCAAACACAAAGAGCGCCTGCCGGCCTATCTGGATTCGTTTCGCATTTTGTGCGAGGCCAGCCATGGGATTCGACGGCAGGGCAGTGCCGCCTTGGACCTCTGTTTTACTGCCGACAACCGTTATGATGGTTTCTGGGAACAGGGACTAGCGGCCTGGGATGTGGCAGCCGGCGCGATGATTCTACTGGAGGCCGGCGGCTTTGTGACCGATTTTGCCGGGGAAAACGACTATCTGCGTTCTGGTAACGTGGTAGCGGCCAATGCGGCAATTCATGCCCGTCTGCTGGAAAAGGTACAATCTTCTGCCCTCTGCCGTCCGACCAGCGCCTGAAAAACGGATAAAAAACGGATAAAAAAACGATTGCGGGGTCCAGGGGCGATCATCACCCCTGGCGGGTGCAGGGCTTAAGCCCTGCTTGTAATGTGCGGCGTTTTACAGAAGCAAATGCGTAGCATAACCGTGCGGTCACTGTTCAACGCCAAGTTGAGTTGACCTCGCGCACAATCCATTGAAAGGCTGTGCGGATTGGCGCAGAAAACCGCGCCAATCCGCACAGCTTGCGTCAATTAGGCGCTTAAGCCGACGCAAAAACCGCGTCGGCTTATCGTGAAAAGCGCGCCAAAAGATAAATTCCCAGGACTCCGTCCTGGACCTGCCAGGAGGCTCAGCCCCCTGGACCCACAATTGTTTTGGGTGCTGGAAAGTGACCGTTTGTTTGTTAATTTATTCCTGGCTCACCGACTTAGACACCGACACAGCCTCCCGGCGGATCCGAACATCCTGCTGCGGAAATGGTATTTCGATACCATGTTCGGCGAAGGCGCGATTAATGGCGCAGTTGAGACGATCCCGCACCACCCAGCGGATGCCCGGATCCGGCAAAAAGGCCCACAACTCAAAATCCATCGAACTGGCTCCATGTTGCATGAACAGCACATCCGGGGCAGGCTCGGCCAACACTCCCTGCTGCTGCCGGGCCAACTCCAGCAACAGTCGTTTTACCTTTTCGATATCACTACCATAGGCCACACCGATCTTGACAACAATACGTAGCGTGGTATTGGCCAGAGTCCAGTTGGTCACCTCTTTGGTGATCAAATCCCGGTTGGGGATCAACTGCTCCTGGTAATCGGTATTCATCACGGTGGTGGCGCGGATATTGATACGGGTAATGCGCCCAGTGATGGTGTTGCCGATAGTGATCATATCCCCAACCCGTACCGGTCGTTCCAGCAGCAGAATGATACCGCTGACAAAGTTGGCGACAATCTCCTGCAAACCAAAACCGATACCCACACTGATGGCCGCCACCAGCCAACCCACCTTGGCCACATCCAGATGCAGCTCATTCAAGGCGGATAACAAACCAATAATAAAGATCAAATAGCGGGAGATGGTCAGCACGGCATAACGGGATCCAGCATCCAGGAAGAGCCAGGAGAAAAGCAGCAGTTCATAGATGCGGGGCAGATGTTTGACGATCCAACCAACCACCAGCAAGGTAAAGGTAAAACGCAACAGATCTACCAGAGAGACCAAAATCAACTGGCCATCGCTGCCAGTGGTACTAAAAATGATCAACCCCTTGAGTGCCTGGAAAATTTGTTCATGGACGCCCCAATAGTTGCCCATCAGAAGCAGACCACCCAGAATGAAGACCATGCGCAGGGAATCGTTGATCTGGCGGGCAATTTGGGTACGACTCAGGGTACCCCGCGCCCCTGGAGCAAGCACGGTTGGAGCGCGGCGGCGACGACGGATCAGGGTTTCAATGGTCGAGGCCAACAGACGATACAGGCCAATCAGCAAAAAGAAGGTCAAGATCGACCGAATGCCATTATAGGCCAACCACGTGGCCCCAAAGCGGTAGCCAAAAATATCCAGCAACACCACCACCACCATGAATAGGCTCAACAGACGGCTAACCAGCCACCAATGGCGGGTAAAACGGGCAGTCAACGAACGGCGCACATTCTGCCCGCTGGACAAGGCTGTGGACTGGGAGTGGGCCAGGGCGTGACGCGGCAAAGGGGCATTGGGATGGATCAACCGGTAGATGACCCAGGCCATGGTGCATTCGAAGAGGGTATAACCCAGGCGCGGTAACACCTCGAAATGGAAGGGTGGTCCACGAAAGATCACCCACACCGGCAAAAAGAGCAAATACGCCCACAAGGCCAGCCGCACGGAAGCAGCCAGACTCTGGGTCACCTCCAACGGCAGGCGCAGCACCCGCTCTGCCAAACCGCCGGGTGCCAACAGCAGGCGGTTGGCCGCCCACAACAACCAAAAAAGGGCGATGATCAACACGCTTTCCGACAACAGCAGGCGCAGAACCGGTGGCAATGGCTGCATCAAAGCGGCAGACCAGGGCAACAGTTGGCCAGCCAGCACCAACAGTGCCAACCAGGCTGGACCGGGCAACGGCAGCAGCAAAGTGGCCAACACAGTACGCAGGGGCACAGTTGCTGGGCTGGTTGTTGCGGTAGCGGGGGGTTGGGCAGCAGGCGGCAGGGTGGCAGCCGCATGCAAGGCGCGCCTGCTCTGCCACAACAGCGGCGGCAAGATCAAGAACAGGAGCACACAAGTCAACAAAGGCCAGGGCTCTTGCAAGGCGCTCCAGGCGGCCTGCCACTGCTCTGCCGTGACCGTATAGCGCAGCAGGTTGCTCAAACCACTGTTGCGCTTGCTGGAAAAAAGTTCCTCCCACAACTGTTGCAGCAGAACCGTGCTGGGTGGTGGTGCATCCTGGATCCAAAAAATCCGGGACAATAGAAAGGTTTCAGTACGATGCAGCGTGTTGCTGCGCTCCAGAGTCAGCAGTTGCAACCGCTGCCCTTCGGCCTGCAGATCAAACAGCAGCCGCTTTTCTTCACTGAGCAGTTGGCGATAGGTGTTGCGCAACTGGGTCGCCTGTTGGGTAAAACTTTCCCGTTGTCGCTCTGGCAATTGGTTCAGCACCTCGGCCAGTGTACTGCTCCAAGAGCTGTTCAACTCGGCCAAAGCCGAGTCCATGACAAAAAGACGGGGTTGCAAATCGTGCAATTGCACAAAAATCTCTGGGTAGAGGGGCTCGCGCAGATCCCAACGCCGCCGATTCAGCCGTTTATAGTTTTCCTTGAGAATATCGGCTGCCAGACCCTGGGTACCAAACTGCTGGGTCAAGCTCTCCAAACTTTTCAGATCACCCTTCTCATTTTGCAGCAGATGTTCCTGTTCGGAGGCAGCACTGACCACATCGGTCTGCAATTTATTAAGATCGGCCCGCTCCTTTTGCAGGCGAGCAATGGAAAGCTCCCAACTGGCCAAAAATTTTTGCTCTGGACTATTGGCCTGCTGGGCCGCCAACTCTTTGCGGCGCAGCACCTCCTGAGAACTGCTTACCGCAGCGGCCTGCTGGTTGTTCAACGCCTCCTGATAGAGCGCAAACACCTTTTGCTGATATTGACGACTGTTTTGCGCCACCTCTAACTGCTTGTCGTGCAGGGTCAAGGTAGCCACGGCCACACTCTGCTCTGCCTCCCATCGGGCGAGGATGTTTTGCGTCAACAACAGCTCGATATGGGCATTTTCTGCCTGCAGGGTCAGGGAACGTCTCTTTTTGCCCTCGGCCTTGGCCGACAAATCCCGAAACTGCTGATAATTATCCTGCGCCTGCTTCAGTCGTCCTTTGGCGGAGAGGGTCTTTTCTGGCATTTGCCCCAACAACAGTTGCAGCTCTTTGGCCTGCGCGGTCAGACTGTCCACCGCCTGCGTGGCCTTTTCCAGGGCATCCTGAACCTGCTTGAACGATTCCGGGGTTGGTTTATCCGGTGCCTTGGGCGCTTGTTGCTGATTGCTTTGCTCCAGCGTTTTTTTCAGAGCCTCTTCCTGACTCTTCCAATCGGTATTAACAGCCCGCAAGGTCTGCAAACGCTCCATGGTCTCCACATACTCTTGCAACAGAGAGACCCGCTTTTGCAATAAAGCCCGCTGCTGTTCTACCCCCTCGTCTTTGCTCTCTTTGGGCAAACCATTCAGCTCTGCCGTCACGTTTTCCACCAAGGCATGCAACAAAGTGGGGGTCGGTGTAGGGCTGTCCCAGAGATTGGCCAGAGTCAGGGGCGGCGTGGCCGTTACGTTCGTGCTGACTGGCACCGGAGTGGCACGGGGTGCCGCCACCAGTTCCCCAGACGTCCACAACGCCAAACCAACCACAAGCAACAGGTACATAAGGCCATGCATGATCTGATTCCACAATAAAAATAATCGTTTTTGCATCTTGCGCGTCTGGTCTTCTTTCTCTTATTTCGAACAGATTCTTAAGTTCTCTCAGATGGTGGGCGTTGCACAACGCACGCAGGATCCCCCCCATCGTGTAATGGGATTCCCAGTGGTCGTGAACGAGACAGCCCCGACAACGCCCAACAACATGTTACTGCGCTTGGCCGAAACTTGGTAGAAGGTCAGGAAAACTGTCGATGCGATATGGAACCATCGGGTACTTGGCGCACATGGCACCCCACAGCTCCGGTCTCTGCCAGATGCCATCCCTATGATTTAATTGGTGTCCCCGGCGCGATTTGAACGCACGGCCTACGGATTAGGAATCCGTTGCTCTATCCGGCTGAGCTACGAGGACTTTGTTTGTTATCAACTAGTTACAAGACATCACTTTTTCAACTGCCCGTGCTGTGTGTGAATCTGTGTGAGACTTTGTGTGAGACTCTTGTTCGCGAGCGCGCTCAAAGGTCTCCATCGCCTCTCTATCAGACTTATCCATACTATGGAGGTACAGCTCGGTTGTGCTCCGATTCCTGTGACCCAAAATCTTCTGAATGGCACCCAGAGGGACATTGTTGTTGTCCATCAGTGTGGCCCCAGAGTGCCGAATCGGGTGGAAACGAAAATACTCTACCTCAGCCTTTTCGCAAAGGGTTTTCATTATCCGCTTCCGGTCCCGGTACGGCCCCTGTACAAGCTCCCCAGTCTTGTTGTCCCAGTAAGTATGCCAAAACACCCATGGCTTGCTCTTGTCACGGGCAGCATAACGTCGTGACAGAACCTCAAAAAGTTTATTGGTCATGAGGACTTTTCTGGGAGTCAAATGACCACCCTTTCTCTTGCGTGTGTAGAGGATGACATGACGTGCATTGAAGTTCACATCATTCCAGGTCAAACGATTAACCTCACTTACTCTGGCCAAAGTGTCCCTTATAGTCCAAAGGTAATCCTGAGTATCCGGTTCCTCTTCAGCAGCAGCAATCACCTTGTCAAGCTCGGCAGATGATGGCACCATCCGAACGATTTCCTCAGTTGGGAAGAAGCTGATTTCTTCTGTTGGGTCACTCTGCACCCATTTCTTGCGGATGCCATACCTGAACGTCGCTCTAAGATACCGAATCTCTTTGTTGGCTGTGATGTTAGAGACCTTGGTCCGCTCAAACAGAAAGGCCATCAACATATCCTGACTGATTTGATTAACCAACAATTCGCCCCATTGCTTGACCCAACGCCTTGCCAAATACAGGTAGTCTGTATAGTGCCTTTGGGAGTTGTAAGCCTTCACATAATCCAATCTACGGTTAACAAGGTCCAAGAAGGCCATGTCGGTTGGGGTCTTGACCTCCACAGTCTGCAAGTGCTGAGGTGGCTCCGGTCCCACTTCCTGCTCTTGTTGCAACTCCTTTCGTTTCTCTGCCTCGGCTATTTGAGCATCTGCTTTTAAGCGGAACCATGTCGCCGTGTGACGGACTCCGTTCTTGGTGAAGTCGTACCTCCACCCCTTCCCCCTTACTAAATATACGCTCATGGATTTTCTCCTGTGCTGGAAAAAACAGAGAACCCACGAGCTTCACACCACCCAATACCTGCCAATGCTTATAAACCCATGAAGGGCTTTTCCGCAGGAACTGGGCAACCTCCTCAACTGTAAGGATAGCGGATGATGGAGCGGAATCAAAGGGTGCTACCATGGCTGGCCTCTGTCTTTCCCCCTTAGATGAGAATGCCTCATCATAGGGAAGCAAACAATATGACATATCTACACTGCACGATTGAAGTGTACCAATATCAATATATCGCTTAGGAAAGGGTCCAGAACCTCTCTAGAGTTGAGAAGCGCACCTAGCTTACATCTATGGTAAACAATTTCCAGATAGATGTCAATTCTATCGAAAGTTATAGTTTACTATAAGTGTCTGTACATTTGCTACATATCATAAATTAAGGTTATTCAAGATTACAGTAAAACTGGCCAGTAATTTGACTGCTGATGATAAGTGACGACCAGTCCTCGTTGGAGCCATGCAGAGAATGAGGAGATTGGTACGCCGTACAGCTCCTTCGTACCCCTATGCCTACAACTATAATCAAATTTGTTTAGCAGCAAAACATAACCGTAATAGCCTTTTGTATAAAGAGGTATAAATATATCTAAATACATTAAACACACAGAAAATGGGAACGAAAAGTGAACGACAAGTCTATAATTTTTAACGATAAAATCGTACCACACCCATCATGGCCAGAGGAACTTAAAAACGTGCTGAAAGAGGCTCTGTATGCCTGCTGCTACATCGATACCTTAAAGCTATGGTTCCCTGTCAGAGACATCAAAGACCGGCCAGCGATGGTTGCGAACATCAAGACATTATTTAAGGGTGTTAAAAATGTCAGAATCGTATCGAACAAATTTAAGGCAGGAACAGTATACAAAATTGATGAGGTATGGGTTGCAGCCGGATTGACCGTTACTCTGCAAACACCAGAAATAGCTGACCTGGAAAAAATTGCAAGCATGGAACTACCAGTTCATACCGTTTCAAGATGCGATTTTGCATTCGATGTAGGATTCCTCTCAATAGATATGGCTCAGGCATTTCAGCAACTCTGGATGAAAATGGCGAAAATTCGTTGGACTAGAGATATTGAGATTTTTAACGAAAGTGCATATTCAAATTTCAAAAGCGGCCATCATGGCAACAGTTCCATTATGTACTATGACAAGATGGACAGAATTCTCCAGCTAGGAATTGCGTCGCACTTCGAGTTTCGTACACGTAGGGAGTTCTTAAAGAAAAATGAGATACTTAACAACATAAGTATTGCTAAATTGCTTAATGGAAATTTATTTATAAAACTATTTCAAAGTAGAATAGCATTCTACGATTTTTCATATAACTATATCGACAATATTGTAGCAAGGAAGTATCCTGATAAATATCAGTTATACAAAGATATAAAAAGAAAAAAACGATTGACAGTTTCCACATATGACAACAGGCCGGGCATTCTATTTGAGTACCTGAAAAAAATACAAGCAGTTCTGAAAGAAGCAGGTATTTCTCTCACTTTTGCACATTATCTTTCAAAGACTGAGATACCGAACATCCCGGTGTACTTATTAACAGGAGACGACGGAGAATGATAAAGCAATCTTTTAAAAAAAAATGTCAAAATATCATCACGAAATCAATTAGTTATACCGAGCTTTTGTGCAATCATTTTCGCTTCTAAGTATCATTGTACACATGTGTCTAACAGATATATATCAACTACAAAACTGGAAAGGAAATCAGAAGAACAGCAGCGGAGTTTAAGAAAAGCCTTTATATATAGAAGCAAATATCTATCAATATTTACCAATAAGGTGATAAAAATGACTACTGAAGAATCAGGTGACGGGTTTAAGTTAACTGTGAAGAGATTTGAGGGATGTAGCTTGATGAACACATGGGAAACATCATCTCTTCTAAAAATGAGTGTCCACACATTGGCCAAGATGCGTAGCGATAAACCAGATGCAATTCCGTACATTAAAATTCGCAACCGTGTGTACTACTATCGTCAAGACGTAGAACAATACCTTATCAATAGTAGCAGGAGATATGGCCATGAGACCATTTGAGTTATTTCAAGATTATGTATGTAGATTATGCAGTTCAGCTCTCTCTGGTACAGACCTGTCTATCACAGTCCCTCCGCAGTTTAACACGATGGATAGGATATTTTTAGGATATAACAGGACAATTCGCCCAGATATTTTAATAAAAAGAGATGCTGATACTATCGCAGTTATCGATGCGAAACGTAGAAATTTCCAATCTCTCACCAACGTTGGCGGCGCATATACGCTTGACCAAGAGTCTCTCTATAGGATGCTATTTTATGTGAATTTCTACAGAAAACAAGGGCATGAGATTAACGGGGTTTTTGTTGTGCCGAATTTAAGAGGTAGTCCATTGTTTGAACAAGCGACAATATCATATGACTCAAAGATACACATAACTCTTCTTGGGATTAATATTAACACTGAACACACAAACTACGAGAGCAATAGCATTGATAACGAAGGAAAATTCAAGAAAACATTTAGAGAAATTCTCGGAATAGATTCTGATGGCAATCAATTATCACAAACTTAGTAGGGCGTGAATGCGATTGAGAGTGATAAGATTTGCTTACTGTGTTTTTTGCAATATTGTTAATAAAATTCTCACATAGCTCGATATTCTGAATACTAAGTAAAAGCATGCTAATTGATTGTTTTTTGATATTCAATCACCATAACATTTATTCCGTTTTCTTCAACATGGTAACAGATTACCATGCACACATTAAAACCGGATTTAATATTTTGAACGCATGAAGAATTCATACTCAAATTTGGTCACATAGAACACCTAGTATTCTGAGACTTGAATTTCTGAAGAACATTGACCACGCTGGTCACATACCAGCGTGAACCACGAGAAGGGATACCATCTGAGTTCAATTTCTCGGTGATGGCCTTAAGAGTCATCCCAGAGTTGCGGAGATTGGCAATTTTCTGGATGGTTTCCTGCTCCGTTTCGTGTGGTAGGAGAGTCACACCATCATTATGCATGCAATAGCCGAAGGGAATACCGCCAACACGTTCACCTTTGGAACGCTTGACCGCCATAGCGGCAGTGGTACGAGAGCGAATTAAAGCTCTCTCGTATTGAGCGAACAAATCAATCATTCCTCGCATTAACTGAGCTTCAGGTAAGCGGTGAATTCTCCGCGTATCTCAATCCGTTGACAGGGTAGCTTTATTGACGTTCCATGGGAGGAGGTTTTCGTAATCGTCCACTGTTGTTGCAGAGGGCAACCGGGTGAACAGATGACGCAGGTAGGCAAACGGTTCCAATTCGTTTGCTTTGGCGGTTTCGATCAGGCTGTAGAGGTTGGCAGATGATTTGACGCCACGCACGG
>PDZU01000068.1 GCA_002753095.1 Magnetococcales bacterium
TGCAACATCTGAAAACGGGCCAACTCCAAAGCATAACGGTTTTTCGCCTGATCGGTCAGGTTGACAAACAGCTCATGCTCAGCATCCAACAGATCCAACATGGGACGGGTGCCAACCCGAAACTCCCGCTCCACCCCATCCCGCGCCAACCGCGCCGCATCCACACTGCTCTGCAACGACTCCGCCAACGCTTGGCTGCTGCTCAGATCCAACGTGGACTTTTCAATCTCCCGGTACGCCTGACGCCGCAACAGATCCACCGCCGCCTGCTGCGCATTGCGCTTGGCCTGCGCCTCAACCGTGCGCGAAACCGTCATCCCCCCACTAAAAACCGGTACCTCCATCTTCATGCCCAGCGTGTACCCCTCCAACTGGTCGATGCTCGAACGCTGCCAGGTATGGTTGACATCACTGGTCAAAGAGAGCGTCGGCCAATGGCCCGCATCCTCCTGCCGCACACTCAAATCGGAAACCGTCAACCGCTTGAGCGCCGCCCGCATATCTGGACGCTGCTCCAGTTGCGCCAACCACTCCGACAACGCTCCCCCATCCAGAGAACGCCGAAAAGAAGGCAACGACAACCCCTCCGGCATCACCACCCCTACCACCTCGAAAAATTCAGCACGGGCAACCGCCAGATCATTGCGCGCCCGCGTCAAATCGGATTGGGCCGTGGCCAAACGGGACTCCGCCTGACTGACACTGGTACGGGTAATCTCCCCCACCGTGTAACGGGCCTGACTGGTCTGCAAATGGCGCTGCATCAAGACCAGATTGTTTTGCGCCAGTTGCACCATCTCCTTGCCCTGCAAACCGTTGACCGTGGCCTGGGCCACCTTGAAAAAAACGGTCTGCAGCGCCCCGTCCAAATCATCGGCATAGGCGGCAATCCACGGCGTGGTCTGCTCAAAGGCAATCAAGGCCGCCCGATTGTAGAGAATCTGCGACAAAGACAAACCGGCAACCAAAGTCTGTTCGGTTTGATCCCCCCCATGCCAACGGCTGACCTGCCGGGTCGGCGTCACCTTGGCCGTCACGGTCGGCAACAAGGCCGCCCGACTCTGCGGCAACCGCTCGCGCGCCGCCTCCAGATTGGCCTGCGCTGCGGCAATCTGCGGATTGCGCTGCAAAGCAGTCTGCACCATCTGCACAAAAACCGCCTCACCCGCCCAAACCGGCAGGACCACCCACAACAAACAGAACAAGAAAAACGGCCACACCCTGCAAGGAATACGGCACATGATCAAATGTCCAAATGTTGCTGGGCAAAAGGAGCCTTCTCCTGGATAAACGCATACCGCTGGGCCGCCTGCTTGCCCATCAAACGGTCAAAGGAATCATCGGTCTGACGCACATCATCCACCACCACCCGCAACAAACGCCGACTGGCCGGATCCATGGTGGTGGCACGCAACTGCTCTGGATCCATCTCACCCAACCCCTTGAAACGAGAGATGTCAATTTTGGCCTGACTCCGTTTCTGACGAATGCGGGCAATCACCCGCTCTTTCTCCACCTCATCCAAGGCATATTGACTCTCGCTGCCCGTGGTGATGCGATACAGCGGCGGCTGCGCCAAATACAGGTGATGATGGCGGATCAACTCAGGCATGAAACGGTAAAAAAATGTCAACAACAAACTGGCAATATGCGCCCCATCCACATCGGCGTCGGTCATGATGATCACCCGACCGTAGCGCAACTTGCGCAGGTCAAACTGGGCCCCACAACCGGTACCGATGGCGGTGACCAAATTTTGAATTTCTGTATTTTTTTCAAATTTTTCCAGGTTGGCCTGCTCGACATTGAGGATCTTGCCGCGCAACGGCAAAATGGCCTGATTGTGCCGATTGCGGGCCTGCTTGGCCGAACCGCCCGCCGAATCCCCCTCGACGATAAAAAGCTCCGCGCTGCGAGGATCCGAGACGGCACAATCGGTCAACTTGCCCGGCAGGGTCAAACGACTGGTGGCAGTTTTGCGGCTGACCGGTGCGGCCACCTTTTTGCGGTTGATGCGCTGCTGAGCCCGCTCCAGCATGGACAGGAACAGGGTATTGGCCTGCTCTGGATGGCCGTGCAGCCAATGGTCGAGATGATCCTTGAGAATCCCTTCCACGCGGCGCCCGATGGCGGTATTGCTCAATTTTTCCTTGGTCTGCCCGGAAAATTGCGGATTACTGATAAACAACGAAAGCAGCGCCAGCAAGCCCCCCAAGACATCCTCGCCAACCAGCGTCACCCCCTTGGGCAGCAGATGGCGTGCCTCACCATACTCGCGCATGGCCCGCATGACGGCAGTGCGCAAGCCGGTTTCATGCACCCCGCCCTGGGTGGTCGGAATGGTGTTGCAGTAGGTCAAAGAGCGGTACTCTTCACCCGCCGTCCAGGTCATGGCCCACTCCAGGCGCAGATACTCCTCGCCCTGCTCGACCACCGATCCCGAAAACAGGGCCGGCACCACCCGTTCCGCCAAGGGAACCGTGTGGCTGACATAATCCTCCAACCCCTTGGGAAAATGAAAGGCCAACTCCTCGCCACTCTGCTCCACCTTGAGGCGAATCACCACCCCACGATTGAGATAGGCTTTGGCCCGGCACATCTCCGCCAAACGCTCCACATGGAAGGTGGTGTCTGGAAAAATCTCTGGATCAGGCAAAAAAGCAACCTGGGTGCCGTGCCGGCGCGAAACCTCCAACTGCTCCAGGGGCGAAGCCGGTTTGCCGCGCGAGAAGGTTTGCCGCCACTTGTGGCCATCCCGCTCGACCAATACCTCGGTCCACAGAGAGAGCGCATTGACCACCGAAGAGCCAACACCATTCAAACCGCCAGAGGTGGCATAGGATTTATCGTGAAATTTGCCCCCGGCATGCAGGGTGGTAAAGATCACCTCCAGGGCGGAGCGATCTGGATAACGGGGCAAGGGATCCACCGGAATGCCGCGCCCGTTGTCACGGACCGAAACGGCACCATCGGCAGACAAAACTAAAGTGATACGGTCGGCATATCCAGCCACCGCTTCGTCCATGGCATTATCGAGCAATTCGGCCACGAGGTGATGCAAAGCGCGATCATCGGTGCCACCGATATACATACCGGGGCGACGACGCACCCCTTCCAACCCTTCCAGAACTTCGATATGGGAAGCGTTGTAGGGGGAATCGGCTTTATTTGTGGCGATAGGAGATGCGTCCTTTGGTAAGGTCATAGGGAGTCAGTTGCACGGTTACCTTGTCACCCGGCAGGATACGGATGTAGTGCTTGCGCATCCGGCCTGAAATATGGCACAGCAATTTGTGCTTGTTTTCCAACTCCACTTGGAACATGGCGTTGGGCAGGTTTTCCAGCACGGTCCCTTCCATCTCAATGACATCTTCTTTACTCACAACCCAGATCCTCCAAACAAGAGCGCAGCCGTTTGGGGCTGCATCCTGTCCTCCCCCCCGTTCAGACAGGAAAAAGGATCAGCATAAGCCAATTTTCCATAAAGTCAACGGTGTGATTTTATCCACTCAACCGTGTGCCATCCGATCATCCACCGTGGTCACTACGACTTAAGAGGCTCTTGAAGTGCCGTTTCATGCAGAGCTTCCCGGTTTGGCGGGTGTAACTTTGCGGGCCGGCAGTTTGGCTGCGGCCTCTTCCAGAGCACGACCCAGGTCGTGTTCTCCTTGCGCTTCCAGCATGGCGCGGCGACGGGCCGCGAATTGGACGTATTCTTCTTCGGCATAGGTATGGGCTGCCTGACGCGAAACCTTGCCCGTATGCGGCAGCACCTCACGTTCGTTGAAGCGCAGGAATTCATCCAACTTGCGTTCCCAATCCTGCAGAAAGATCTGTTTGCGGCGTTTGGCTTGATCTTCGGCAAAGTCCAACCACATGACAACGATACGATTCAATTCGGCAAGCTCTTGCTCCTGCAGGTAATTTTTAGCCACGATCACATCCGCTTTGCGCACCACGTCCCCTTTCCAGGTTGTCAGGCCCATGTTAGGCAGGGCATGATTGGCGCGGTGCGCAATCAACTCAGGGGCGGTTTGACCGGTGATGGCGAAGTGGAGTTTGTTCTGGATGTGTTTGAAAAAGCCGGTTGTCTCTTGGCTTGATGGGGCATAATCGGCAGCCAGAGTGAATATCTCCAATACCCGCAGATACATGCGGCGTTCACTGGCGCGAATATCCCGGATACGTTCCAGCAGTTCATCGAAATAGTCGGGAATGCCGGAACCGGCCACTGGCGGATTTTTCAACCGTTGATCATCCAGGGTGAATCCTTTGATCAGGTATTCCCGCAACCGCTCCGTGGCCCAGCGCCGAAACTGAACACCACGCGCTGACCGCACCCGGTAACCCACGGCCAGGATGGCATCCAGATTGTAGTGTTCAATCAGGCGGGAAACCTCCCGATTGCCTTCACGGCGAACTATCCGGAATTTCCGGATAGTTGACTCCGGGGCCAACTCCCCATCCTCGAAAAGGTTCAGCAAGTGTTCGTTGATCGTGCGAATATCTTTTTGAAACAATGCGGCCAGCAACGCCTGGGAGAGCCACAGGGTCTCTTCCACAAAGCGACACTCCACCCGGACGCGACCATCCTCGGTTTCGTAGAGCAGGATTTCCCCGCTGGGAGAGGTTTGAGTCATGGCGTTCTCCCCTACAGTCTGCAAATCCCGGCCAACGCGCTGGCGGGCAGGTTTTGCTCCTGTACCGCAAAATCGATCTTTCCCTCGGTGAAGGCTTCTGGAAAGAGTGCCTTGAGCTGTTTGATATTCTCGGCCAGAAGATCTGCACTGTGCATTTCGGGGTCGTTGGGGGCCAGTTTTTTCATCAGAGGTTCACCGTCCAGATTCTGCCAATACAGGGGCTTGAGAAAGGCTGTGATGATCAGGGATCACGGTTAACCGAAGGCCTACCGCTTTCAAGACTGCCATCAGGGTGCGCAAGGTGGGGTTGCCCTTCGGAGACAACGCCCGATAGAGGCTTTCGCGATGAATCCCAGCTGTTTCAGCCACTTTTGGCATGCCGTAGGCTTCGGCTACATGACGCAAGGCCAACAACACTGCCGGTTCCTCTTCGTCCTCCATGGCTGCCTGGAGATATTCCTTTGCCAATTCCGGGTCGTCGCGCAGTTCCTGCACCAAGGCATCCATATGGGACACGCTCGCTTTGTCTTCATGCTTCATGTCAACATCCGCTTGTAATCCTCCAGGCAGGCGATAGCCCGGATGATGTCAGACTACTGGGAGTGTTTATCTCCGCCACATAACAGCAATACGATCATCTTGCCAACCAGTCCATAATAGACTCGACCACGTGCAGCCACACGCCCCCCCTACTTGAACAAACTCCCCACCTTGGGCAGAAAGGCTTTCGAGAAGGCTTCCGGCGGAAAGGTGCGTGACTTCAAGGCGGTCAACTGCCAGGTGGCCGACGATTTGTTGTCCCCAGAGGTGACCCGTACCAAGGTGGGCCGGGCAAAACCGACACTCTCCGAATATTGCTCAAAGGTCAGGGTCTTGACCAACGAACCCCCCGCCGAAAATTGACTGATACTGTTCGGCAACATCCGCTTGCGATCCACCCGCATCACCTGCCGCCCATAGGGCAGTTTGTCCGATTGCGGCGTCAACTCCAGGACAATCTCCTCGCCGCGATTTTCCACCAACGTCGCCTTGTAATCCGCCGCATAATCGGTCAGCAACAGATCTGCGTTGGTCAACAAACCCCCTGTCAACGACTGCAACAGAGTCACCGTGCGCAGTTCCAACTCCCCCGGTACGTGCATCCATACGCCATCATCCACGCGCAAAATGGCCCGCCCCAACAGCGCCTCCGGGGCCAGGATCAGAACCGCCGAACGCTTGCCCCCCTCGCCAACACCGTACAGAGAAAATTGGCTGACCCGTCCGTTGGCCAACTGAATGGTCACCTGGGCAAATGACTCAAACGCTTCCGGTCGCAACTTGCGATCCACCTGCGCCAGCACCCTGGCCGCATCCAGCGGCGGACCCTCTGCCCACGCCTGCGGCAGCATGCCCATCAACAACAAGCATATCCCCACCACCATCACCATCCGCCAGGGCTTCATCATGGGTCTGTTCACTCCTCGCCAACCGCTATCAACGCACACGCTACTGCACTACCGGCTCTATACTAATGCTTCAGGCTTTTAAGCACAATCTCAAAAACATCCGGCGACAACGCCTCCGCCTGTTCAATGGCACGCAGGGCGGCCAGCATCTTCTGCTGTCGCCCCGGCTCCAGTTTGCGCCAACGACTGAAAGCGCTCACCAGGCGGGCCGCCACCTGGGGATTGAGTTCATCCAACTGCAACACCTGCCGGGCAATCCAACGATAGGACTCCCCAGACTCCTGGTGAAACGCAAACGGGTTGTCATGGCAAAAAGTGCCCAACAAGGCCCGCACCCGATTGGGATTGCGCTGGCTGTACCAGGGGCTCTCCGCCAACTGCTGCACCCGCTGCAGGGTCGCAGCCGCCGGTACACCCGCCTGCAGGGCAAACCATTTGTCCAACACCAGAGGATTACCCTGCCAACGCTCGGCAAACGCGTGCAACGCCTGCTCCCCCTCCGGGCTGCCCGAATGCAACAACGAACGCAACGCCGCCAGACGGTCGGTCATGTTGTCTGCCCGCTCAAACTGCCGCATGGTCAAGTCCCAAAACTCGGCCCACTGCAGCGAAGCCAAAAAATCCAGACAAAGATTTTTCAAGGCACGCCGCCCGGCCATCTGGGGATGGTATACCTGGGCCGGCAGCCGGGCAATCGCCTCCTCCTGGCGGTGGTAACAGCCGAGAAAAAGTTCATGCAGCTCCTGCGCCAAGGTCTGACGCACAAATTCACGCGCCCGATGCAACGCCGTCGGATCCGCCTCCTCCATCTGCTCCAACAGGGCAACTTCGCTGGGCAAGGTTAAAATCATCGCCATGGCCGCCGGATCCAGCGCCTCGTCACGCAAAACCCGGGCAAAACCATCGATGTAACAGTGCTCCAAAGTGAACGGAAAAGGGATCCGCGCATCCACCGCCAAACGCACCAACACCTCGCTCGTCAAGCGCTGGCCGGCACTCCAACGGTTGAACAGATCGGGATCATGGGCCCACAAAAAAGCCAGGGACTGCGCATCCAGATTGACCTCCATGGCCACCGGCGCCGAAAAATGGCGCAACAGCGAAACCACCGGGGGCTGCTCCAGACCGGTAAAAACGAACTGCTCCTCCTCCGCGCGCAACTCCAACACCCGCGACAATGGCGCCTCCGCCTGTGCGGGATCATCCGCCAAACAGAGCGGCAAGGGGGCTCCACTGCGGTCCAACAGGCCCACCGTCAGTGGAATATGAAAAGGCTCCTTGACCGCTTGGCCCGGCGTGGCCGGGCAACTCTGCCTGACCTGCAACGTCAACCGCTGTGTATCCGCCTCATAGACAACCTTGGCCCGCAACAAGGGCGTTCCCGCCTGCCGATACCAGCGGCGAAACTGCTGCAAATCCCGCCCGGAAGCCTCCTCCATGGCCCGCACGAACTCTTCCACCGTCACCGCCTGACCATCATGACGGCTGAAATAGAGATCCATGCCGCGACGAAAAGCCCCCTCACCCAACAGGGTATGGATCATCCGCACCACCTCGGCACCCTTTTCATAGACTGTCGAGGTATAAAAATTATTGATCTCCAGATACGCGTCCGGCTGAACCGGATGGGCGGTTGGACCGGCATCTTCGGCAAACTGCCGGGTACGAATCAAACGCGCCTCCTGCACCCGCTGCACCGCCGGAGAGAGTGTATCGGCAGAGAACAGTTGATCGCGAAAAACCGTCAACCCCTCCTTGAGGCTCAACTGAAACCAATCCCGGCAGGTGACCCGATTGCCGCTCCAGTTGTGAAAATATTCATGGGCAATGATGCTCTCGATCTGCTGAAAATCCAGGTCGGTCGCGCTCTCCTGATCGGCCAGCACGTACTTGGCGTTGAACAGGTTCAACCCTTTGTTTTCCATGGCCCCGGCGTTAAAATCGTGTACCGCCACGATCATGTAGACATCCAGATCATATTCACAACCAAAGCGCTCTTCATCCCAGGCCATGGCCTTTTGCAGTGCCCGCATGGCATGCGCCGTCTGCCCACCCGGCTCTGGCAGCAAGGTCTCCTGGGACTCCACATAAATTTCCAGGCTCACCGCGCGCCCGGAACGGGTGACAAAGCGATCACGATGGCAGTAAAGACGACCGGCGACCAGCGCAAACAGATAACACGGCTTGCGGTGCGGATCCTGCCAGGTGGCAAAGTGGCGGTTGTCGGGCAGAATCCCCGCCTCAATCCGGTTGCCGTTGGCAAGCAAAACCGGATAGGCATCCCGATCGGCAATCAGGGTGGTGCTAAAGACCGCCATTACATCCGGTCGGTCCAGATAATAGGTGATCTTGCGAAATCCTTCCGCCTCGCACTGGGTACACAACAGCGTCCCCGAACCATACAAACCCTGCAGGGCAGTGTTGGCCGCCGGATGAATGCGGGTACGCATCTGCAACCGAAACCGCTCCGGGACCGCCGCGATGATCAATTGCTCCGCCGTACACTGATAGCGCTCGGCAGGCAGGTTCTCGCCATCCAACTGCAGCGCCAGCAGGGTCAACCCCTCACCATCCAGACACAAAGGCGCTTGGGCATTTTCGCAGAGCGGATTGCGCTGCATCAGCAAAGTGCTCTCCACCTCTGTCGCCTGCGCATCAAGCAAAAAGGTCAACGCGACCGATTCCACCAAAAAATCGGGCGGACGATAATCGCTCAGATATTTCATCCGTTCACTTTTTGCCGCCTGCTCCATGACCTGTTCCTCTTCTCTGCATGGATGTCGAAGCAGACGGTCCCGTGCGCCGGGCAGTGCCTGGAGCCGATCCGGGCTTGCCACCCCTGTTACCGTCTCGGTGCGCCGCCGCACCAAACCGCTCGCCCTCTGGTCGCGCTGTCCGGGGACGATCCCCACCAAAACGCTCGCCCTCTGGACGCGCTGTCCGGGGACGATCCCCACCAAAACGCTCGCCATCTGGACGCGCTGTCCGTGGACGATCCCCACCAAAACGCTCGCCCTCTGGGCGCGAACGTGGACGCTCCCCACCAAAACGCTCGCCCTCTGGGCGTGCAGTCCGGGGACGATCCCCACCAAAACGCTCGCCCTCTGGGCGCGCTGTCCGTGGACGGTCCGCACCAAAACGCTCGCCCTCTGGACGGGAACGTGGCCGCTCCGCACCAAAGCGCTCGCCTTCCGGCTTACCCCTGGCGGCGGCAGAGGCGCCTACCCGTTCACCCACCTGCCAACGCCCTGGCTCCCGCTCTTTGCGGAAACCGTTCTGGCTGGATCTCTCCTCCCACTCTGCAGGGGCACCATCCCGACTGCGGCGCGGGGCACGTTCTGATTTGCTCTCTGCATGCCCACCCGCAAAACGCCCTCTCGTACCACTCTTGGGCCGGGCGTCAAATTGCGCCGTTCTTGCACCCGTTTCTCGCCCAAAATGGCGCTCTTTGGCAGGCGCTGCCGCCGGAGAGGCAGCGTCACCAGCCGCACCGCTTTGCCGCCGGGAAGCGGCGGGCACGGACCGCTCCGCCTTGGCCTCCCGTATCCAGCTGTCCGCCTCCGGGAAGGAGGCCAACAGCGCCTTCATCTCGTGCGGCAACAAGGAACGCCAATGGCCACGGGGCAGCTCACCCAACTGACAGGGACCATACTCCACGCGAATCAAGCGGGAGACCTCCATCTCCACCGCCGCAAAAATACGCCGCACGATCCGATTGCGCCCCTCTTTCAGGGTGATGGTCACCCAACTGTTGGAACCCGGAACATGATCCAATGTCAACTCCAGGGGACCGGTGGGACCATCCTCCAGCATCACCCCCTCCTGCAGACGGGCCAGGAGGTCTGCATCGATGCGCCCATGCACCCGCACCCGATAGGTACGGGTAATCTGATTGCTCGGATGCATCAACTGGTGCGCCAACTCGCCATGGTTGGTAAACAGCAACAACCCCTCCGAGTTGTAGTCCAGGCGGCCAATGCTGATCAGTCGGGCATGCCCTTCGCCCATCAGATCAAAAACACTGCGGCGATCTTCCGGATCCCGACGGGTACAGACGATCCCCGCCGGTTTGTGCAGCATCAGAATCCGCAAGGGCTCACGCAAGGGCACGGCGACTCTGCCATCCACCAAGACCTGATCCCCGCGACTCACCTTGCTGCCCAACTCCTTGACCACCACCCCGTTGACCGTCACCCGGCCCCGCAAAATCCACTCTTCCCCCTCGCGGCGGGAACATAGACCCGATTCCGCCAACCATTTTTGTAACCGGATCATCTCATCTGTCATCAATTTTTTCCTGTTATTTCTTGCAGCGACTGGCGCTGCAAGGTGTTGATATGTTGCGCCGCAGCGCCCTAACGTCGCGCAATGGGCAAACCGATACTTTCCCACACTTTTTCCAGGGTCTGATCTGCTCTGACCCGCGCTTTTGCGGCCCCTTTTGTCAAAATTTTCAGCAACAGCTCCTGATTGTTGATATTTTCCAGAAATTTTTCCCGAATCGGCTGCAGCAGGTAATTGACCGCCTCGGCGGTCTCCATCTTCAGCTTGCCGTATTGATTGTGGGAAAAATGGTTCAGCGCCTCCTCGCGGCTGTGTCCGGTGGCCGCACACCAGATATTGAGCAGGTTGGCCACCCCTGGTTGATTGACCTCGTCATATTGAATCACCCCCAGGGTATCGGTCACCGCCTTTTTGAATTTTTTGACGATGGCCTCCGGTTCGTCGAGCAGCATCACCCGCGCCAGTTCGGATGCGGCACTTTTGGACATTTTTTTGCTCGGCTCCTGCAGATCCTTGACCCGGGCCACGCCATCGGTGCCGATCAACGGCTCTGGCACCCGAAAGACCGGACCATACAGACCGTTAAAGCGCACGGCCACATCGCGGGTCAACTCCAGGTGCTGTTTTTGATCTTCGCCGACCGGCACCCGTTGGGTTTGATAGAGCAGAATGTCGGCGGCCATCAACACCGGATAGGTAAAAAGCCCGGCATTGATGTTGAGTTGGTGCTGTTGGGCCTTGTCCTTGAACTGGGTCATACGTTCCAACTCGCCCATCTGGGTAAAGGTGGCCAGCAACCAGGCCAACTCGGAATGGGCTGCGACGTGGCTTTGCAGAAACACGGTGCTCTGCTCTGGATCGATGCCACAGGCCAGATAGAGGGCGGTCAGCTCAAAAATATGGTGGCGCAGTTGGGCCGGATCCTGACGCACGGTCAAGGCGTGCAGATCCACCACGCAAAAGATGCAATCGTAATCCTGTTGCATGCGTACCCAGGTACGCAAGGCACCCATATAGTTGCCCAGGGTCAACTGTCCAGTGGGCTGGGCACCACTGAAAACAATGGGACGGTCAGAAGAAGCAGTCACGGCAGGAAAACTCCAAGACAAAAAAGCAGAGCACGCTCCCCATGCCCTACGGCGAGAGCGCTTGATGGATGAAAAAACGGGTAGCTCCCGTCATGATCGGCCCCAACACCGACCCCAACATGCCGGTAAAGGCCAACAGCAATACCAACGCCAAGCCAATCCGTTCCATTTGCGCCAGGGCGCGATCAAAGGGATTGGGCAACAAGGCCGTCACAATCCGTCCGCCATCCAACGGAGGCACCGGAAGAAGATTGAACACACCCAGGATGACATTCATCTTGATGGCTGCCAGCAGCATGTCCACCAACAAAAAGGGCGGTGCATCGGTGGAGAGCGCCAACAGGCGCAGGGCTAGCGCCGCCAGCGCCGCCAACATAAAATTGATCACAGGACCAGCCGCAGAGACCAGGATCAAGGCAACCCGCATGGCCACCCCATGCAGACGATGCCCCTGCCGATCACGAAAATAGTTGGGATTGACCGGCACCGGCTTGGCCCCACCGAAGAGAATCGGAGATCCCATGGTCATCAACGAGGTGATCAACAGGGCACCCGGCACCAGCAAGGTCATCACCGGATCGATATGCGGCAGGGGATTGAGGGTCAACCGCCCCATGCGCGCCGGAGTAGGATCGCCATAATGGTTGGCCACAAACCCATGTGCCCACTCATGCAGGGTGATGGCAAAAATCACCCCCGGCGCCCAAACCATCAGGTTATAGATCAGGTTAGTGCTGTTCATCTCCCTCCACCAGTTGCCCATCGATCAGGTGAATGCGACGATCCAAATCGGCAGCCAACTCCCGATTGTGGGTGACCATCAGGCAGGTCAAACCTTTGTTGCGGTTGAGCCCCTTGAGCAACTGAAACACCCCCTCGGCGGTTTTGCGATCCAGATTGCCGGTCGGTTCGTCGGCCAGCAACAGCGCCGGGTTGCCCACCACCGCCCGGGCAATGGCCACCCGCTGCTGCTCACCACCGGACATCTGCCCCGGTCGATGGTGCAGGCGGTGCGCCAGTTCCACCTCATGCAACGCATCTTCTGCCCGCGCCTTGGCCTCCCGCCGTGCCGTGCGGCCAATCAACAGCGGCAGCATGACATTTTCCAGGGCGGTAAACTCCGGCAACAGACGGTGCGATTGATAGATGAAACCGATATGCCGGTTGCGAAAGGCCGCACACTTGTTCTGCGACAGGGCGAACAGATCCACCCCCTCCATCACCACCGTACCACTGCTTGGCCGATCCAACGCCCCCAGAATTTGAATCAGGGTGCTCTTGCCGGTGCCGGAAACCCCCAACAAGGCCACCAGCTCGCCCCGCGCCAGGGTCAGATTGACACCACGCAGCACCTCAAACTCCTGATTGGAAGAGCGAAAGGTTTTGCGCAGCTCCTGCGCTTGCAAAAGGGTTTCACTCATCGACGCACCCGTTTCCCACTGCCTCTTCGGCTTTGGGGCAAGGCCAGCCGCAACTGGGCCGGATGCCCCACCAGATCATATTCATGACTGTCGGTGATGTTGACCGCCAACAGCGTGCCCGGTTTGGGCTGCCCGGCATTGATATAGACCACCCCATCAATCTCCGGGGCCTGTCCCATGCTGCGCCCCACCATCAAACCGGCATGCTCTGGCGCCACCCGATCGACCAGCACCGGTATTTTTTTGCCCACCCACTGCCGCAACTTGCGGCGGCTGATCGGCTGCTGCGCGGCCAGCAGTTGCTCCTGTCGCGTCTGGGCCAGCGCACCCGCCACCTTGTCCGGCAACCCATAGGCGCTGCAACCCGGTTCGTCCGAATAGGTAAACACCCCCACATGGTCAAACCACTCCTGACAGACCAAGGTCAGCAACTGGGCAAATTCGGCGTCGCTCTCCCCCGGAAAACCGACAATGAAGGTGGTGCGCAGCGTGGCATGCGGCAGGTGTTGGCGGATCTGCTGCAACAGACGCTCAATATCCTCGGCCCGCTCGGCGCGCCGCATGCGGCTCAACACCGCCGAATGGGCATGCTGCAATGGAACGTCCAAGTAGGGGAGAATTTTCTCCTCCCCGGCCATCACCTGCAACAGCTCCGGGGTGATCAGGGTCGGATACAGATAGAGCAACCGAATCCAGGCGATGCCCTCGATGGCCACCAGACGGCGCAACAGTTCGGCCAGCGAGCTGCGCGGTGCCAGATCCCGACCATACAGGGTGGTATCCTGGGAGACAAGAATAATCTCCACCACCCCCTGGGCGGCCAAGCGCCGCACCTCGGCCTCAATCTCTTGCGGCGCACGAGAGCGGAAACGGCCCCGCAACTGGGGGATGATGCAAAACGAACAGCTATTGTTGCACCCTTCGGCAATCTTGACGTAGGCGGTATGGGCCGGGGTGGTCAGAATACGCTGATCTGGATCCGGCCCAACGGTCCGTGCGCTCACCGGTTCCACCTGCAACAAGGCGGCACCGTCCACCTGCTGCGCCTCAAGCAACGGAATCACCCGCTCATACTGGGCCGAGCCCACCAGCACATCGATGGCGGGCAGTTGCTGCGCCAGTTCATTGCCATAGCGTTGCGCCAGACAGCCAGTCACCACCAAGCGCTGCCCCGGATGACGCGCCTTGACCGCCGCCATCTCGGCAATCGCCGCCCGGGACTCTGCCTCGGCATCCGCCTTGAAGCCGCAGGTGTTGACCACCAACAGATCGGCCTGATGCGGATCGGGGGTCAGCGTGTAACCCTGCTGCAGAAAACGGCCCAACAACTGCTCGCTATCCACGCGATTTTTCGGGCACCCCAGCGAGATCAAACCCACCCGCCTGCCCTGCCCAGAAGAGGACATGGTCTATTCCCGAAAATTGGTATATTGCAAAGGCTGTTCGATGGAGGCTTCCGCTTTGAGCAGGGCGATCACCTCTTGCAGATCATCGCGTTTTTTGCCGGTCACCCGCAGTTCTGTGCCCTGAATGGCCGCCTGCACCTTGAGCTTGGCATCCTTGATCAACTTGACGATTTTTTTGCCCAGCTCTGCATCGATGCCCTGGCGCACGGTTACCACCTGCCGTACCGTCCCCCCGGAAGCCGGTTCCACCGTGCCAAATTCCAACACCCGGAGATCCACCTTGCGCCGAAACAGCTTCTCTTTGAGAATTTCGATCACCTGTTCGCGCTTGTAATCGTCGTCGGCATGCAGGGTAAGCTGGGCCTCCTTGCGCTCCACCCGACATTTGGAGTTTTTAAAATCATAGCGGGTGCCAATCTCTTTGGTCACTTGGTTGACCGCATTATCTACCTCTTGGAGATCGGTTTCCGAAACAATGTCGAAGGACGGCATGGGAGCTCCTGTCTGCAAACGAAAAGGGAAAGACCATCAGGAAGGATTGGCCGGTTGCCCACGATCTTCAATAATATCCACCCCAGGCGGAATTGCAAAGCGGAATCGCTCGGCACTCACCGCCTGATTGATACGCATGCCGCGAAAAGTAAAATGAGAGACATGCCCCAGGGAGTCATGCGTGGTCAATTTCAGCAGTTCATCCCGTTCTGGATGCAACACCAGGGTGATCTCCTTGACCGAGCCCCCCTGACGCGGAAACAGGCGAATGGCTGGAATATGCAGATTGGGCTCTTCGCTCAGCTCCCAGGTAAAGGTTTGGGCCAGCGCTACCGTCGAGGAGAGCAAAACCGCTGGCGTCTGATCCAGACGGGAGGCGTTGGCCACCGTCACCTGGGCCAGATCCGGCTCGTAAAACCACAGGGTTTGACCATCCGAAACGATGGTTTGCAGGTGCGGTTGTTGATAATCCCAGCGGAACCGTCCCGGTTTGGCCGTGCTGATATGGCCCTGGCTCTCGCCGGGCACACCGGCTTCTGGATTTTCCACCCGCTGATAAAAATCCGCCTCCAGGGTTTTGACTCTATTGAGAAATCCCTGCAATCTTTCCACCAATGGCGGCATCCCCTTACCTTCCGGCTCTGCGCTCCAGGCGCAGATGGGTAGCCAACACAACCATAACACCCAGTACCCTCTGCTCATCCCAACACCTGCTTTCAAGGCAAAAAAAACAACGCCACCACAAAAGAGCCGGACAATGGCCGATTTTTGCCAGCGAAGCAAGGAGTTTCCTGTATCATCGCGACAACGGCTGCCCGTTGATGCACGATTCCGGCACAGGCTGCAAGAAATTTTCCATCGAGATGGTTTGGAAAGGTTTTCGTTTGCCACAAAATGTATTATGATCTCTTGTTATGTCACAAGTGGATGCGTCACCCGCTCTTTTTCCCATGTGGCAGGGACGCAATCTGTTGCCAGGAGAACATCCATGACCGAGGAAGCCGACACACTGCAGGTACACATCGACCAGGAACTGGCAGAGATTATTCCCTCTTATCTGGAGAATCGGCACAAGGATATTCTGCGACTCACGGATCTTTTGGCTAAAAGGGATTTTGAAACCATGCGGGTTCTGGGACACCGCATGAAAGGTTCCGGTGCTGGATACGGTCTGGAAGAGGTCAGCCATATCGGTGCTGCCATGGAGCAGGCGGCACGCAACCAACAACCAGAGATATTGTCCACCCTGATCCAGGATTTAGTCCGCTATCTTGAGCGCCTTGAGATCGTCTACACGTAAGGGTACGGAAAGCACACATGGCCACCACTTCTGCGGATCATATCCTGATTGTCGATGATGACCCCGAAATCTGCACTCTGGTCAGCCGTTTTTTTGAAAAAAATGGCTTCCGGGTCAGCGTGGTCTGTGACGGCAAGGGGTTGTGGAGCATGTTGGAGCAGTCTGCCATCGATCTGGTGGTACTGGATCTGATGCTGCCGGATGAAGATGGTCTGGTTCTATGCCGCAATCTGCGCGCCACCTCCGATCTGCCGGTCATCATTCTGAGTGCCCGTGGCGAGGATGTGGACCGCATCATCGGTCTGGAGATGGGCGCCGATGATTATCTGCCCAAACCGTTTCACCCCCGTGAGTTACTGGCGCGGGTGCGCAGTGTGCTGCGTCGTACCCGTGCCTCTCTGCAACCGGAAAAAAACAACAGCCGCACCAGCAACAACAACGAAGAGAATATCGCCTACCATTTTGCCGGTTGGCGTCTGGATGTTCCCACCCGACAACTCTACACCCCGCAGGGCGAGAAAGTTTTCTTGAGCGGCAGCGAGTTTGCCTTGTTGCGCATTTTTCTCAACTTCCCCAATCAGGTGTTGACGCGGGACCAATTGCTGGAGTATTCGGCCAGCAAGGAGAGCGAAACCTACGATCGCACCATCGACATGCAGGTCAGCCGTCTGCGCCGCCGTCTGCGCGAAGATTCGCGCACCCCGGAATTGATCAAAACCGTGCGTGGCATGGGCAGATCGGAAGAG
>PDZU01000069.1 GCA_002753095.1 Magnetococcales bacterium
CTTCCGATCTCAGGGGTGAGCAGGACAATCTGTGGATCCTCTTTCGGCATCGGGCTGGCATCGTTGAGATGGGTGCGCAAGGCCGAAAAAAAGGGCAGCAGCAGGCGCACGCGATTTTCGTTCAACGGTTGACGCAGCAGTCGAAAAAGGATCTGGCGATTTTCCAACGCATAACCGGCCCCGCTGGGGGTTTGCAGCAGATCACCAACCACCTGGAAATGGCCCTGCGGGGTGCGTACCAGATCAACGGCCCACCAGGGCAGCAGGGCACCTCTGGGATGGGGCAAACCATGGCAAGCACGCAGATAACCCGGATCGGAAAAGAGCAGCGTCGGCGGAAGAATGCCGTAACGGAGGGTCTTCTGTTTGCCATACAGGTCGGCCAGGAGCAGTTCCAGCACCCGATGGCGCTGTTTGATGCCCTGTTCGAGGGTGGCCCACTCCTGCTCGGCGATGACCAGGGGCAGCAGATCCAGATCCCAGGCACGACTGTCGCCACTGTCGGTCTGGAACAGGTTGAAGGTCAGGCCATTTTCGCGCAGCAGATGTCTGGCCTGTTGGCGCAGGGACTCCAGACGTTGCTCCCCCAACTGGTTGAGGTCGTTGAGCAGCAGAGACCACTCCGGGCGTACCGCGCCGTTGGCAAGGAGAATTTCATCATAACCGGGCGGGGGGGTATAATCCCGCAAAAGCAGCCATGGCGAGGAGGCAATCACGTTTGGGTTCATGGCCGTATTAGAATGCCGGGGCTCGCCTCATGTCAAGGGTGTGGGGGTATTCGCCGCTGGGTTCTTCCGGCAGGGGCTGAAATGGGGTCGGCAATGGACCATGCGGAATGAGCTCTACCACCTGCTGCCACTCTGGCGGGGGTTGCAGGGGACCAGGGCTGTGCCCAAACTCGTAGAAGCGGGACCAGCGACGCCCTTCGGCCTCATAGCTGTTGATGGGGAGATGTTCATGGTTGCGCCCACCGGGGTGGGCGGCATGGTAGGTGCAGCCACCCAGGGAACGGCTGTTCCAGGTATCGATCAGATCAAAAACCAGTGGGGTATGCGGCGGGATGGTGGGGTGCAGGGCCGAAGGCGGATGCCAAGCGCGAAAGCGTATACCGGCCACCTGTTCATCATTGGTGCCGGTGGGGCGCAAGGGGATGCGGCGCCCGTTGCAGGTCAAAACATGGCGTCCTTCGGTCATGCCGGTAACCTTGATCTGCAACCGTTCCAGCGAGGAGTCCACAAAACGGGCCGTACCCTGGCGGGTCAGCTCCTCCCCCAGCACCGGCCAAGGTTCGATGGCCATGCGCAGCTCCATTTGAATATCACCCAAGGTCACGGTGCCATAACGTGGAAAACGAAACTCGACGAAAGGTTCCAGCCAACTGTCCTGAAAGGGAATGCCCGCGCGGCGCAGGGCGCTGGTCACCTCCAGAACATCGCGACGCACGTAGTGCGGCAACATGAAACGATCATGCAATTCGGTACCCCAGCGCACCAGTGGCCCCTGGTAGGGCGTTTGCCAGAACCAAGCGATCAGGGAGCGGATGAAGAGCATCTGCACCAGACTCATGCGGGCGTGCGGTGGCATTTCAAAGGCGCGCAGTTCCAATAGACCCAGCCTGCCACTGCCCCCTTCCGGGGCGTAGAGTTTATCGATACAAAACTCAGCCCGATGGGTGTTGCCGGTCAGATCGACCAGCAGATGGCGCAGCAGACGATCCACCAGCCAAGGGTTGTTGACCAGACCGGAGGGCATCTGCTGGAAGGCAATTTCCAGTTCGTAGATGGCCTCTGGGCGGGCCTCATCGACACGCGGCGCCTGACTGGTGGGACCGATGAACATGCCGGAAAACAGGTAAGAGAGGCCGGGATGGTGCTGCCAGAGGGTGACCAGACTGCGCAACAGATCGGGACGGCGCAAAAAAGGGCTGTCGGCTGGCGTGGCTGCACCCAGGACCAGATGGTTGCCGCCGCCGGTACCGGTATGGCGGCCATCGAGCATAAATTTTTCGCTGGTCAAGCGTGCAAGGCGTGCCTCTTCATAGAGGGCCAGGGTGTTGTCACACAGCGCCTGCCAGTTGTCTGCCGGATGGATGTTGACCTCGATGACCCCCGGATCCGGGGTGACCAAAAGACGGTGCAGACGCAAATCGGCGGGGGGCTCATAGCCTTCCAGACGGACGGCCAGATCCAGCTCTTCCGCCACCTGTTCGATGACGGCAACCAGGGCCAGATAGTGTTCCAGCAGGCCAAGCGGCGGCAAAAAGAGGTGCAGAATGCCGTCGCGGGATTCGGCACAGAGAGCGCTGCGGATGACCGGGGTGCGCTCCGGTGCCGCAGTAGCGCTCTGGGGTTGAGCCGTCACGGTCGGGTGTGCTGCAACAGGCAGCGGGGGGGGCGTCTCGAATAAAGAGCGTTCGCTGTGGAGTTCCTGCAGGGTCGGGGCCTGCAGGGGCAGACTATCCAGGGGCAGGCGCCAGCCCATGGCCGAATCGCCGGGCAGCAGAAAAATATGCTGTCGGCGCAATGGCCACACCGAAGAGAGCCAACCAGAATCGCTGCAGGTGAGGGGTAACACGTGGCCGGTTGGGGTATGCACTCCCCGTTGCAGTAATGCCGTGAGCCGTTTGCGTTCCAGAGCTGCCTGGGACTCTGCATCCGCCTCCGTCTGGGGTGGAGGCTGCTGCAGATCCAGATCGGGTGGGGTACGCATCTCCTGCCAGAGATGGTAGAAGGGATCTTCATAGCCGGGCTGCACGTGGGCTGCCGCCACACCGAGCCGGCGGGCTACCGCCTCCAGGAAGCGTTGACCATCGTGCAGGGTCGCCGACTGATGGTTGGGGATCCAGGCCATCCGTTGCGGATTGCGCCAGATCGGCACGCCATCGCGGCGCCAAAAGCAGGCGTAGCGCCAGCGCGGCAGCGGCTCGCCCGGATACCATTTGCCCTGACCGAGTTGCAACACGCTGCCTGGGGCAAAACGGTTTTGCAGGCGGGACATCAGTTGCCGGGCCAGATGCCGCTTGTGGGGACCGTCGGCAGCAAACTCCCATTCCGGTCGATGGGTATCCTCGATGGCGATAAAGGTGGGCTCGCCTCCCATGGTCAGGCGCACATCCTGCTCTTGCAGTTTTTCGTCGACCATGGCGCCAACCGCCTGGATGATGGCCCAATCGGCCTCATCATAGGGTTTGGTCACGCGGGGATATTCGCGGATGCGGGTGACCGTATTCTGGTAGTGGAAGGTGGTTTCGCACGGATCCATCAAGCCAGAGATCGGGGCGGCGCTGCCCGGTCGTGGGGTACAGGCCAGCGGAATGTGTCCCTCACCGGCACAGAGCCCGGAGGTGGGATCCAGGCCGATCCAACCGGCCCCAGGGATATAGACTTCGGCCCAGGCGTGCAGATCGGTAAAATCTTTTTCCGGCCCGGAAGGACCATCCAGGGAGGGTTGGTCGGCGGTCAACTGGACCAGATAGCCGGAGACAAAACGGGCGGCCAGCCCCAGGTGGCGGAGAATTTCCACCAGCAACCACGCCGAGTCACGACAGGAGCCGGTCCGGCAGGTCAATGTCTCTTCGCAGCTTTGCACACCCGGTTCCATGCGAATGGTATAGCCAATATCGCGCCACAAGCGTTGGTTGAGCTCCACCAGGAACGAGACGGTATTGGGTGCCTGTTTGGGCACCTGTGCCAGCCAAGCCTGCAGGTGTGGACCGGCATCGGTCGCCTCCAGATAGGGGGCCAACTCCTGGGCCAGGGCCGCTTCATAGGCAAAAGGGAAGACTTCGGCGTACTCTTCAACAAAAAAATCAAACGGATTGATGATGGTAAGATCGGCGATGACCTCCACCTCGACCTGCAGGGAGCGGCATTTTTCCGGAAAGACGACACGGGCCAGATAGTTGCCGAAGGGATCCTGTTGCCAGTTGATGAAATGCTGTTGCGGCTCAATTTTCAGAGAGTAGGCCCGAATCGGCGTCCGTCCGTGCGCGGCAGGGCGCAGGCGAATGGTTTGCGGACCGAGGGAGATATGCCGGTCGTAGTCGTAGCGGGTCAGGTGATGGATGGCAACGCGGATGGTCATGATCTCTTGAGGTGTCTTGAAAGGGTGGATAGGTCACAAACGCCGTCACAGTGCCGTGGGCAAGAAAAGCGCCAAACCGATAAGAGACGTTGATACGGTCATTTGCCGAGTGTTGTGGCAGGGGATGCACGGTAATTGTTCAGTGTGGTGCTGTAATTTTGACCTGTCTGCCTAAAAAGAAGGCGTTCACACGCTCTGGGCGGGATGGGATGGGGCTGTTTTGCGGACAAATTGGCCATGATGATAGGAAATATCACGCAATGAGCATCGGTTGAACGACTGGCATGCGGGTTGCGGTCTGAATGGTGCCTGGACCTTAAAGAGACGACTACGTTGGCATACGACAATGAGGAGAGTGTACGGTGAGCATAGCCTGGGAGCGCTATCCCTTTACCAATGGGTATGATGAGTTGTTGAGCCATACGTTGACGCCGCGTCTGGGGGCGGAAGGGTTGCATCACTATCTGTCTGGTTTGGACAGGGAAGAGTTGTTGTTGCGACAACAGGCAGCGGATTCGACAATCGTCAATCAGGGGATCACCTTCACGGTCTATTCGCAGGGGGACAACATTGATCGTGCTTGGCCCTTTGACATCATCCCGCGTTTGATCAGCAGTGTGGAGTGGGATCGGGTGGAGCGGGGTTTGGTGCAACGGTTGATGGCGCTCAACCTGTTTATTGGTGATCTGTACGGGGAGCAGCGGATCATCAAGGATGGGGTGTTTCCGGCGGAGGTGTTGGCGCAGTCGCGTAATTTCCGCAAGGAGTGTGTGGGGATGCAACCGGCCTATGGGGTATGGGCCCACATTTGCGGCAGTGATCTGGTGCGCGACAAGGCGGGTGCTTTTCACATTCTGGAGGATAATTTACGGGTACCTTCCGGGGTATCGTACATGCTGGAAAACCGCATGGTGACCAAGCGGGTTTTGCCGGAGTTGTTTGCCACGCAGCGGGTGCGTCCCATGGATGATTATCCGGCCCGTTTGTATGACACGTTGGCGGAGTTGGCTTTGCCGTCGCGCGATACGCCACGGGTGGTATTGTTGACGCCGGGTATTTTCAACTCTGCCTATTTTGAGCATGTCTATCTGGCGCAGCGCATGGGGGTGGAGTTGGTGGAGGGGCGGGATCTGTTTGTGGGTGATGATGATCGGGTTTACATGAAGACCATTTTTGGTTTGCAGGTGGTGGATGTGATTTATCGCCGTCTGGATGATCTCTTTTTGGATCCAGAAGTTTTCCATCCAGATTCGATGTTGGGGGTGCCGGGTTTGATGCGGGCCTGGTGTCGGGGCAAGGTAATTTTGGTCAACGCACCGGGGGCTGGGGTTGCCGATGACAAGGTGGTTTATGCCTATGTCCCGGAGGTGATTCGTTATTATCTGGGGGAGGAGGCGATTTTGCCGAACGTGCCCACCTGGAAGTGTTTGCACCCGGAGGAGTTGTCCTATGTGCTGGACCATTTGCCGGAGTTGGTGGTCAAACCGGCCAACGAGTCTGGGGGGTATGGGATGATGATTGGTCCCAAGGCGAGTCGGGCGGAGCACGAGGAGATGGCGGGTCGCATTCGGCAGGATCCGCGCAACTATATTGCGCAACCGGTGGTGGACTTGTCGACGGTACCGACCTTGACGGAGTCGGGGGATTTGGAACCGCGCCATGTGGATTTGCGACCGTTCATTCTGCAAGGCAAGGGGAGTTATGTCACGGCGGGTGGGTTGACGCGGGTGGCGTTGCGCAAGGGGTCGCTGGTGGTCAACTCATCCCAGGGTGGTGGCAGCAAGGATACCTGGATCGTGGCGAAGGAGGCGTAAGATGCTGGCACGGGTGGCGGAAAACATATACTGGATGGGGCGTTATTTGGAGCGTGCCGAGAATACGGCACGGTTGGTCAATGTGACGACCAATCTGCTGCTGGACCAACCGGGTTTGGGGGAGGAGTATGGTTGGAACCGTTTGATCACCATTTCCGGTTGTACGGTGGCCTATCAGCAGAGTGGTCGCAAGTTGGATGAGCGGGATGGGGTACAGTGGTTGGTCACTTCGGGGGAAAATTTATCTTCGTTGGCGTCGTCGGTTGTGTTTGCGCGGGAGAATTTGCGTTGCATGCGGGCGATTTTTCCTTTGGAGTGTTGGGAGAGCATCAATGATTTATCGATCTTTTTGCGGGACCGGGGCGAGGCAGGCATTGCCTCTGCGGCGCGCACGACCTTTTTAGGGGAGGTGATTCGCCATTGTCAGACGGTGGTGGGGATTTTGATTGGCACGTTGTCACGCGGGCCGGCCTTTAATTTTTTCCGCATGGGCCAGCACATGGAGCGGGCGGACATGTGTACGCGTTTGTTGGATATTGAACCAGTTGTCTGGCAACCCGGTCTGGGGCGGGACACGTTGTGGTTGAGTTTGTTGCGTTCGGTTTCCGGGGAGCACATGTACCGTCATCATGTCAATCCACGGATCAATTCGGTGCAGGTGGTCTCTTTCCTGTTGAAGGACCGTAATTTCCCGCGTTCCTTCAACTATTGTCTGCGTGAAGTGGAGCGTTGTTTGCGCATATTGGACAACAACGCCCTGTGTGAGCAGGTGATCAAGCGCACCGAGCGCAGTGTGGAGAATCGTGAGATAGCCGGGTTGTTGGACGAGGGCCCCAGTCTGTTCATGGATGATCTGCAGCGGGAGTTGAAGTATCTGCATGATTTATTGGCGGGAATTTATTTTCTGAAACGGTAGAAATCTTCATCAATTTCTGCGGGGTCCAGGGGCGATCATCGCCCCTGGCGGGTGCAGGGCGGAGCCATGCTTGTGATGTGCGGCGTTTCTAGAAAGCAAATGCGCAGCATTTGCGCACGCTGCACCGCTTTGTGCCCCGCAGGGGCACGCTCACGGAGGGCGGACGCCCGACATGCACTGTGTTGCCTGAATGGCCATCGTTGAAAAAAAGCCAGAAACGCTTGCCTTTGTGGAAATTCCTTGCTTGACCGTCTGGGCATTGTAACAATGCAGGGGGGTGAAGTTTTGCTGAGCGGTCAGGCTGGGGGATGACATGATCCAAGAGGGGCAACGGAAGGAGTGGATTGAGGAAGCTGTGCGCAGGATTGTGCAGGAGGTGGATCCTGAGCGGGTTATTTTATTTGGTTCTGAGTCACGGGGTGTGGCGCAGGCGGATTCGGACGTTGATTTGTTGGTAATTGCCGAGGGCGAAAAGATCCAGGTGCGGGGCCGCAGGAAAACCTTGGCAGGCTTGTGGCGGGCGATGGGGCGGTTGCCGTTATCGTTTGATTTCTTGTTGTTCTCTCCCGAAGAGATAAATCGATGGGAGGGCAATATTAACCACGTTATTCATCGCGCGCTACAGGAAGGTGTTGTTTTGTATGAGCGTGGATGAGTATGCCTTATCCCTGTTTTGTTTGGCAAAAGATGATTGCCGTGCCTGTCGTGCCATGGTGCGACAACCGGAAGAGTTTTCTGATGCCATTTTTGGTTTTCATGTTCAGCAGGCCATTGAGAAGCTATTCAAAGCATGGCTTGCCGCACTTGGGGTAGAGTAAGGGTTTGGAGTTCGACGTTGTTTTTATTGTTGGAATGGTGGACTGTGTGTTTCCAGATTATCGGGCAAAAGTGATCCTCGTGCCATGGCAGAAGAGAAGAGAAGCGCCTTTGTTGCGGTGACCCGGTCGAAAAGATTGTTGTACCTTTCTTATGCGCAAACACGTAGGATGCCCTGGGGGGGGTGACCCCTGGCATTCAAAACCATCGCCCTATCTCCGCCTGATGGGTTTATTAGATCAGGAGTCGATCAGATAACGATTACTCGCAGTCATTGGTAGTGGAAATCTCCGTGTATGCAAATACATATGAGGTGTTGAACAGATACCTCTGCCTTTTACTGACGCTTCAACTGCGCCAAGGCCATCCCTTCCGCCTGCTGGCGCTGGGCGGGCGTCAGATGCTTGGCCAGCAACTCCAGATTGGGACCGGCCTCCTGATAGCCGCCGTGATAGGCCAACTGAAACCACTTGTACGCCTGCAACGGATCGACCGCCACCCCCTGGCCCGTGGCATACAGAAAACCCAGGTTGTTCTGCGCGATGGGTAGCCCCTGTTCCGCCGCCTTGTGGTACAGCGCAATGGCCTCCGGCCAGTTATGCTCCACCCCACCCGAACCGGTCGAATAGAGCGCCGCCAAATAATGCTGCGCCTTGGGCTGCCCGGCAGCGGCAGCCGCCTTCAGACGGCTCAACTCATCATCGGCCTCTGCCGCCCCTTCAATGGTCGCCGAACTGGTCAGCAACTCCGTGGCGATAAATTGGCTGATCTCTTCCGGCACCGGTCGAAAATGGGCATGCAAATCCGCCGAAAAAAGTGTGCCCCAATTGGGTACCAGGGTGACAAAGTCGGTAACGCGCATCACGTCGAAACCCCGCAAGATGGACCAGAACCAAACCAGATCAAAACCATACGACCTGACAAAAAATGTAACAGAGAGACCACTGCCACGCAATGGCACGAACACAACCTAGCCCCGGCGGTGCGGTCCCCGGCGGATAAAGCGGGTACGGACAACACCCAACGGCCCAAACAAAAGCGAAAAAATATGCAATACCCCCGCCGTCAAAATAATGGCCGGGCCAGAGGGCAGACGATGGTGAAAGGAGAAAAGCAGGCCCAGAAAACCGGCCAACATCGCCAAAAACATGCCAACCGCCATCAAACTCCACATCTCCCGCGCCCAAAATCGGGCACTGATCGCCGGCAACATCATGATGCCAACCACCATCAAGGCCCCCATCGACTGAAATCCAGCCACCAGATCCATGGCCACCACCGCCAAAAAAAGCAGTTGCCAACGGGCCGCCGACACCCCGTGCGCACGCTGCAAATAGCCCGGATCAAAGCTGTCCATGATCAATGGTCGATACAAAAAAGCCATCAATAAGAGCGACAAAGAGGCAATCGCCGCCGTCACCAACAGGGATTGATCATCCACCGCCAACACAGAACCAAACAGAATGTGCATCAGATTGACATTGCTGCCCTTGGTGGAAACAATCAACACCCCCAGGGCCATGGAGATCAATTGAAAAGAGGCAAAGCTGGCATCCTCGCGCAACAGCGTAAAACGGGCCGCCGTGCCCGCCAACAACACCACCCCCAAACCGGCCACAAACCCACCAATGGTCATGGCCGGCAGCGAAAACCCCGCCCACAAAAACCCCAACGCCACCCCCGGCAACAAGGCATGCGACAACGCATCCCCCATCAGGCTCATGCGCCGCAACATCAAAAAAACACCAATCGGACCACAGCCCAGCGCCAAGGCCAAACAGGCCGCCAAGGCCCGCCGCATAAAGGCAAACTGGGCAAAAGGGTCTACAACATATTCATACAGGGTCACGATGACTCCATCAGGCAATAAGGGGCCCCTTCGTCCCATGACTCGCTCATCACCCGACCATGCGCGATCAACTCCGGCGTCAACACCTGCCCGGTCTCGCCCCAGGCCAACGCACGACGGGCCAAATACAAGGTCTGCGGAAAATGACGGCGAATCTGTTCCAGATCGTGCAGCACCGCCAACACCGTGCGTCCCTGGGCGTGCCAGTCGTGAACAATGGCCAACAGATCGTTGACCGTGCGCTGATCAACCGCCGCAAACGGTTCATCCAGAAGAATCAACGGGGCATCCTCCACCAACAACCGGGCAAACAACACCCGCTGGCGCTGGCCACCGCTCAGGCTGCCCACAATACGCCGCTCAAACCCCTGCAAACCCACCCGCCGCAACGCCTGCACAGCCTGCTGCTGTAGCGCTCCGCTCAGGGTTTTCCAGGCCCCCACCCGCCGCCAATGGCCCATCAACACGGCATCCCAGACCGAAATCGGAAAGTCCGGCTCCAACTCAGTCTGCTGCGGCAAATAGGAGACCTGCTGCCGCAACCCATCAGCCAGCAATACACGCCCCCCCAAAGGGGGCAACAAACCCAATATCCCCTTCAAGAGCGTACTCTTCCCGGCCCCATTGGGACCGGTAATGGCGGTCAGCGAACCCAGCGCAAAAGAGCCCGACAAATGGTGTACGGCAGGATGACGCTCATAACCCAGCGTCAGGTTGTCACACGCGATGGCACTGTTCATCCCGGAACCCACCAATCCAACGCCCAGGCAACCACCAACCACAACACCACAATCAGCAGCCCGGCAATCCCCAGGCGCTGCACCAACCCCCAGGCAAAGGGCGAAGCAGGCAAGGCATCACGCACCACAGGCATCCTCCTCGCCCACCGCCGCCTGAAAAGCCTGGCCACGGGCGCTGAAATTGGCAAACTGGTTATAGCTGGGCGCCCCCGGCGAAAAAAGACAACTCCAGCCGACAGGGGTCAGCGCCTTGGCCTGGGCCACCGCCTCCACCAAATCGGCCACCTCAACCACCCGACACGCAAGCCCAGACCGCGCCCGCAACAAAGCCGCCACGCGACTGCCACTGTCCGGCAACAGAATCACCGTGCGCACGGCGGACTCGGCCAAACGTTCCACCAGCGGCGTATAATCATAACCACGATCCTTGCCCCCGACAATCAGCGTGGCCACCTGCGGCAAAAACGCCTGCAAGGCCGCCACCGTCGCCTCCGGGGCGGTGGAGATGGCATCATTGATCCAACGAATCCCGCCACGCAGCCCCAAATCGCTCATGCGGTAGGGCAAACCATTGAAATGACCCATCACCGCCTGCACCACCTCGGCACCCACCCCGAACAACTCCGCCGCCGCCAGCACCGCACAACCGTTCTCCCAATTGTGCCGACCGGGCAAGCGCATGCTGCTGCAGGGAAAAAGGCGCCGATCCCCCCGCCAAAAGCTCCCATCGGCGATATGGTACCCGCCCTGCTCCAGGATCACCGCCTCCGCCGCCACTGGCCGCAGGCGTTGCATCCACGGCACCGCCCGCTGGTCAATGCGCAACGCATCGCCCGCCAACTGGGTCGCACCGATGCGCATCTTGGCCAGATAATAGGCCTCTACCGAACCATGCCAGTCCATGTGTTCCGGGAACAGGTTCAACACCACCGCCACGCTTGGTCCCAACACCAGATCGTCACACTGATAGCTGGACATCTCCAGAACGGTGATCTGTCGCCCGGCCAACACCTCCGGCCAGTGCGCCAAGGCCGCCACGCCAATATTGCCCAACAAGGCCACCGGCAAACCCGCCGCCCGCAAACTTTCGTACAACAGGGTGCTGGTCGTGCTCTTGCCCTTGCTGCCGGTGATGCCAACCACCGGCAAACCGGCCTGCCTTGCCTCGGCCAAATACAGATTGGTCGGTGTGGTCTGCGCCACCCCCAAATGGTCCGCCCGCTGCCGCAAGGGATGGTGCGGCGCAAACCCCGGCGAGCGAATCAACACCTGCACCTGCGCCAACACAGCCTCTGCCTCGCCGCCCGTGTACTGCCGCACCTCGCCCCACTCAGCAGCCACCGGCACCGGCTTTTCCACCAATACCGCAACGCACGACGCATGCCCAGCGCGACGCAGCGCCAAAAGAGCCGCCTGCCCCTCCACCCCCAACCCTAAAATGCCAACCCGCTGTTCAGTGAGATCGCAAATACGCATCCAATCGCCCCTGCCAAAGCGGTGTCAAAGTGGACGCACCACCAACCGCCATCTGCTCCTGCCACAACCCGTGCGGATCGGGCACCTTCTCCTCAAGCTGTTGCGCGTAGAATGACTGCAAAAAACTCCCCTGCAAACGTCCCTGCCGATAGAGATGCGACAAGGCCGCCCGAACCTCCTCCGGCGTGCCCACACACTCGAAAGGCTTGTGCCCGCGCAGACCAGCCAACTCCTCCAACAGAGGCAGATTGCCCTCATCCTGCAGAAAATTGCCGGCAAAAATAGTCTGCAGGCGGGATTCGTTCAAATGCGGTGCCATCATCAAATAAACAAAGACACATTTGGGACAATGACCACACCAGCGCGGCGTCTGGCTGGTATCCTTCAACTGAAAATTGGCGTTGCAGGAGGTGAAACAGTTGAAATAGCGCATGCGTCGGGCAAACAAACCACAAATGGCCAGTTCGCTCAACGAACGCAACAGACTGAAATAAAAGGGTGGCTCTTGGTACAACAACCGCTGCAAGCCCTGAAAAGCCTGCTCGAACTGCAGGCTTTTGCTCCACTGGTGGTTGATCTCCATCCCCTGCCAGATCAGATTGCCGTAAGAGGCAGTCCGTTCGTTGGAGGCCACAATGGCCCGATAGCCCCCACTCAGCGCCAACACCACCGCCACAAAGGCAATACAGGCCGAAATCGGAATATGGCCGTTGTAGGCGCCCGACGCATTCAAGGCAAACAACTTGGCGTCCAACTGCCGCCCCACCACATGATGGGGTTCACCAAAAGCAGCCGCCAGGCGCTTGATCCAGGGGGCCGTCCCCAAAGAAAACAGCTCCACCGCCACGCCCGCCGCATCCAGGATCTCATGCGAAACCGCCGAATCCTTGCCGCCGCCAATCAGCAACAACACCTTCTCCTGGGCGGGCAGCGGCCAGGGCAAGGGTGAATGTGCCCTATCCTGGCGGGGAAAGTGGACCCGGCCACGGGGATCAAGCTGGTTGCGGTAGTAAAACTCACCCAAACCAATCGTGTACAGTTGATCCCAAAATTCCGCCTCCGCGACACTCAACGGCTCCCCATGCAGAACAATGTCGGCAGGACAACAGGATTTGTAATAGGAGATGCCCAGCATGCGGTGTACATTGGCCAAAGCCTGCCGCATCTCCGGGCGCTGCGGATCCGGGGCAGGCAGGGCGGCAGGCCAATCAACCTGCTCGGTAAAATCAATGGGCTCTACCCGCTCCCCGGAAAGACGGTACAAAAAACGGCTACGATGCCCCTCCGTCTCCACACCGACAAATTCAAAACAGTGATAACGGTTGACCAGACTGCTCATCGCAAACCACACGCCGCCAAAAAAGTCGGCAATTGCGCCAACATCTCACCCAGAGCCGGTTCCGTCAACCGCTGCTGCGCCTCCTCCAACGCCAACCACTCCCGGCTGCGAAAATCCTCCGACCAGTGCTCAAACTGTTCGGTCACCTGCATCACAAAAACCTGCACAGTACAAATATCCCCCCACTTTTCATAACGGTAATGGCCCAAAGGCTCCGGTACAACCAAACCGACAATACCCGCCTCCTCCAACGCCTCCTTGGCCGCCGAATCCTGCGGCGACAACTCCGGCTCAATCACCCCTTTCGGAATCACCCAACGCTTGCCCTTGCGCGAACGGATCAGCATCACCTGCAGACCCTGCCCACGCCGCCGCAACGGGACGACCGCCGATTGTTGGTAAAAATGGTCTGGACATTCACGCATCGCTGCCCCTTTCTGCCGCCGTAACAATTCCGCACCCGAAATAATCGCGGGAAAGATTTGGAAATAATTGTAATTCTTTGTAATGCTTTGCAGCTCTTTATGGCACGCGAGGTTAAAAGTCGGGCGTCCGCCCTCCCAAGGCGTGCCCCTGCGGGGCACAAATCTGTGCGGCGTGCGCAAATGCTACGCATTTGCTTACTTTAAACGCCGCACATTGCAAGCAAGGGCTCCGCCCCTGCACCCCGCCAGGGGCGATGATCGCCCCTGGACCCCGCAGAAGTTTTATCTTCTGTTTTATTCTATTTTGTTTTGTTTTATTGGCATTTTATTTAGGCCATATTCAACGGACGGGCATCCTTCAGGACAAGCTGCACCTTCTCCTGCTCACGAAAAAAATTGATCGTACAGGTACCCGCCACATCCATCCGACTGGCACCCGCCAACAACGCCTGCCCAAAAGGCCCAGGCCAAACCGAAAAGGCAATACCATCCAATACATTGCCCGCCTGATCCGCCAACAAGCATTTGACATGCCGATCCTTCAACACGCGCGCCTCCACCACCCGTACCCCCTCCAAGACCAATACCGGCTCTGGATTGCCCTGCCCAAAGGGCTGCAAACGCTCCAAACGCTTGGCCAAAGAACGGTCCACCTCGGCCAGGGGCAGCACGCCATCATAATACAGGGTCGGATCAAACAACCCCGGACGAAACTGGGCCTGGATGGCCTGATCAAAAGCCTGAACAAAAGAAGGCAATTGCACCGCATCCAGACTCAACCCGGCTGCCGCACGATGCCCGCCATAGGTTTTCAACAACGGGGCGCTCTTCTCGATGGCCGCCAGCAGATCCACACCGGGAATGGAACGGCCAGAACCTTTGCCGCCTCCCTCCTCATCCAGCGCAATGACAATCACCGGACGATACAAACGCTCGACCAAACGCGACGCCACAATGCCAATGACCCCCGGATGCCAGCCACTTTCAGCCACCACCAAACCATGGCGACTGCCTACCCCACCAGAGGCTTCCACCAACGCCAACGCCTGCCGCACCATGCGCTCTTCGATCAACTGGCGCTCCCGGTTGAAAAGCTCCAACTCTTCCGCCAACTGTTGCGCCCGCTCTTCATCCTCGGTCACCAGCAACTCCACCCCCATCATGCCCCGATGCAAACGCCCCCCGGCATTGATGCGCGGTCCCAACTGGAAGGCAACCTGACCGGCCCGCATGCTGGCCCCCAAATGGGCCACCTGCTTCAAGGCCCGCAACCCCACATGCACCGGTTCCGCCGCCACCCGCAGCCCATGCGCCACCAAAATCCGGTTGACCCCGGTCAAACCCGCCACATCGGCAATGGTGCCAATGGCCACCAGATCCAACCACCGCTTCAAGTCCGGCTCTACCCGCCCCGCCTGAAACCAACCCCTCTGGCGCAGGGCACGATTCAAGGCCATCAACAGATAAAAGGCCACCCCGACACCCGCCATGTTCTTGTGCGGAAAGGGTTCATCCGGTCGGTTGGGGTTGATCACCGCCCAAGCCACCGGCATCTCCGCCCGCATCTGGTGATGATCGGTAACGATGACATCCATCCCCAACTGTCCAGCCACCGCCAACGCCTCATAGGCCGTGGCACCACAATCAACGGTGACCACCAACCGTATCCCCTCCGCCGCCAACTGCTGCATGGCCGCCGGATTGGGACCATACCCCTCCGTCAAACGATCTGGAATATAAACCCGAACCGGCAGCGCCAACGCCCGAAAATAGCGCACCAACAGGGAAGAGGAGGTGACCCCATCCACATCATAATCACCAAAAATGGCCACGGACTCGCCCGACTCAACCGCCCGCACCAGACGCGCCACCGCCTTGTCCATATCCAGCATGGTCGCAGGATCCGGCAGGTGCTGCAGGCGTGGCTGCAAAAAAGCCTCCACCGCCTGGGCATCATCCAGACCCCGGTCCGCCAAAATGGCCGCAAACAGCGGATTCAACCCTTGCGCCGCCGTCAGTCGATGGTGCTGCTCGCGCGCTGTACTGCGCGGTCGCCAAACTTTCCCCCCCCAAGACAGTCGCTGCTCCACCATCAACGGCTCCACTCCGCTTGCAAGTCCAACCCCGATCGACACACACCCTGCCCCCAACGCCCCCGATGCCAAAAACGGCGCCGCTTGCGCAAGAGTGCCCCCTGCCCCATCACCCAGGGCAACGCCTCGGACCCGGTCGGCCCGGCCCCCTGAAAACTGCCGAGCACCAGCTTGCCGTTCTGGCGTGCCGCCCGTTCACAGAGCGGTTGCACAAAGTCGCGGTCAATCCGCTGCAACGTCTCCTGGCTGACCTCCGGTAGACGATGGCGCAACAGCAGAGCAGGAAGAGCAAAATGGACCAACACCTGGCGCGTCGCCATCTGTTCTGCCAGACGCGCCAACAGCCCATCCCACGGCCCTTGCTCATCCAACCAGCCCAGCTCCGCCCCCGCAGCCCGCGCCAAACCGGCCAGAACGGGATCGGCGCTCCAACACACACCCCCCGCAGCCCCCTGCCCACGCTGCACCTGCCGCCCCGAACCCACACCCCACAACCAGGGCGTGTTCAATAGGGTCCGCCCCTCCTGACGCCGCTGGACATTCAGCGCATGGCGCGCCAAAAGCAGTTGCCCATGCGTCAACAGCTGAATCAAACTGGCCGCCTGCTCCCCTTGCGGCAGACGCTTGCGCAACGACTCGCCCTCCAGCAAGGACAAGGGGGTTGTCGTCACCGACCACTCTTCCCCAGGCAGCGTCGGCGCACGCGACAACAGCAAAAACCCCGGAAAAGGGAGGTCCGCCGCCGACCATGTGCTGGGGGGGTGCCATTGCCAGCCCGACGGCGTCAACTCCTCCGCCAAGGCCTCCGTCAAGAGCAGGCACTCCGCCGGACTCTGTCCGGTCCGCTCCGGCGATAAAAACAATAAATCCTGCTGTTTTTGGTACAGATGGGTAAAGCCCAGACAACACCAAATCCGCTCTGGATCCGGTTCCTCACGCAACAGGGCGAGGGCGGCCAGATAGCCCAACGGCAGATCCCGCCCCTGACAACGCTGCCACAAAGCGTGTTGACCGTACCAGGAAAAGCGGGGATCCCCCTCCCAGGTCAGGCGCCCCGTCTGGGCCACCGCCGCCAGTCGGTGCCAAGTCTCCTCCCCCACCGCACCACTTTCCAGGTACGGCAGGCCATCGATCATCACGACCACAACAGCCACGTCACACCACCCTCATCCAGGACAAAAAAAAAAAAAGTATCATGG
>PDZU01000167.1 GCA_002753095.1 Magnetococcales bacterium
GTAGGGGGCGGGGTTGGTTCCGGGGTCGGGGCCGGCGTAACGGTCAAAAAGTTCAGGCCATCGCTCAAGTTGGCGTGCAGCGCTTCGGTCAACTCTTTCTCGCGCTGCAAAGAGGCGGTCAGTTGCAGCCGCAAAATGGCCAATTGTGCCTCGCGCTGTCCCAGAATCGTAAACGCGGCCCGCACCAGTTCCAACAATGGCACCGTGCGCACAGCACCCAAAGCAGAGACCGCCAAAAAACGCTCCAGGGCATCCGGCGTCACGCCCGCCATCCAGGCCGCCTCAGAAAGAGTCAATTGCGGCAGGTTTTCCAGCCTCTTAAGGTCAGGATTATCGGTCAGATCCAGTTTCATGCGCCATCTCGAATCAAGGAGGAACAAAAGCTAACAACAACCGGTTTGCGTGTACACTGTCTAGGCAGTAGAAGAGATCCGTTGGCGATTCTCCGCCAATGTCCGGGCCAGTTGCAAAGCCAGACGGAAGGAGGAGTCATCGGCTATCCCCTGACCCGCGATGGCATAGGCGGTACCATGATCCACACTGGTACGGACAATCGGCAAGCCCAGGGTAATGTTCACCGCTTGGCCAAAAGCCAGCATTTTCAGGGGAATCAAGGCTTGATCATGGTACATGCACAGAATGGCATCATAGGATGCCCGCGCTTGCGGGTGAAACAGGGTATCGGCAGGGAGCGGTCCTTGCAAAGCCCCATCCGGCAACTGTTGTGCCAAACTGCGACACACCGGAATCATGATCTCTTGCTCTTCATGGCCAAAAGCCCCCCCTTCTCCGGCATGCGGGTTCAAACCCGCCACCATTAGACGGGGCTGGGCGATGGCAAAATCCTTCTGCAGCGCCGCATAGGTAATGCGAATGCTTTTTTCCAGCAGGTCGGGGGTAAGCGTTTCAGGAACAGAACGCAAGGATTGATGAATGGTTACCGGCACCACCCGTAACCCCTCTCCCGCCAGCATCATGACCGGATAACTGACCCCGGCACAATGGGCCAAAAGTTCTGTATGACCCGGCACCATAAAACCGGCACTGTGCAGGACCGATTTGTTGATCGGCGGTGTGACCACCCCATCCACCCGGCCCGCCATCGCCAAACGGCAAGCGCTTAAAATGCTCTCCATGGTCGCCGCCGCCTGGGAAGGGTGTGGACGACCAAAAGGAATTGCACCACCCTCTGCTGCCAAGTGGTTAACCTTGTTTTCGGTTGGCAGGATGAGAAAACGTTCTTCCGCTTGTTCCGCCGCCTCTTCGGGGGAGGAGACCTCCAGAAAAGGGACATCCAGCCCAAGATGGGCAGCCGTGCGTCGATAGACCTGCGGATCACCCACATGCAGCCGTTTGCTGGGTTCCGCCAAAAATCCCTTCAACGCCACTTCTGGTCCGATACCGACCGGATCACCCATGGTAACAGCAAGCATGGCCTGAATCCCTCAATCCTTATCGCAGTTCGACAAAGGAACGCTGCCGCAGATCCCGCAACCACTGTTTGTAACGGGCACGGGTTTTGGCTTCGGCCACCCGCTCGGTCAACTCTTTGCGCTGTGCCTCCAGGGAGTTTGGATCCAGGTTTTCCTTGTCATCCAACCGAATCAAATGCCAACCAAATGGGGTACGCACCGGGGCGCTGATCTCACCAATGGACAACGCCATGGCTGCCTCTTCAAAGGCAGGCACCATCAACCCCTCGCTGAACCAACCCAAATCCCCCCCATCCTTGGCGGTACCATCCTGCGAATGCTTCTGCGCCAAACTTTTGAACACCTCCAACTGCTCCGACTTAGCTTTTTGTGACAACTCCTTGGCAATGGCCATGATCTGCTGCCGGGCTTTGGCATTCTCTTCTGGTCCCGCTTCCGCTGGCGCCTTGATCAAAATATGGCGGGCATGTACCTTGATCTTGTTGGCAGAAGGTGCCCGGCTTACCGAGCGTTTGTCCACAACCTTGAACACATGAAACCCCTGCGACGAACGCAGCGGACCGATCACATCCCCTTTGCCCCGTGCAAAGACAACCCGCTCCAACTCCGGTAACAACTCACCCCGTTTGAACCAGCCCATGTCCCCACCACTCAGGCCACTGGCATCGTTGGAATATTGGCTGGCCAGAGTCTCCAACGAGCCCCCTTCCCGCAATTTGTTGGCCAGATTTTCCGCCTGCTGCGCCACCCGCATGGCTGCCGAAGAGGATGCCTCCCCCTCCACATGCAAAAGAATCTGCCCCAAACGAATCTCTTCGCCCTGCGGACTGCTGCGAATGCTGTCATAGAGATCCCGCACCTCTTCGTCGGAAACGGTGATCGACGGTCGAATGATCCGAGCAATCAGACGGCTTTGCAGGATTTGATCGCGCACTCCCTGCTGATAGTAATCAAATTGGATACCCTGGGCCGACAAAGTTTTCGGCAACGCACCGGGTGGCAGATGGTTATCCCGCTCCACCTGGGCAATCAGTGCATCCACCTCTTGTTGTTCCACCGCCAAACTGAATTGACTCGCCTTCTGTGCCCGCAAGGAGCGTAGAACAAGCTCATCCAAACTGTGTTCCCAAATTTTTTGCGTATCAATATTCTCCCCGGATTGCCGCAGTTTGGCCAACAGGGGTTTGGCAACCTCTTCCACCTCACTTTGGGTGATAATGCTTGGTTTGCCAGACTTTTCCAAATTATCCTGCAACTCTACCACAGCCACAATACGATCCAACGGTTTGGCAGCCACGATGGCCGGAAAAAGCAAAATCAATATGGCAAGATACCTGTTCAAATCCCCACCCCGCCCAACCCTTGCAGGTTAATAAATAATCCAACAAAATCACCACCATGTGCGTTTGTTGAACTGGAAAGGCTGCGCCCACCGCTCAACATGACACTCCAACAGGAGTGTTCGTAGACAAATCCGGTTCGCCAACTTTTCAGGCCACTGCTCTCCAGGGAATAATTGGTGCTCTGATTCCAATACCAATTTTCGCTGATTTTTGTCGAGGTATCCAGGATCACATCCTGCATGCGTTCTCGGCTTTGTTCGGTCAGGCTTGCTGTCAAGCCGGTCAGGGTGCTCCATCCAGCCAAAGTAGGCACCGCCAAGGAGGGGTTGCCAGCCGAAAGCGGATCATTGAAATGGTAGCCCACACGTAAAAACTCGGTTGGCATGCCCATGGCAGTCTTGCGGTGCTCTTTTTCCGCCAACGCCATGGAAAAGGTCAAATCGGTGGATTCAATTTTTTCGCGGTAGGGGTTATACCCCATGCCGAACGAGGAAGAGATGTCATGATTGATTTTGACATCCACCCCCGACACAATGGTCGAAAAGGGGTGGCCATCCTGATACTCCCGATTGCCCTCCGGTGCCCAGCGTTGTCCGATGGTCAACAGGATATGGTCCCAAAAAGCATTTTCCTCTTGCTGATGCCGCAATATCCGCGAACGCAGACTATAGTTGACCCACTGCACATCGCTGATGCGATCTGTGCCAGAAAACAAAAAAAAAAAAAAAATACCCG
>PDZU01000070.1 GCA_002753095.1 Magnetococcales bacterium
GTTATCGCAAGCCATAACGGTTGTCGTCTCTATCGGCTCATCTCAGCAAACTGCCGACGATGGACAGATTCACATGGCCCACCGCTCCGCTTGGTTTGCAGAGATGTGGGCAACGATGTGGACAATACCAGGATACGGCAGCCCGTAATGATTTTCTGGAAGAAGATTATAGCAACTTGGCAATGGTACTCAATAAACTCAGAGGCAATCCGACGTCAAAAGCATTATTATTGGATAACTTAAGACATCTCAATGCTGATATTACTGATTTTGATGTTCAAGTTGAGGGTGGCAAGGTACAGGTATTTTTTCACGAACAGGGTCTTCATAATAGCCACGGCATGAAAATTCCTGCTACACGCCTCTCAGATGGTACATTAAGATATATCGCACTATTGACCATTTTATGCCATCCTAATCCGCCACCTTTGGTTTGCATTGAAGAACCTGAACTGGGATTGCATCCAGATATACTTGCCAATGTTGGTGATCTACTCAAAACTGCCTCCGAACGCATGCAATTGATCGTCACAACACACTCTGATTTTTTGGTGGATCGCTTCACAGATCAACCAGAGAGTGTCGTCGTGTGCGATAAGATAAATGGCCAAACCAAGCTGAGAAGGTTGGAGAAAAGGGAAATCAGTGGCTGGTTGGAAGGTTATCGGTTAGGGCAAAAGTGGATCGATGGCGAGATTGGCGGTGTGCGATGGTAGCCTCGTTGCGGTTTTTTATCGAAGGTGGGGGAGAAATTGGCCAACCAGGGGTGAAATATTTAGCTCAGGAAATGCGCGAGGCGTTTCATGGGTTCTTTGTGCGTGCTGGAGTTCCAAACAGACGTTTACACATCGTGCGCTGTGGTTCCCGGTTAGAGGCATACCACAGATTTTGCGCAGACAAACAGTATGACCGATCGGGAGAGATCAAGATCCTGCTGGTAGACAGTGAGGATCCTGTTGCGGCATCTTATAGTGGCAAACCATGGGATTTTCTGCAAAAGCGGGATGGTTGGCAACCTCCTGGCGAGGCGACAGACGAACAAGCACACCTGATGGTTCAGTGCATGGAAAGCTGGTTTCTGGCCGATCTGGGAAAGCTCAAGCACTATTTCGGGCAGGGTTTCGATGACAAGAAACTGCCCAAAACGCACCCGATTGAAACTGCCAGTAAGCAGGCTGTTTTGCATGGCCTGGATCAAGCAGCAAAGAACACGACCAAAAAAGGATACCGCAAAGGAGCCCATGCCTTTGCCATCCTCAAACTGTTGGATCCAATCAAGGTACAACAACAATCGCCATGGACTTGCCGTCTTTTCAAGACATTGGATGTTTTACTTGACAACACAACCAACTCAACCAGGGAGTGCCAAGAGCAAGTCCGCGAAGCCTGACCCCCCATTTGCCCCGCCTGAAACGGTGCTGCAGAAAATAGTGCAATCCAGACTGGATTGTTGCGGCGATTTCCCCTACACTGGGTATGAAATCTGCCTCCATCCCGTTTTGGACTCGTGCCGTCGTGACCCTTGCCGTGATCAATCCCCCCACTCCCGATTCGATGACTCTGCCAACAGTGCGTATCTGCACCGATGGGGCCTGTCAAGGCAATCCCGGACCGGGCGGCTGGGCGGCGTTGCTGGGCTTCGGCGAACATGAAAAATCCCTCTTCGGCTACACCAGCCATACCACCAACAACCGCATGGAGATGTTGGCGGTGATCCGGGCCCTGGAGGCTTTGAAACGTCCGTGTCGGGTAACCGTGACAACCGATTCGCAATATGTAAAAAATGGTATTACCCAGTGGATCCAACAGTGGAAGCGGCGCAATTGGCGCAAGGCCGATGGCGACGCTGTCCTCAACGTGGATCTCTGGCAAAGATTGGATGCACTTTGCAGCCAACATACGGTAGACTGGCAGTGGGTCAAGGGGCATGCCGGTCACCCGGACAACGAAACTGTCGATCGTTTGGCCAGAGAGAGTATTCAACAGGGCAGGCAGGGACTCCTGCCCCCTGATCCGGCTGGGTTGTGCCCTTGAATAAAGGCTGCACTCCCAAACTGTCCTCCCCTCGCGGGAGCATGCGTCGCCATACAAGGAGTCATTATGTTTGAAGATCAACTGCAGGCTGTGCAAGAGTTGTTGAGTACCAGTGACAAGTTCCGCCAACTCCACGATCAATATCAGGCCATCAAGAATGAAATTGAAACCTATGGCCATGTGCGGGATCAGTTTTCCCTGGAACGGCTCAAAAAGCAAAAATTGATGCTGAAAGATCAAATGGCCTTCATGCTCAACCAGCATACCAGTAGTTAAGCTGAGCCATTCTGTCATCATGCCCCTCTTGTCTGAGAGCGGGTCTCGTCTGTGGTCATACCGGTGACCTGCCAGTCACCGGTATGACATGTGTCGCTTCTGCCGGAGATGGACCATGAAAAGAAACGCTGCTCTGCTGGTACTGTGTGGCTGCCTGACTCTGATGACCAATACCACTCTGGCCGAGGATCATGCCGCGCAGGCGCTCAACGAAAGTGGGCAGACCAGCGCTCACAGCGCCGGCAGCGCGGCCCATACGTTGGTCACCTCTGGTCAGGCCACTTCTGCTGCGGTCGCCGTCCCCGTGGCCAGTGGCGCCGCTGCGATCGGTGCCAGTGGTATGGCCGGGCAAGCGCTGGCACACGGCAGTCAGCAGGCAGCACATGCCCACGCACCTCTGCCGGTCAGTAACGAAGTGCTTACCATCGTGCCGCCCAATCAGGCTCTGCAGAAACCCCGTTAAGTTTTCCGAGTGGCCACCGCCTTGTTTCGCTCCACCATCCGGGCTTGCTGCCTTGTACTGCCTCTGCTTGGCGGCACACCACTCTTGGCCGCCAACTACAGTGCCAACGGCAGCCAACCTGGCGCCAAGGCAACCTTTGCGCCAGAACAGGTGGCTGCCTTTGCCAAAAAAGTGGAATACACCTTGGCAGCCAAAGGGGTCCGTGTGGCCATCCTGGCCCGGGCGGGACGGCCACCGGCAGAGTTGCCGCCGGGCATGTATTACACCCATGTCGCCTTTATCGTCTACTCGGAGATTATCACCCACGACGGGCGCCACCTGCCCGGCTACGCCGTCCATAATCTCTATCAACTGGCCGGTCAGGCAGATCGCAGCACCCTGGTGCAGGATTTTCCGGTCGATTTTTTTTCTGCCGTCGCCCAACTGGAGGCCGGGGTGATCATTCCATCCGTGGAGCTGCAACAACGACTGCTGCAGGTCATCACCTCCCCCACCTATCCGGCGCTGCATGACCCGCACTATTCGGTCATTGCCAACCCGTACACGGTGGGACTGCAAAATTGTACGGAGTTCGTCCTGGATGTGCTGGTTGCTGCCATCTATCAAACCCAGGACATCCAACAGATCAAGGCAGCGGAAAACAGTTATTTTGTCGCCCAGACAGTGGAGGTGAACCCACTCAAACTGATGTTGGGCGCCCTGTTTGCGGCGGATGTGGCCCTCAGCGATCAGTCCGGCATACCGGTGACCGCCACTTTTGAAAAAATTGGGGAATTTTTACGCCAATATGATGTCGGAAGTGAAATGTTGACTCTCTTGCCCTGAATTGGGTTACCCATGCGAACAGCCGTTCAAAACCACGCCTCTCTGCGCATTCTTTTCATTGAAGATCATGCCGATCTGGCAGCCAACCTGTGTGACTATTTTGAGGAGCGCGGCCATAGTGTCGATGCGGCCATGGATGGCATCACCGGCTTGCATCTGGCCCTGGTCAATACCTATGATGTGATCGTTCTGGATTTGATGTTGCCGGGCATGGATGGCATCACCCTCTGTCGTAAACTGCGCCAGGAAGGGGCCAAAGAGACACCAGTGTTGATCCTGTCAGCACGCAGCGCGCTCGATGACAAGGTGGCCGGCTTCAACAACGGTGCCGACGATTATCTGAGCAAACCCTTCGAACTCAAAGAGCTGGAAATGCGTGTCCAGGCCCTGGCCAAACGGGCCAGCGGACAGATGACCCGCCGCATCCTGCAGGTGGCTGACCTGGAGTTCAACCAGGAGACCATGCAGATTCGCCGAGGCGGTCGGCGCCTGGAGTTGCCCACCATCCCGATGAGAATTTTAGAACTGTTGATGGGTCGCTCCCCTGCCGTGGTCTGGCGGCGTGATATCGAACAGACCATCTGGGGCGATTCACCACCCGACAGCGATGCCCTGCGGGTCCATATGCATACCTTGCGTTCCATCGTTGATGGTGCAGGCCAGCCCACGCTGTTGCACACGTTGCGTGGCGTGGGTTATCGCCTGGGTCTGCCCGATGCACCGCCCCCGTAATCTGCGTTTTCGGGTAGCGCTGGCTTTTGCCGGCTTTGGTGCCGTGGTCAGCACCCTCCTGGGCATGGTGATGCTGTTGACTACCCATGATCTGGGGCAACGTCTGATCGATGATACCCTGACGGCAGAGCTGGATGATTTTTTTGCCCGCCGCAGTCGCAACCCCGCCTCGTTGCCGCCCAAAACCGTCACCCTGCATGGGTATGTCCAGGGCGGTCCCCACGATCGGGAGGAGGAGCTGCCACACTACCTGCGCGCCCTCACCCCAGGGCGGCACGATTTGACCGTGGGCACGCTCACCTACCGGGTCGCAGTCGCCACCCAGCAAGAGGTCCGTTATTATTTGCTCTACGATACCACCCTGCAAAACAGGCGCGAACAAAATTCGCTGATTCTGTTTTCAGCCAGTGTGCTGATGATCGCTCTGGTGGCCGCCTTGGGGGGAATCTGGTTGGTGGGCATCATCATCGCCCCTGTCACCGAGTTGGCCAGTCAGGTACGCAATCGCCAACCGGATAGTTGGCCGCTGCAGTTGGCAGACCGTTTTCCCGATGATGAGGTGGGCGAGTTGGCCCATGCCTTCGATCTCTATCTGGCCCGCCTGCACTCCTTCATGGAGCGGGAACGGGCCTTTACCGCTGATCTCAGTCATGAGCTGCGCACCTCATTGACGGTCATTTTGAGTGCCAGCGAAATTCTGCTGGCCGATGAAAACTTGAGCGAACGGCAGCGCAACCGCTTGCTGCGCATCGAACGGGCTACCCAGGATATGGCCGAGATGGGAACCACTCTGCTGCTGATGGCCAGAGAACAACACACCCTGTCCATCGGCGAGAACACCTGTCTGGCTGAGGTGATCGACGAAGCGGTCGAAAAACACCGCTTTCTGCTCAAAAGCAAGCCCATTCAACTGATCCAGAACACCGATCCTGAGCTGTATCTGGCAGCAGACCGAGGGCTGGTCTACATCGCGGTGGCCAATCTTCTGCGCAACGCCTTTGCCTACACCGAACAGGGGGAGATCGCCATCGAGCAAAATCAAACCGCATTGATCGTGCGCGACAGCGGCTGCGGTATGCGCGCCCAACAGATCGAAACCCTTTTTCTACGTCCCTTTCACGCATCTGCCCACAGCAAAGGATCCGGCATCGGCCTCTCCCTGGTCAAACGGATCTGCGACCACTACCACTGGACGGTACACCTGACCAGCCAGGAACAGAGCGGTACTACCGTGCGTATCCAGTTCAACCCCGGAAAAGGCACCGCATCGAACTGACCGTTCTTCGCACGGCATCCATCTCCCTTGGCTCACTGGCCGTCCCGACGGAATAACCCGCTTTTTGCGTGTAAATGCTTGCTGAAAAGTTGCTGTTCGGCAATAATGACAGCGCAACTAAATCAAGCAAAACACAATAAATAAGCAATTTTTCATTGCAAGGATGCGGATTGGTCAAAATGGACGCCAGTTACCTATGAGGGTTCGGCAGTTGGGGGGGTTACAATGGCGCAGTTTTCATTTTTTTTGGTGCCAGCCATACAACGTTCTATAAACCGTAAAATTTTATTTGCCAGCGCATCGCTAAGCACTGTGTTGTTGGTGGTTCTGGCTTGGCTGTTGATTCAACAAATGGCATTGATGCTCAACGAGCAAAATCGTTTGGCTATCGAACGCACGGTAACCACGGCCAACAAAGGATTGCAGTCGATCATGCTGGCCGGTCAGGCTAAAATCGCGCACGACTACATCGAACAGTTGCAACGGGTGGAGGGCATAGAGACCCTGCGCATCTATCGCACCAATGGCAGCGAAGCCTTTCAGCGCTCGACAGCCAATCAGGTGGACGCCCGTCATGCCAAACCTTTCCAGGAAGCAGTGAACAGCAGGCAAGAGGTGGTGACGACCGCCATGCACCCGGATGGCACGGAGCGCATGACCATCTTCTCCCCCCTGCTGAACCGGGAAGCCTGTCAGGGCTGCCATGGTCATGATCATCCGGTACGGGGCGTGTTCATGCTGACCATTTCCCAGGCGTTGAACGGGCGACAAATCGGGGCCATGCAGTCCCTGATTTCGGTAGCCGTGGTCTTGTTGATCTCTTTGTTGACGCTGTTGAGCTATCTGTTGTTGCGTCATATTATCCACCTGCCATTGACGCAGTTGCGCACGGCGATCAAACGTATCCGGGCGGGGGATCTGACCTATGTGATTCCGTTACCCCAGCAACCGTTGGATGAACTGGGCAGTATCGCCCAGGATGTCAACAGCATGAATCGGCGTTTTTCGGCCACCATTCGGCAAGTGCAGTTGCAATCGCACTCCATGGCCGCCTGCGTGGAAGAGTTGGGCACGGTACGCGGCCTGTTATCCAGCGAATCGACCTACAATCTGCATCTGGCGGAAGAGACGGCCCGCGACCATAAAGAGGTGGAGGAAAAGGTGGCCTCGATCCGGGTTTCCGTGCAGGATACCACCGAACGCGTGGGTTCTGTTTCGGCGTCCACAGAGCAGCTTTCCAGCAACATTGCCCACATTGCCGCTGGCGCAGAGCAGACCAGCAGCAACATCAGTACCATGGCCTCAGCCGCCGAAGAGATTACCGCCAATCTGACCGGGGTCAACACCAGCTTGAAGCGCGTGGATCAATCGGTTGGTCAGGTGGCCGGCGCCATCGCCGAGGTGACCTCCTCGTTGGAACATGTTCGGCAACAGTGTCAGCAAGCCAGCAACGAGTCGCGCCAAGCCAACGACCGGGCCCGTGGCACGCATGGGGTCATGGACAAGTTGAACAAATCGGCCCAAGAGATTGGCAAGGTGCTCAATCTGATTCGCACGATTGCCAACCAAACCAGCATGCTGGCCTTGAATGCCAGCATTGAGGCGGCAGGAGCAGGGGAGGCCGGCAAAGGGTTTGCCGTGGTGGCCAACGAGGTCAAGGAACTGGCCCGCCAAACCGATGAGGCTACGCGCATGATCGGCGACAAGGTCCACGAAATTCAACAAAACACCCGTGAAGTAATGGTCGCCAATCGGGAAATCGTCGAAAGTATTCAGCACATCGATCAAGCCAATGGCGGCATCGTCCAGGCGGTAGACGAACAGGCCAACAGCATCGGCGGCATTGCCCAATCGATTCATGAGGTGGCCTATGCGGCGGGTCAGGTGACACGCAACGCCGATGAGTTAAATCTGGCGGCGCGGGATATTGCCCAGTCGGCCCTACAGGCAGCCAATGAAGCGAGCAAGGTGGCCTTGTCGGCAGCCGAAGCGGCCACGGCCGCACACGGTCTGGCCCAGCACAGTGAAGACATTTATCAAATCGCCCAGCAGGTCTCCCTTGCAGCCAGCGAGGCGGCCAAGGCCACCAGCAGTGCCGATGGCAAGGTGCATGAGATGCTGCAAACCTCCAATCTGGTCAATGGCGCCATCCACCATGCCTCGTTGCTGATCGATTCGGTGGCCGTGCCTGGGCACCGCCTCGCCGCATCGATCAACGATCTGCAGGTTGCGCCAGAACCCTTTGCCGTGGAAAAAACCAAGGGCGCCCATCTGAAGTGGCTGGGTCGGTTGGAAAATGTCATCCGTGGCCGCAGCGATTTAAAACCGGAGCAGGTGGCCAGCGGTCGCGAGTGTGATTTTGGCAAATGGTACTACAACGATGGCACGGCACGTTTCAGCCATCTGCCGGTTTTTCAGCGCCTGGGCGAGGTCCATTTGCGCGTCCATGAGGTTGCACGTGAAACCGTTAAATTGGCCGGAGAGGGCAATGTGACGGCTGCCGAAAGAAAAATGAATGAGTTTACAACCATCAAGGATCAGCTTTTTGAGCTGCTGGATCAACTGTACATGGAGGCGGAATAAAGAGAACTGTTGAGCGGTCAGTGAACGGCAGTGCATTTGGAAATCTGGACAAAATTTTCTTGCAATTTTTGAATAAACAGAAAATAATCGGCACAGGTTTGCCCTGTCTGACCACTTGTCCTGTGGTGCTGCCCACTATCTGATGGAGGAAATGGATGTCCGCAAAAATCTATACGGCTCTTGTGGCCCTGTTTGTCGGTGTGTTGTGTTTATTGACTGCCACGCCCGTACAAGCCGATCTTAAAGAGGTATTGGCCAAGGGGGAGTTGCGCCATCTCGGCATCAAGTATGCCAATTTTGTGACCGGTTCTGGTGATGGCATGGATGTGGAGCTTGTGCAGGGCTTTGCCAAAAGCCTGGGGGTGAACTACACCCTGGTCTACACCGATTTTGACAATGTCCTGAAAGACTTGCTGGGCAAGCAGGTGGTGCGCCAAGGCAGCGAAGTTACGCTGGAAGGCAATTATCCGATCCGGGGAGACATGATCTCCACCGGTTATACGATCCTGCCCTGGCGGGCCAAAGTGGTTGAGTTTTCTGCACCCATCTTCCCGACCCAGGTCTGGTTGATGGCCCGTTCCGATTCGGTACTGGCACCCATCAAAGGCAGTCAGGATCTGAAGCAGGATATTCAGGATACCAAATCTCTCCTGCAGGGCAAAAGCCTGCTGGTCATGGAAAAAACCTGTCTCGATCCCGGTCTGTATGGCCTGAAGGACAAGGGGTTGGATCTGCGCAAATATACCAAAAACACCAATCTCAATGAGATGGTGCCTGCTCTGCTCAACAACGATGCCGAACTCTCCCTGCTGGACGTGGCCGATGCCCTGTTGGACATGCAAAAGTGGACCGGAAAAATCAAGGTGATCGGTCCCATTTCTGAGGTGCAGGAGATGGCCGCCGCCTTTGCCAAAGATGCCCCAGAACTGCGCAATGCGTTTGATGCCTATTTGCAGAAGATACGGGCCGACGGCACCTATGATGCCATCGTGAAAAAATATTATCCGGGCATTAGAAGCTACTTTCCAGATTTCTTTGCCAGAAAATCCTGAGCGTATGAGCTGGGATGACCGGCATGAAACGGATTCTCTTCAACCTGCCGGTCGTGCTGGCATCCCTCTTTTTTCTCTACTCATCGTTGCTGTTGTGGCACGGATTCCGCAGCCAGGAGCAGTTGCGCTCGGCTGCGGAAACCCGTCTGAGCAACGAGGCCATGCGCCGGGCCAGCCATCTGTCGGATGAGATCAAGTCGCGTCTGGAACAGGTGCAGTTGTTGAGTCATGGACGGGAGATTGAAACTTACCTGACCAATCAGGATCTGGGCATGTCACCCCGGTATGGTCTGAATGCCAATCTGGAAGCGATCCGGGACCGTTTTCTGCAACTGAAAAACACGGCAGGCAGTGACACCCTACCGAACTACCTGCGTCTGCTCCTGAGCAATCCAGATGGGGTGATTCTGGTGGACAGTCAGGAGGAGGATCCTGCGGCCAGCAGCTGGCCGGTGACGCCCAACGGCCAGCAGGCGGTCATCCACATCGATCCACAACAACAACGGTGGTCCATACTGGTTCCGGTTCTCTTCAAGGCCCAGTTGCGGGGCTATCTGATTGCCGCCGTTCCCTTTGAGGTGTTGACCCAGCATATACGCCCCACCTCCGAGATGGATGGCCATCAGGAGTTGTTGCTGCACGGGGAAGGTGGCTACCATGCCACTGAACCTTTGGCTATCACGGAAGCGTTGCTGGCCGGCATACGTCAACAGGCGCCGGGCAAACTGCTTGCCCATGACTGGTCCTACCTCGGACACAACGAAACCTTTCTGGCCATCAAGCTCCCTCTGCCCGGCACCGATTTGGCATGGATTACCTGGGTGCGGGAAAGCACCCTGTTCAGCCATCTCATGCCCCGCTCTTTTCTGTTGGCCTCCAGCGCAGTACCCCCCATGCTCCTGTTGGGGGCGTTCCTCTTCGAGACCATGCGGCGGCGCACGCTACGCCTGACCGAGGAGATCGAAGAAGGCAACCAACAACGCAACCTGTTGCAACACATCAACGATGCCCTGCAGGAGGAGATTCACAAACGCCATCTGGTGGAAGCCTCCCTGCGCGACAAAAGTCAGATCCTGGAACGCACGACCCAGGAACTGCGCATCAGCACCCAAAAAGCGGAGGCGGCCAACCTGGCCAAAAGCGAATTCCTGGCCAACATGAGCCATGAAATTCGCACCCCGATGAATGCCATTATCGGCATGACCCAACTTTCCCTGCGCACCGCGTTGACAGCGCAACAGCAGGATTATCTGGAAAAGATCAACAAGGCGGCCCACTCCCTATTGCGCATTCTCAATGATATTCTCGACTTTTCCAAAATTGAGGCCGGTCGTCTGGAGATGGAAGAGGGCCCCTTCCGTTTGGATGAGGTAATCGACCATCTGGGCACCTTGATGATATTGCGTGCCCAGGAAAAAGGCATTGAATTTTTGCACCATGTAGATCCGGCCATTCCCCTCAATCTGGTGGGCGATCCGTTGCGCCTGGAACAGGTGTTGGTCAATCTGGTCGGCAATGCCGTTAAATTTACGGCCAAAGGGGAGGTGGTGGTCAACGCCACGCTGGAGAGCAGTGATGCACACCGGGTGGTCATTCGTTTTGCCGTCCGGGATACCGGCATCGGATTGCACGCCGAACAGATCACCAACCTGTTTCAACCTTTCAGCCAGGGGGATACCTCGACAACACGCCGTTTCGGTGGCACCGGTCTGGGATTATCGATCAGCAAGCGGTTGGTGGAGATGATGCAGGGTACAATCTCCGTCCACAGTCAGGCGGGCATAGGCAGCGCTTTCTCCTTTACGGCCAGCTTCGGCATCGGCGTGGAGATGGCAACACAGGAACCGATCACCCCGCCAGAGGTCAAAGCAGGCATGCCTGTGCTGGTGGTCGATGACAACAGTACCGCCAGGGAGATCATCGAACAGGTGTTGGTCAGTTTCTCTTTTGCCGTAACCTGCGCCGCCTCCGGCAAGGAGGCGTTGCAACATCTGCAACAGGCGCTGCAAGGCGGGCACCCTTTCCCATTGGTACTCATGGACTGGAAAATGCCGGAGATGGATGGTCTGGAGTGCAGCCAACAGATCCGCATGCTGCTCCCTGGCGCACAGCAACCGAAAATTATTCTGCTGACCGCCTTCGATCATACCCACCTCAAGAGGGAGACTCTGGGCGGCCATCTGGATGGTTTCATGACCAAACCGTTCAGCCATTCGCAGATGTTCGACACCATCATGCAGGCTTTTGGCGGCCAAAAAGGGCACGCACGGCGGCGCAAACAGTCGGATGTCCATGCCTTGAACAGCACCCTGGCCGCCTTGCGTGGTACACAACTGCTGTTGGTGGAAGACAACGAAATCAACCAACAGGTGGCCCGCGAACTGCTGGTGCTGGCCGGTTTTGCGGTCACCATCGCCAACAATGGTGAAGAGGCCCTGCAGCAACTGCGGCAACACGCCTTCCAGGCTGTGCTGATGGATCTGCAGATGCCGGTTCTGGATGGATACAGCGCCACGGCACGCATTCGGGCCGAAGCACAGTGGCACGCTCTGCCCATCATCGCCATGACCGCTAACGCCATGCATGGCGAACGCGAGCGCTGTCTGGCCGCTGGTATGAATGACTATCTTTCCAAACCCATCGATGTGGACCTGTTGATCAGCACGTTGGTGCGTCACCTGCACCCACAGGGCAGCACGTTGGCCAAAACGGCTGACACCAAACCACCAACGGGAACCCTGCCCAACCTGCCAAACCTGGAAGGCTTTGCGGTGGCACGGGCGCTGGCACGTCTGGGCGGCAATCTGGCCCTCTACAGCAATTTAATGCACAAATTTGTCGCGCAACACACAGAGGTGATCCAGCATATCCAACACGCCTGGCAACAACAGCAGCGTGATGAGGCCATGCGCCATGCCCATACCTTGAAGGGATTGGCCGGCAACCTGGGTGCGCTCGCCTTGGAAGAGGCCAGTCTACAGCTGGAAAATCATCTAAAAACAGCCCCCCTGGAGCAGCCACTCGCAACCGATACCCTGCAAACGACGCTGGAGGCGGCTCTGGCACAAATGCGTATCGCACTCACCACCCTGCCACCAATGACACCCTTTGCCGGCGCGACCGCCAGCGCACATGACCCCCAGGATCAGCAACGCTTGGTGCAGGCCCTGCGTCGCCTGGAACCCCTGGTGCAGGAGCGCAAACCACGGCCCTGTCAAGCAATCCTGGAGGAGATTCGTGCCCTGCACTGGCCCCCCGCCCTGGCGGATCTGTTGCAACCCATGACCCAGATGATCCAAAAATATCGCCTGAAAGAGGCATTACCCTTGTTGCAGGAGGCGTTGCAACGACTGGAAAACGGGACTTAACCGTTCGTTTACCCTGCTATTACATCTCGTTAACCGGCATGCTGCTAGATTCTCCCACTGTCATCACTTTAATGGGGAGAATCTGTCGTCATGTCCATACCCTCTACCAGGGTGTCACCATTTGCCTGGCAGTCCCTGCTGCCACCGCTGCAATGGTGGCACCGGGTTACCCCCTCCAACCTGCGCGCCGATCTGTTGGCCGGCTTGACCGGTGCCATCGTGGTGCTGCCACAAGGCGTTGCGTTTGCCGCCATCGCCGGCATGCCGCCAGTCTACGGCCTCTACGCAGGGATGATCCCGGCCATCGTGGCCGCCTTTTTTGGCTCTTCCTGGCACCTGGTCTCTGGCCCCACCACCGCCGCTTCCATCGTCCTTTTTTCCCTGCTCAGCATGCATGCCGAACCCGGCTCCGCCGCTTATGTGCAACTGGCGTTGACCATGACCTTTCTGGTGGGCCTGACCCAACTGGGTCTGGGCCTGATCCGCCTGGGCACATTGGTCAACTTTATCTCCCACTCGGTGGTGATCGGTTTTACCTCCGGGGCTGCCTTGTTGATCGCCACCAATCAGGTGCACAATTTTTTTGGTATCCATATTCCCAGAGGCAGCGATTTTACACAAACCTGGCTGCTGTTCCTGCAACAGTTGGATCAACTGCAATGGGACGTCTCTCTGGTGGCCGTGGTCACCCTGCTGGCCGGGGTGGGAGCGCGCAAACTGTGGCCGCGCATTCCCTACATGATCGTCGCCCTGGCTGCCGGTACTGCCCTGGCCTTGCTGCTCGATCAACTGAATCCGGGCCAATCGCATATTACCAGAGTGGGCGCCCTGCCCGCCTCCCTGCCGCCGCTCTCCCTGCCGGATTTTTCTCTGAGCACTCTGCGCATGTTGGCGCCCGGCGTGATCGCGGTCACCATCCTGGCCCTGACCGAAGCCATCTCCATCGCCCGCGCCATGGCCCTGCGCAGCGGACAATCCATCGATGCCGATCAGGAGTTTGTGGCACAAGGGCTCTCCAATCTGATTGGCAGCTTTTTTTCCGCCTATGTGGCGACCGGCTCCTTCAACCGCAGCGGCTTGAACTATGACGCCGGGGCCAAAACCCCCATTGCCGCCGCCAGCTCCGGGGTGATGCTGATCATCCTGGTCAGTATGGTGGCACCCATGGCCTCCTATCTGCCCCATGCCGCCATGGCCGGGGTGCTGTTTCTGGTGGCCTGGGGCCTGATCAACTGGCAGCACATCGGCCACACCTTGCACGCCAGTCGTGCCGAGTCGGCCATCATGGCAGCCACTTTTCTGGCAACCCTCTTTTTCAATCTGGAAATTGCCATCCTTTTTGGCGTGATGCTCTCCCTGGGTATCTACCTCTCCCGCACGGCCAATCCCCAGGTATTGCCACGCATTCCAGACCGCAAACATCCGGCGCGCAGCTTCATCACCCCCAACAACCATGAACTCTGCCCGCAATTGCGCATTGTGCGGATCGATGGATCGCTCTTTTTCGCCGCCATCAGCTCCGTCCAGGAGCAGTTGGAACAGTTGGCTCCCCTGTCCAGTCGTCTGATGATTGTTGCTTCCGGCATCAATTTTCTTGATCTGTCTGGTGCAGAATTTTTGGTCAGCGAGGCCACGAAACGGCGTCAGGCTGGTGGCGATCTCTATCTGGTCCGGCTCAAGGATGCCCCTTATGCGTTGCTGGAAAAGGGTGGCTTTCTGCAGGTAATCGGCAATGACCATCTCTTCAAATCAAAAAAAGAGGCGTTCGATACCATCATGCCACAACTGGATAGCCAAATCTGTGCCCACTGCCGCACCGATCTGTTCCAGGAGTGTCGGCAACGGCAAACGGTCGATACGGACTCCTCTGTAATTCAAAAAGCAGCGTAAGGAAGAGCGGGCCATGCGCCAAAGTCGGCCACGTCTACTGGTGGTTATTGAGCCTCTGCCCGGCAGTGCCGCAGACATTGCGCAGCTCCTGCCCCGGATTCACAGCCAGCAACCGCAACAACTGCTCTGGGTGGTGTTGACGGGTGACCTGTTGGGGCTGGGCTTTGAGAGTTGTCACTATCCCTTTATGACCCCCGGCGACTGGCTGCAGCGCACCGAGCAAGAGATGACGGTGCGTCTGCGCACGCTGTTGACCCCACTGTCCGGGCAGCAAACCAGCTTGCGTTTGCTGCCCGGTGCAGAAGCCGTCGCCCTGACCGCACTGGCCCAGCAGTGGCAGCCCAACGCCATCCTGCTGCCCCAGTCCACGATGCAACGTCTCGCCGGAGAGCTGCAGACGGACGGCAGCAGATCGATGCTCATGGCGTATGAGACCCTGCCGCAACCGCGTCAGCGCATGCAGCGGGCAATCACTGCCCTTTGGAAATCAATACGGGGCAAAACACTTTACCCAACAACCGCTCCATCACGCTGCCCAGAAAAACCTTGCCCAGACCAGTGCGACCATGGCTGCCGCCAACAATCAGATCGGCCCCGCAACGGTGCGCCTCTTCGGCAATGGCTTCGGCTGGAGAGTCCCCCTCCAACACCGCACTCTCGGTAACCACACCCGCCGCACCGGCATAAGAGACCGCCCGCTCCAGTGCTGTCTGGGCCCGATCAAGATAGGGTTTATGGTGTCTGCTCTCCACCACGGAGACCACCCGCAGGGGAATAGACGACTCCTTGGCCAAAACGGTCGCCTCGACAATGGCCCGTTCGCTGTACGAGGAACCATCGGTGGCCAACAAGATGCAGGTCTGCCATACCCGTCCCCCTGCCCGTGGCACCACCAGCACAGGTCGGGAAGCCTGAGCGACCACACGCGCCGTGGTATCCCCCAACATCAAGCGGGCCAAACCACGACGACCACGGCGCCCCATCACAATCAAATCCGCGTTGACCTCCTGTGCGGCATCCATGATCTCCTGATGGGGGTACTGGCCATGCCGGATCAGGGTGGCACACGTGACCCCCTGCCGATCCAGGCGGGCTGCCGTCTCGTGCAGCGTGTTTTGCACCATCTGCTCCTGCTTTTGCTGCAGATCCACCGCCAGCGCCTCCAACTCTGGATCAAACAGGACCGCCTGCATGGCCGTTACCTTGCCCCCAAAACGGCGCACCAGATCCACGACCAGAGCCTCGGCCCCGGACGCAAACTCGGAACCATCCGTCGCCAATAGAATATTCTCAAAATGTCCTGCAGATATTGATCGTTCCATCCTTCAGGTGTCTCCCGCGTCAAATCGTTTTTGCCCCACTCAGAGCTCTCTGGACCCCCCACGTGCTGCGTCACACTCTGAGGGGAATAATCGATCCATCCCGCTCTTGTCAACAAAAATAGACGTCCTGTACCTGCCTTCTTCCGCCGCGACAGCTACCGACAACAACCGCATTATGCTTGTCAGTCATCAGGAAATCTGCTTATACTCGATTGACAAGGGGAGAAAAGAGAATCATGAGCAATCGCACTACCCCGTTTGCCGCAAAGAATTGGCGCCGTTTTTGTCCGCCAACCCGCTGGTGGCAACGGGTAACCGCCGCAACACTGAAAGCCGACCTGGTCGCCGGTTTGACCGGTGCCATCGTCGTCTTGCCGCAAGGGGTCGCCTTTGCAGCCATCGCCGGTATGCCGCCTATCTATGGCCTCTACACCGGCATGGTGCCCGCCATCGTTGCCGCCCTGTTGGGCTCCTCCTGGCATCTGGTCTCCGGCCCCACCACCGCCGCATCCATCGTGCTCTACTCCCTGCTGAGCTTTCATGCCGAACCGGGCACTGCCACCTATGTGGGGTCTCCTCAAAAAGCCCCTACCGCAATTGATCTTCTACCCTGAGATGGGTACAACCCGTCGGCGGTTTTTGCCTTGGAGCCTGTCCAGTTGTCCACCAGGGTCAATACGTGGACAAATG
>PDZU01000071.1 GCA_002753095.1 Magnetococcales bacterium
AGGAGATGGCTTTCCAGGACCGAAGACGCTTTGGATAGGGCTACAGAGGGTCCATGACTTTGCTTTGGCCATACAGTGCCAGAAAGAGATGGATGTTTGAGATGTGGGTAACGATGTGACTCTACACCCAGACGCTTCTCTTGATCACCATACGGAGAAGTCGACTCCCTGATCCTGTGAAAATATCTCTCATTCTTCACAACAACCCGCACACTCTTCATATCTGGTTGAACGCTACGGTACACCAGACCTTCTGCTGCAATGATGTGGATGAAAAAGCCATAAGTCAACAATCAACAGAAGGGCAGAAAAAATTTTTGCTCAATTACATTGGCTTAAGTACCTCATTGACACAAAGTGTGCGTATTGGCGCGCATTTTTGCGCCAATACGCACACCTTCCCAATGGGTTTTCCCCGCAGGTGACTGTGTACCTCGCCGTTAAAAGTCGGGCTCCGCCCTCCCAAAGAGTGCCCCTGCGGGGCACAGATTTGGGCGCGCTGCGCAGATTTGGGCAAGCCCAAATCTGCTTCGGTAAAAGCGCGCCATCTCAGCAGGGCGCTGCCCTGCACCCGCAAGGGGAGATAATCTCCCCTTGACCCCATTCAACTTTTGCCGCCCAGCAAACGCAGCAACCGTACCAAACTCATAATACCCGTATGGAACGTGGGCAAATGCAAACTCTCGTCAGGCGAATGGGTGTTGGCATCCGGCAAGCCAAACCCAATCAATAATGTATGCAATCCCAATAGCTTGGCAAAATCAGCCACCACCGGAATGGAAGCCCCTTCCCCAACCAACAGAGGCTCCTGCGCAAAACTCTCCTGCAACGCACGACGGGCCGCTTGCAAAGGTGGCCAGTCCAAAGGAACAGTCACCGGATAACCTCCCCCAGCAATCCGCCGTACCTCGATCTGTACACAATCCGGCACACTGGCCAGCAAATGACGCCGCAACAACTCAGCCATGCCCTCCGGATCCTGCCGATCCACCAAACGCATGGAGAGTTTGGCATGCGCCTGAGAGGGCAACACCGTCTTTCCACCAGGACCGGTATACCCTCCCCACAAACCGTTGATTTCCAAGGTGGGCCGTAACCAGATCCGCTCCAACAGACTGTACCCAGCCTCCCCCCAACTTCCCGCAACACCAAGCGAGGCAAGATACTCCCGTTCATCGAAGGGCAACGTCTGCCACTGCCGACGCAACGCCTCTGCCGGAGGGGCTACCTGCGCATAAAAGCCGGGCACAACCACACGACCCTGATCATCTTTCAAGGAGGCGAGCAACCGCGCCAACATCTCCAACGGATTGGCCACAGCCCCGCCATAGGTGCCAGAATGCAGATCCCGATTGGGACCGGTCAACGTCACCTCCAGCAACACCAACCCACGCAACATCAAGGTGATGGCCGGATGGTTCTCCGCCCACATGAAAGAGTCAGAGACTACAGCCAGATCAGCAGCCAACTCCTGGCGCCGTGCCGCGATAAAATCAGGCAGATTGGGGGAACCAATCTCCTCTTCCCCCTCCAGCAAAAAAATGACATTGACCGGCAGAGCGCCCTCACAGCGCAAAAGGGCAGCAACTGCCTGAATGTGCATCAGCAGTTGCCCCTTGTCGTCGGTGGCGCCACGGGCAAAAATACGCTGGTCGTGCCAGCGCGGCGTAAAAGGCGGGCTGCTCCAAAGTGCCAAAGGATCTACCGGTTGCACATCATAATGGCCGTAAATCAATACGGTAGGACGAGCAGGGGCATTGCGCCAGGAGGCGGTGACAATGGGATGACCAGGCGTCTGATGCAGGGTCACCTCCTGCAATCCAGCCTCCTGCAACAACTGCGCAGTAAAAAGCGCACACGCCTGCATCTCCTCACGATGGGCGGGATCGCTGGAAATGGAGGCAATACGCAGATACTCGGCCAGTTGTTCTTCCCGTTCGGCACGGTTGGCGGCCAGATGTTGGGCGATAATGTCCATTATTCGGCAGAATACAGCGCGCGGGGATACTTGATCTGCTGCAGCGTGGCACAGCGCTGCTTCAGAGCATCCCAGGAGAGTTCCATCTCCAGATGGAGCAGCGTGGCGGTCTTGACCACGCCGTAATCACCGAATTCGCTGTTGAGAGAGCCATTCGGGTTGAGTTCAGTGGCCTTTTGGCTTAAATCCCCAACCAGAAAAGCGGCCAAAGATTCCAGACCAGGATTGTGGCCAACAATGAGAACCGATTGGCACTTGCTGGGCAACTCGGAGAGAACCTCCAGCAGTTCTTCGGTATCCGCACCGTAGATACGGCGATCCCAGGTGATTTTTTTCTCTTTGATGTCGAGCACCTGACAAACGCCGATCACCGTCTGTTTGGCCCGTTCGGCGGGAGAACTGACCACATATTCCGGGATGAGCTTTTCCTCCTTCATCCAGGCACCCATCAGGGGCACATCTTTTTGCCCACGTTTGGCCAACGGTCGGTCAAAATCGGAAGCGGCGTCGGTATCCCAGGCGGACTTGGCGTGGCGCAGGATGTAGAGTTGACGGGTCATGGGTATGCACTCCTGGTAAAGGTCAAAGCCGTCTGGCATTTATGCAGGGGAACACTCTGTTTTTGATTGTTTTCCATAATACAACCACACGGATCATACGGCATTTCAAGGGGTGAGTCAAACGGCCTCTTGTGGCCTCTCTCTTTGGCATTTGTGTTGCGTTAACACAGTGAGCTTTGGGGGAAATAGACTGACCCCCAGGTCGAGCGACTATTCAGAATGAGCGAGGAAATGAGATGGCCACAGCAGTTAGCAAGGCGACGGGGTTGTCACAGCGCCCAGTTGCACCGCCCATACCGAGTCGGTTGGCGGCGCGAATGACAAAAAAATGCCACTCGCTGCCAACACGTTGTCGTGCGTGTGGCACGGCCATGGGGGTAACCTATCCGGGTTCGGTGACCTTTTGGAAATTTTCTTGTCCGTCGTGCCAGCAGCCCTACACAATTGAGATTATCGACCACCGCAAATGTCTGGTGTATGTACAAAATGGGCAGCGCATGGTGGAGCGGATTGGTTTAACCGAGCAGCGTCAGAGCTATTATCGGGCCCGTTGTCATGGCTGCGGGACGGTGTTGATTGCCAGCGAAGAACAGTTGGGGAAGGGGCAGAGTTGCCATCACTGCCGTTTGCCTTTTGTGCTGCGCTTGGTGCAGGATGAGGTCTGCTACGAGACGATGGTCAACTGGCAGGGCGAGGAGGCGCTGTTTCGTGACCGGGTGCAAACACTGGCGGGCAACATTTTCAATGCGGGCAATCTCTATTTTTTGGATGAAGACCGCCTGACTGCCCCCGCGCGCGAGTGGGCAGAGCTGTTGAGCCGCATGGAGCGCGAACTGGCTCTGTTGCGGGAACAGGGCCAGGGGATGGTGTTGCTGGAGGGGGAGGGGCAAGAGGAGGAGGTTCCAGAGGTCATCGAACAGCAGTGGCAGCAGCAATTGCGCCTGCAGGAGGCGCAGACGGAGCGTTTGCAGGAGCGTTTGCGGCAACTGGAGGCGCAGGCCAGCCAGATGGATGCGGAGCGGCAGGCAGCCTTGGCGCGTTTGCGCCACTATGATGAGGTGATTCGCTATCTGGATCAGCAGACGACGACGGCGCTACAGTTGGAGAAGCGCGTGACGCAGTTGACGGCGACGGTAGCGCTGTTGAGCGCCGAAAAAGAGGGGTTGCAGGGGCAGTTGGCCGGACAGAGCGAGCGGTTGTTGGCGCTGGAGCAGGAGCGGGCCAGGGAGGTGGAGCGGGCTGCCACGGAGCGCCTGTTGCAGGCCGAGCAGCAGCGGTTGCGGCAGGAGAACCGTCTGTTGACGGACAAGATCCATGATTTTGATGATCTGCTCAAAAACTTGCAGCAGCAGACCGAGCGGGCCAACCGTTTTGAAACGTTGTATGTGGATGCAGCGCTCAAGTTGAAGAAGATGAAGGGGGAAAATCTGCAGTTGAGCCATCGCCTGAACGAGCGCGAGGAGTCGGTGAATCGTCTGGAGCGGCAGGTGGAGCAGGCGGGGCGGGTGGTCCCGGATGGTGATGCGTTGGAGTCGCGTCTGCGGGCTTTGCAGCAGGAGAATCAACGGTTGGAGCGCAAGGCACGGGAGCAGAGCCGTCTGGAGTCGCGGGTGGCAGAGTTGGAGGCGGAACTTGCCCTGTTGCGGCGGCGCGGGGAGGAAGGGGAGACCATCTCGGCAGGCGAGGAGTGGTATGGAGAGGAGGGCGAGGTGTGGTCCTTGTCGCCGCATGAACCGGGCGCGGCGGAGCGGCGCATTTTGGGTTTGAAGGGCGAGCCGACACCGGAGCGGATCAAGATCGCGTTACGCAAGCGGATTCGGCAATACCATCCCGACCGGGTGGCAACCCTGGGTCAGGAGTTGCGCGAGGTGGCGCACCGCAAAACGCAGGAAATTACGCGGGCCTATGCGCAGTTGATGGCCATTTATGGGCGGAGATGAGCAGAAAATTGGCTCTCTTATTGTTGAGTCATTCAGGAGCATGCCATGGTACGGTTGGAGGGAATACGGATCAAGAACTACCGGGCGTTGCGGGATATTACGCTGGGTAAACTCTGGAACCAGCAGCAGGATGAGCCACTGACCCCTTTGACGGTGGTGATCGGCAAAAACGGGGCGGGCAAGAGTTCCCTGTTTGATGCTTTCGGCTTTTTGGGGGACTGTTTGCGGGTTGGTGTGGAAGAGGCTTGTGATTTACAGGAGCGAGGTGGATTTCAACGTCTTTGCTCGCAGGGAATGCACCATGAGCCCATTGAGTTTGAGATCTATTTTCGGGAGAAAAGCGGGGCGCGACCGATTACCTATGAGTTGGCCATCCATTTGGATCAGCGGGGGCGTCCAGCGATCCTGCGCGAGCGCTTGCGGCAGCGCCGTAAAGGACAAAAAAGAGGGTATCCTTTTTCGTTTCTATATCTCAATGAAGGAAAAGGGTTTGTTTGGACTGGAGTAGAAAATCTGGCCAGTGAGGAGTTTGAAACTTTTCTGGAGAAAGGAACGTTTGACAGGGAAAAATTACAAGAGAGTGCTGACAAACGACCTGTCGAATTGGTTGATCGGCGTATTCCCGGTATTGTCACTTTGGGTGCGTTGAAGGAGCATCCCCGCATCAGCCAATTGCGCCATTTTTTGGGAGGGTGGTATCTGAGCTATTTTTCCCCTAATGCAGCGCGTGAGGTCAGCAAAGCCGGTTCACAAAAGCATTTGAACCCCTCCGGTAGCAACCTGGGTAATGTCGTGCAATTTCTGGAAAGAGAGCACTCTGCCTCCTTGAAGCGTATTTTGAAGCAGATTGCTGAAAAAATTCCAGATATTGTCTCAATCAATCATTATCGGGACGAAATTTCCAAAAATCTCTATTTGCTTTTTCGCAGCCGATCGTTTGCGGAGCCATTTACCCATTATCAGATGTCGGATGGTACGCTGAAAATTTTTGCCTATTTGTTGTTGCTGCATGATCCAGAGCCTCCCCCTTTTCTCTGTATTGAGGAGCCGGAGAATGGTCTGTATCATAAGCTTTTGGAGGTATTGGCCAGAGAGTTTCGTGACTATGCCGAAAAACCGACGGGTACGCAGTTGTTTGTTACGACGCACCAACCCTATCTGGTGGATGCGTTGGATCCCAAAGAGGTTTGGGTGTTGCACAAGGAGGAGGATGGTTTTGCGCGGATTACCCGTGCCAGTGCGATGCGTTTTGTCAAGGAAATGGTGCAAGAGGGGCAACCGTTGGGAGCGCTTTGGTACAGCAACTATCTGGAGGAGCATTGAACGATGCACTTCGAGATATTGGTTGAGGGGCAATCCGACAATACAGCCTTGTCCATCCTGATGCCAAAAATGGTGGGTTCCTACAAAAATCCCCACACATGGAGGATTCATCCCCATCGTGGTTTGGGCGTGTTGCCCAGTGATTTATGCGGCAAAACCAACACTAACGATGTCACGTTGTTGCACAATCTGGCGGCAAAGCTGCGTGCGTATGGTCGGGCATCGGCGGATGATACCGTTGTGGTGGTCTTGGTTGATTTGGATGATCGGGCCGATTGTCGTCAGTTCAAACAGCAGTTGATGGCCTGCCTGACGACCTGTGATCCGCCGCCGCGTTGCCTGTTTCGTATTGCCATCCGGGAGTTGGAATCTTGGTTTTTGGGTGATCTGGCAGCGATTCAAAGCGGTTATCCGTCGGCAGGCGCGGATCCGTTGCTTTGTGTTTCAGAGGTGGAGGGAGGATGGGCTGAGTTGGCGCATCTGATTCTGCCACCGGAGGAGGTGGAGGGGATAAAAGCGGACAAGCGGTCGGCGCGTCTTACCGATTACAAGCGTGATTGGGCCAAGAGGATTGCGCCGTTCATGGAGGTGGAGAGCAACCGCAACCTCAGTTTCCAACATTTTCGGGATGGTTTGCGCTGTTTTGCTGCGTCGTCCTGATCTTTAATTGTGTGCAACGGTCACTCCTGTTCCGCCTTCAAATCTCTTTCCATCAACTTTCGGACGATGGCGCGTGGGTCGCGGTTGTCGTAGAGGATGGTGTGGACGGCCTGGGTGATGGGCATATCGATGGTCAATTTTTCGGCCAGGCGGCGCACGCCTAAGGTGGTTTTGACCCCTTCGGCGACTTCGCGACTGCCGGCCTGGATTTTTTCCAGGGTTTCGCCCTGACCGAGGCGCCAACCCACCGAATAGTTGCGGGAGAGGGTGGAGGTGGCGGTCAAGAGCAGGTCGCCCATGCCGGAAAGGCCGCTGAAGGTTTCGGCGTTGGCACCGAGGGCGACGCCCAGGCGGACGATTTCTGCCAGACCACGGGTCAGCAGGGCGGCGCGGGCGCCGTTGCCAAAGCCCAAGCCGTCGCTGATTCCGGCGGCCAGCGCGATAACATTTTTCATCGCCCCGCCCAATTCGACGCCGATCACATCGTCGCTGCGATAGGTGCGGAAGGTAGGGGTATGGAAGAGGCGTTGCATATCGTGCACGGTTTGCGGATCGCTGCCAGCGATGGCCACGGCGGTGGGGAGTTGTTGCAGCACTTCGCGGGCGAAGGAGGGGCCGGAGAGAAAGCAGGCTTGGGCCATGTGGGCGGCCCCGAAGATGTCGCGGTGCATATCGGAGATGAGGGTCAGGGTTTCGACTTCGACCCCTTTGCTGGCGTAGACGAAGCGGGTTTCGGGTTGGACGACGGGTTGCAGTTGTTGCAGGACGCGGCGGGTGAACTGGGTCGGGACCACCAGGATAAGCAGGTTGTGGTGGGTGGCGGTGTGGAGCAGATCATTGCTGGCGACCAGGTTGTCGGGCAGGGTAAAGTCTGATACGTAGAGTGGATTTTTGTGTGTACGATTGATTTCTTCGGCCACTTCGGTTTCCAGGCACCAGAGGGTGACCTTGGGCAATTTGCCGGCCAGGAGGCTGGCGAGGGCGGTGCCCCAGGATCCGGCCCCGATGACGGCGGCCTGTATGGGTTGGTGCGAGGGGTTGAGTGACATGGGTGTCTCCGGCGTGCGGGTGGGTGCATAGGCATGGATCCGAAAGGGGACTTGCCGCACAGCATAACAAATCGTTCTGGTCTGTTCCAGGCATGGAGGGGATTCGGGCGAGGCGATGGCGTGCCGTGCCGTGCCTGTGAACCCCCAAAAGTACTGCGGGGTCCAGGGGCGATCATCGCCCCTGGCGGGTGCAGGGCAGCGCCCTGCGTGTAATGTGCGGCGTTTAAAGTAAGCAAATGCGCAGCATTTGCGCACGCCGCACAGATTTGTGCCCCGCAGGGGCACGCTCCTGGAGGGCGGACGCCCGACTATTAACATCGCGCGCCATAACGGCCTCGACTCTCATGGTGCCGAGTGCCCCCCCATTGAACAACGTGATCACTTGTATTGCTGAACGACACAAAAAAACCCTCAACCATTTCTGGCGAGGGTTCTTTGATCTTTCCGTGCAAGCCGTGCCCTTTTTTTCGCTGGTGGTTCGTTTCTCAATCCGTCCTGGCCTATTCGTGTGGTCGGCACAAGTGCGGGCGGCAACAGTAGACCGCACGGGAAGAAGGAGGTCGCGCCATGATGAAACACATCACCATGCACGCTATCCAAGAGCTGCTGAACCGGCTCCTGGACGTAGTCATCGAGCTACTGAAAGGCGTCCAGACAGCGGTCAGCCGGGATTGCCGCCCGGTTGGCCAATCATCCAGCACAAGGCCATTCTCATCAATCCACTCTTCAAACGCAAGATAATTCAACACCTGAAACAATTTTGTCTACAGGTTTCCCATGCGCTGCATCGTTGCTGCAGGCTCAGGTGTTGGCGGGCCATGTTGCTTTGATGGTGCGTGATGGAGACCCTCTGTTTTGGTTTTGACGGTGCCTTGTCTTGTCTAACTCTTTCATTTGTTATACCATTAGTATTGACATGCAGATCAATTTGTATCTGCGAGCGTGGATTTCAAGATCCTGAGTTGCACTGATATAGGCTGCTGTGTTTGGAGAGGTGTCATATGGCCATAGATGCAAAACATGCCTCCGTGTTGGCGTTGGATATTGCCGGGTACACAGATCCCGGACATGAAGAACCCAAAAAGCCTTGGCGGGTAGTGATCCTGGCGGGTCACTCTCTGGACTATCCCTTGCCGGAAGCGGTGCCGATGATGCTGACCGCAGCCCGCTACTGGTGGTTGAGTGGGTTGCATGTCGAGATATACTTGGATCTGGCCACCCAGGAGATCATTGAGCGCGAGGCCAATAACGGCTGGGATTTGCTGCTCTTTTACGGGCATGGCAATGAACATGGCCAGCTGCAATTGGCGAATGGCGAGTGGTTGGACGCGGGCTTTCTTGATCAACAAGCGTGGCGTACCCTGAAAGCAGCCCTGATTTTTGCCTGTTATGGGAAGAAATTTGCTGAACAACTCCCTTGTCCCTGGATGGCCTTTGATGTTCCCATTGCTCGGGACGATCCCTGGGGGTTCATTGCCGCCTGGATCAAGGCGTTGGCAAACAAGGGTTTGCAGGAGGCCACCGCTTCCGCCCAGAAAGACATTGCCACGCAGACCGACTCCACCTATCTCTCACATGTTTTTGTGCACCAATTATCCAACGAAAGGATTCCTGTAGGTCAACCCAAGCTCTCCCGTTTGTGTGCTGCTGTGCAACTGGAACGCTGCTATTTCCAGAAGGAGTTTCATCTTGCGCATGGCGTGCGGTATGAAGCGGGTGACGATCCTTTTGTGGGGCGGAAAAAGGAATTGAGTCACTTGTTCACGTTGTCCACCCCCTATGGGGGTGGTGCGCGGCAACGGTTGGTCTGGATTGATGGCGGACCTGGCATGGGCAAATCTGCCCTGTTGCGCCAGTTGGCTACGCAGGTATCGGAGAACCATTTTTTTGCGGCAGATGATTCTTTGTACATTCTGCACCTTGACTGTGCCGTTCTGACGGATGTGGCCGGATTGCAGGAGAAAATGCTGCGCGAGTTGTCTCGTCTGTTGGGTTGGCAGAGCCCGGCAGGCGATCCAGAAGAGCTTTGTCGCCGTTTGGCACAAGGCCGGGGTTACCATCTCTGGATTTTGGATGATGTGACCTATATTACCGAGCGCCCTTCCGGTGGCGAGAGCGGCAGGCAGGAGAGCGTGGGTGCTTTCCTGCAGCGCCTGTTGCAGGCAGCCCACCAAGCTGCCCTGGTCGTGCAACTGCTGGTCTCTTCGCGACGGCCTGCAGATGTAGCCTATGCGCATGCTTGGGAAACTCTATCCCTGGACACGCTTGCCCATGCTGAGGCGATGCAGTTGGCCCAAAAACTGTTGAAAGGCAGGATGCCCTTTGGCTCGTCCGAATATCAGGGGGCGCAGGAGATCTACACCTTTACCCGTGGAACAACCGGGCTCTATCGGCGCAGCCTGATTCTGGCTCTGAATAGTGCCGGGAAATATGCCGGTTATGCCAAACGTCTGAAAAAATACGGATCGAAAATGACAAGCACGGGTGGCCCAATGGAGTTGGCCCAGCGCATGATCCAGTTTGAATGGAACGAACTGGCCGGCTTGACCAAGAAATATGGCTTTGAATTTCAGAAATTTCTCTCGATCCTCCACCCATTGGCTGTCCGGGTGGGCCAGTTCACGGTCGAGCAACTGATTGCATGGTTTGGTTCCCTTTTCAGGCAAGCTGGCAGGGATGAACCTTTGGATCTGCTCTACCAGGAGGGGGTAGATAAACTGGTTTGGCTCGGCTTTTTGGGTAGCCCGGATGGATCGATCTATGCGGTTCCAGCCAACCAGCGTCTCTCTCTGGAGTCGATCCAGGATAAAAGCATCCAATTGCCAGACACCATTCCCTGGGATGGCATCCATGTGGCGGTGGCGCATGCCATGGAGTATGCTTGGCAGAAAGACTTGAATGGATTTCTGCAGGCTTTTGCGGAGTTGGAGCAAGAGTATACACCCCATGCGCACCAGTCAATCCAGGCTGCTGCAGCACTGCTCAATGCTTTGCGGTTTAGGGCAGATCAGGTAGCTGAGCTGGGACAACCTGAACAGTCCTTGACTTGGTATGACAGCGTGCTGGACACATACGATACTTTGCCTGCCCGCATGAACCGAGAAAATGGGGCACTGGTAGAGGTTGTGGCCAAAACCTTGTTCAACAAGGGGGTCACGTTAGGCGAACTGGGTCGGAGCGAAGAGGAGTTGGCGGTTTATGAAGAGGTCGTCACGCGTTATCACGATCGGCAGGAGTTGGGTCTTGTAAAACAGGTGGCCCAGGCCCTGGTCAACAAGGGGGTCACGTTAGGCGAACTGGGTCGGAACGAAGAGGAGTTGGCGATTTATGAAGAGGTCATCACGCGCTATCGCGATCGGCAGGAGTTAGGCTTTGCTGAACAGGTGGCCCAGGCCCTGTTCAACAAGGGGGTGAGGTTAGGCCGACTGGGTCGGAGCGAAGAGGAGTTGGCGGTTTATGAAGAAGTCATCAAGCGCTATCACGATCGGCAAGAGTTGGGTTTTGTAGAACGGGTGGTCCAGGCCCTGTTCAACAAGGGGGTGAGGTTAGGCCAACTGGGTCGGAGCGAAGAGGAGTTGGCGGTTTATGAAGAGGTCATCAAGCGCTATCACGATCGGCAGGAGTTGGGTCTTGTAAAACGTGTAGCCCAGGCACTATTCAACAAGGGGGTAGCATTAGGCGAACTGGGTCGGAGCGAAGAGGAGTTGGCGGTTTTTGAAGAGGTCATCAAGCGTTATCAAAACCGTCAAGAACCAGTGATTGTTGAAATTGTTGAACACGCCAAAAAATTCATGGCTTTTCTGTCAAAACAGGGGGGAAACGTCCAATCCGTCGCCACGGAATAGGCAGATCTCAGGCCAAAGGGGCTGGACGTGCGTGATCAGCCAACCCCTCTGGATCACCCATTCCGTAGCGAAAGATCCCCCGCCATGGCCTGGACCATGGCGGGCATGGCACTCCCTGCTCGCAATTTCCCCCGAACTGTTGTAGTATTGAACGGTGATCAGGGTGGTTTGATGAATAGGGGCAACGCACCAGAATGGCAGTTCTCGCCGTCTCATGCCATTTATGACACCCTGCCCGCCGTGGACACAATTCAAGGAGAACCCAGTATGCACAGCATGAACATCTCCCTGCCTGAACCCTTGAAACAGTTTGTGGATGGGCAAATTGCCCAGGGGCGTTACAGCAGTGTCAGCGCATATATGGGTGCGTTGATTCGCGCTGATGAGAAGCTCAAGGCCGAAGAACAGCTTGAAGAAAAACTGTTGGAAGGAGTGGACAGCCCAGAAAGTGAACTGGGATCAACAGAATGGATCGGCCTGCGCAAAGAGGCTCTTGCTCTTCTGGCCCACTGTCAGATTCTCCACTGACTTTGCGGAATCCAAAATTTGCGGGCATGCGAAAATGGCGCGTTAAGGAATTCGACCATTTCCTTGGTGCGTTTGTGATCCAAAATCCCCCTTGTCGTCAACGCACCCCCTGGGCAATCTGCTTCAAACGCCGTTCCAGATCCACCTCTTCGGAGATAAGGGCGATGGTATCCTTTTCGGCGCTGGTGATGATGGTCATCAGGCAGTCCTCCTGCTCCAGAGTAAGCCCCGCGCCAATGGTGTCATCAATGGCCTTTTCCATCTCCTTGATCATCTGCGAAAACCGTTTGACAATCTTGGTGCGCACCTTGGCCTGACTGGCGACAATCTCCGCCGTGGTCTTCTCGATGGACTGCAACAGCGCAGCCAAGGTCTGCTCGCGCTTGATCAGGTTCAGGCTCTTCTGCAACTCCCCCAGACGTGCCTCCACCCCGACAATCAACATGGCCAGTATATCCTTCAGGCGCCCGTAGGCATCCTCATCCTCGATGGGCAGGGCGCGAATGAACAACATCGCCGCACCGGATGAAAAAATGGCGCTCTTGCCAAAAGTGGTTACCCGTTGGTCCGTACCACAATGGCCCAAGACCGATTTGCCCAACGGATGGACAATCGAGGTGCGGTTGTAAAAGGTCGGCGTCCCTTCGCTCTCCAAACGCAACATGCCATCCAGGCCAAGATTTTCCAGGGTGGAAAATACCTGATCCGCCAAAGAACGGTGGTCGTTGCAACGCAGACTGTCCTGCAGAAAACGCAACACCTCCCCCATCTCGCTGGCCGAAGTCAAGGCGGTCAGGGCCACCGTGCGCGCCTCGTTGCTGGCCTGCTGCAACTTGTACACCTGCTTGCGGTACTCCAGCATCAGGCGAATCTTGGCCACCAACTCATCCAGGGCAAACGGCTTGACCAGATAGTCATCCCCGCCCGCCTGATACCCGGCCATGCGCTCCTCTACAGAACCCAGGGCCGAAACAAAAATCACCGGTATATAGGGCAACTCAAAATCATCCCGCAACTGACGACAAACCTCCAAACCATCCATGGGGGCCATGCGCACATCCAGCAAAATCAAATCCGGCACCCGATCCCGCACCGTGGCCAGACAAGACTCTCCGTCCGCCACACAGGCAATCTCAAAATCTTCCTCCAACGCCTCGCGCAATATTTCGCGGTTGCCCGGTTCATCATCAACGCCTAAAATATAGGGTTTCTGCTCCATGATCATTTTTCCCTGTTCTGCAGATGCCGCCACCAGTCACAATAAAAAAACAGTCACACCGGGCTTGCGCCGGAACCCTGTGCCAACTCCGGCAGAGCCACAGGCAAAATAAAGGTCACCGCCGCCCCTTGCGCCAACCCCGTGTGGGCAAAAATTTTGCCCCGATGGGCCTGGATGATCTCCTGACAGATGGCCAACCCCAAGCCGGTGCCGCCCAGGCTGCTTTTGCTTTTGCTGCTTTGGACAAACTTGTCAAAGATGCTCTCCTGTTCTCCCTCTGGAATGCCCAGACCATAATCACGAATGGTGACCTGCAGCGCCTCAACATGCTGGTTGTCGGTGGCGCGTCGCCCTGTTGGGAACTGCCCGGTGGAAAGGCTGATGTCAATCTGTTGCTCCGCTGGCGAAAACTTGATGGCATTGTGCAACAGATTGCGGATTACCTGAGCAATACGCATGCCATCGCAGGCAATTTGCCCGACCGTGGCTGTATCCGTGATCTGGATCTGCAGGCGTTTTTCCTCCAACCATGCCTCCTGACTGCTGACCACCTCCCGGATGATCTGGCGCAGATCCTGTGCGGCAAAGTGGTAACGCATGCCACCAGCCTCCATCTTGGCCAGATCCAGCAGATCGTTGAGCAACTCCAGCAGACGGGTGCCGCTCTCCTGAATTTGCGTAAAATAGCGCAATAACTTTTCCGGGGGGGCCGTGGTAATTTTTTTGATGCCAAAGCTGGCAAAACTGAGAATGCCATGTAGAGGGGTGCGCAATTCATGGCTCATGTTGGCCAAAAACTCACTCTTCGCCTGATAGGCCGCCTCCGCTTTGGCTCTGGACTCCTGCAAGCCCAGCACCGTTTTGTGAATCTGTGCCTCCTGCTCGGATAAGGTTTCGGCCAGTTGGTTGATCATGAGCCCCAGGCGCTGGTAAAGCAGCGTGTCGTGGCTGTCGGAAAAATTGACACGGGTGCTGTAATCCCCGTTGACCAGACGGTATAAATGTTGGGCAAGACAGGTAATGCGCAACAGAAAAAGCTTGCGCGTCAAGGCCGAAAAAAGTCCAATAACCGGAATCAGAACAAACAAAGAAATGCCAATCCTGGCCGTCTCCAACGCCGACTCTGTCAAATGATGCCCATCGGCCAACAGGGGGGCCGTCTGCGCCAGAAGGTGCGACAAGTGCCAGAAATAAAACCCGGCAATCAACAGAGCGCCGGAGGTCAGCAGGGTAAACACAAACAGCGTGATCTCTACGCGGGCGTGGGAAAGCCAGCGATGCAACCAGCCGGAGCGGTTTTTTTCCGCCTGACGCAGCAGCAGCGTGGAAGGCAGTGGCCATGCGCGACCGGCAGGGGCCACGAAAGAACAACGGGGTAGGTCAACGGGCATGCTGGCCGGTACATTCATGACAGCTCTTCCTCATCTGGGTTGCCGAACACGTGTTGGATCAAGGGACAACGTGTCCGGCCAATTCTATTGAAGAGGTAGCGCTTTTGCCAGCGAAAAGAAGGCTACTTCCCCGATTGGCCAGCGGGGGCGCACGGTCAAGGCGTCATCGCTTCTCTCGCCGCGCAGCAGTCTGACCTCGCCAGCCAGGGCGATCATCGCGCCGTTGTCGGTGCAAAAGGCCAACGGAGGGGCATAGACGGCGATGCGTTGGCCTGCCTTCTGTTGCAACAGTTCCCGCAGGCGTTGATTGGCCCCCACGCCACCGGCCACCAGCAGACGGGTGCAGCCCACCGCCCGACAGGCGGCCAGCGCTTTTTCTACCAACACCTCCACCAATGCCTCCTGATAAGAGGCGGCAATGTCACGGGCCGTTTGCAGATCCTCCCCCGGTGGATGGTTCAGGAGGTGGGTGCGCAGGGCGGTTTTCAGGCCAGAAAAGGAAAAATCAAAACGTTGCCGATCCAGCCAGGCGCGGGGAAAACGGATCGCCTGCGCATCGCCGCCATTGGCCAGAGCGGCAATGGCCGGTCCGCCAGGGTAGGGCAATCCCAACAGACGCGCCCCCTTGTCGAAGGCTTCCCCCGCCGCATCATCCCGCGTCTGCCCCAACAGTTCGTAGTCGCCAAAGGCTTTGGCATGCAGCAGCCAGGTGTGGCCGCCCGATACCAGCAGGGCCACAAAAGGAAAGGTGCAATCGGACGGAGTTTCATGGCGCAGGCGCAAAAAAGGGCTCATCAGATGGCCCTCCATGTGATGGATGCCGATCAACGGTTTTTGCAGCGCCAACGCCAACCCTTTGGCCAGCGCAAGGCCCACCAGTAGGCCACCGATCAGGCCAGGGCCCGCAGTGACGGCGATGCCGGTCAAATCCGCCGCTTGCCGACCAGCCCGCAGCAACGCTTCCGTGATCACCGGATAGATGTTGTGAATATGGGCCCGACTGGCCAACTCCGGTACCACACCACCATATTCAGCGTGTACCTCTACCTGTCCCTGCACCACATTGGACAAGACAACGCCCTCTTCGACGATGGCCGCCGAGGTTTCATCACAACTGCTTTCGATACCGAGAATTGTCATGGCAACAACAGGCCAGCGCAGTGACGCAGGTTTCAGGAGGGAGAGTCTGCCGCCAACGGGGCAGGCTCTTGGGCAGGGAGGGGGATTTGCAGCACTTCGGCGACCAGTTGCAACAGATCTTTGCGGGTAAAAGGTTTGGCCATGGTGCGAAATGCCCCCATTTTGCGGGCAATCTGCAGGCTGATTTCGGCGGTCAGGATCATTCCCCCGCCAGAAAGGGCGATTACCCGTGTTTGGGGGGCAAAGGCCAGCAGTTCGCGAATGACCGCCAATCCATCCGTGCCGGGCATCAAAATATCGGTGATGACCAAGGGAATCTGGTGGTGACGGAACATGGTCAACCCCTCTTCTCCGCCTGGGGCCAGCAGCACGGCGTAACCGGCATCCTCCAGGATCGACTTGATCAGGTAGCGGGTGGCGGGATCATCATCGATCACCAGAATGTGGTTCATGCGTGGTCCCCGACTTTTTCCACCCGTGCCGAAAGGACATAGCCCATGCCACGCACGGTTTTGATCAATTCCGGGGTGCGCGAATCTTCGCGCAGACGGCGGCGCAGACGGCTGACCTGCATGTCGATGGTGCGATCGTAGGTTTCGCTCTCCTTGCTGGC
>PDZU01000168.1 GCA_002753095.1 Magnetococcales bacterium
GGAAGTCGCCTCCGACCTGGGAAATTTTCGGTGAATCTGATCCCAAGGGATAATACTGTCCATCCTGTATCAGACGCAGCAATTTAACCTGAATGGAGGGGGGAAGATCGCCAATTTCATCGAGAAAAAGGGTGCCCTCTCTGGCCTGGGCAATCATGCCCAACCGTTCGTTGGCAGCCCCAGTATAGGCCCCACGGATATGACCAAACAGGGTGTCGGAAAACATGGCATCGTCCAGACCGGCAACGTTGACCGAGATCATCCGGCCCGGTCGGCCACTGGCCTGATGGGCTGCATGCGCCACCAACTCCTTGCCTACACCGGTTTCACCGGTGATCAGGATGGGCTCGCTTGAACCGGCTACCGCTTCCAGATAGCGGAATACCGTCAGCATGCCACGATTTTTGGTCAAAATGCTGGAAAAACACTCTGGTTTTTTGAGCTGTCCGGTAAACAGCATCTCGCGCAATGAGCCCACCTGGTCCCGCAGGGCATGCCACTCCAGAGCGCGCTTTATCGAGGAGATCAAACGGTTCTCTTCCACCGGTTTGACCAGGTAATCAAAGGCCCCCAACTGCATGCAGGAGACCGCCTGCTCAATATCCTGGGAGGCCGTCACGACCACCACCGGAATTTCAGGACGGGTGGCGGCAATCTGGAGTAACAACTCTGCGCCAGGGATGTGCGGCATGATCAGATCCAACAGCAGGATTCCCACCGAGTGCTGTTCCAACCAAGGCAACACCTGGCGGGGATCCGACAGGGAAGCTGTAGGCCCAATACCGTGACTTTCCAGCAAATAACTGATGCTGAACAGGATATCCTCCTCGTCATCCACCAGTGCGACCGCAACGTGTGGCATGGAATGGTTTGGTATCAACATGGGCGGTCAACCTCCCCATTGGACACGGACGCACACCAATCCGGGGACAGGCGGTCGGCATGGTCACGCCCCCGACACAATGGCACCGCATGCTCCCTCTCATAGCGGTGCAGCATATTGTGCGGATGATCGTTTGAATGTATTAACTGTTTTGCAATATTTATCAATATGTTACGCATTTAATAACCTGGAAAGATATGCTGTTTGCTGCAGGCCATCCAGCGGCTGTTTGCAGCAGTTAAACAAACATAAATAATTGAAATGAAATCATAAAACGATCAACCGACAGAGTGGCACAAATCATGACAGAGTATTGCGGCATTCCGGGATCGGTTGGTCATGATAACCGTCCGGCAGTACCGATAACCGTCCACATCAGGAAACATCAAGGCATTACGGCAGTGGCAGGCCGTCGGTAAACAATCGGTGCAGTCATTTTAAACGCAGGCATCAGTCATTCAAAAGGATAAAACACAGATGGGCAACAAATCGTTTTCGCTCTTTGGTAACATTCGGGCATTGGAGAACAAAATTAGTGAATTTCTGGATCAACTGTCCGAGTGCAACATCATTTTCCGTTCTGGAATCAGTGCGTTTCTGGAGGGGGGTGGTGCCAGCAACGATACCTTCAAGAAAAAGCAGGAACTGGTCATCGCCATGGAGAGTCGGGCCGACAGCCTGCGACGCGATATTGAAACCGAAATGTTTGAAGAGGCCCTCATCCCCGATTTTCGGGCCGATATCCTGACCCTGTTGGAAAATCTGGACCAGATCATCAACCATTTCGAGGATACGATGATCAACTTTGCCATCGAAAATCCCGATTTTCCAAAAGAGTACCACGCCGAACTGGGCAAATTGCTGGAGAGTGTCGCCAACTGTGTGGAGGCGCTGGTGGTCTCCTCGCGCGCCTTTTTCCGGGATGTCAACTCGGTGCGTGACAACAGCCACAAGGTGATGCTGTTTGAGAAAGAGGCCGATCAATTGGCTCTGCCTTTGAAGAGCAAAATTTTTGCCAGCACGCTCCCACTGGATCAGAAGGCCCACTTGCGTAACTTTGTCAACAGCATCGATGAAGTGGCAGACAAGGCGGAAGATGTCACGGACATGCTGGCCATTGTGACCATCCGGAGAGCGGCGTAAGGCCATTCAGGGAGTTAGCTTATCATGGAACTTGGTGTATTGGTTTTTCTCTCCAGTGGTCTGTTTCTGGGCTGGTCGCTTGGGGCCAATGATGCGGCCAACGTGTTTGGTACGGCTGTCGGTACCCGGATGATCAAATTTTCCACCGCTGCGCTGATTGTCTCCGTTTTCTGCATCCTGGGCGCGATCATCAGTGGTGCGGGTGCCGCCCACACCCTTTCCAAACTGGGTGATATTAATGCCCTGGGTGGCGCTTTTGTGGCCGCCTTCTCGGCAGCGGCAGTGGTGGCTTGGTTGACCGTGTTGGGGTTGCCGGTCTCCACCACCCAGGCCATTGTCGGGGCCATCATCGGCTGGAATTTTTTTACAGGCATGGCCACCGACTTTACCATCTTCAAAACCATCATCGGCACATGGTTTATCAGTCCGGTGCTGACAGCCTTCTTCAGTTATTTCATGTATAAAGGGGTCATGTGGTTTCTGAACAAACAAAAGTTGCACATTGTCCGCCTGGATGCCCTGACCCGGTTGGCCTTGCTGGTTGCTGGCGTTTTGGGCGCCTACTCCCTGGGGGCCAACAACATTGCCAATGTCATGGGTGTTTTCATTGGTGCCAATCCCTTCAGAGATTTTTCTGTCGGGGACATGTTCACCTTTAGCGGTTTGCAGCAGCTCTTTCTCCTGGGGGGACTCGCCATCTCGGCTGGTGTTTACACCTATGGCAAAAGGGTGATGATGACCGTCGGCGACAGCATTGCCCCATTGACCCCTGTGGGTGCCTTTGTGGTGGTGATCGCCACCTCGCTGGTGCTCTTCCTGTTTGCCTCCGAAGATCTGGAATTTATCCTGGCTACCCTGGGTCTGCCCACCATTCCGTTGGTGCCGGTCTCCAGTTCCCAGGCGGTGGTTGGTGGCGTCATCGGTATTGGTCTGATCAAGAACAGCCGGAATATCCGCTGGGGCGTCATCGGACGGATCGTCTGGGCCTGGATCCAAACCCCTATCGTCTCGGCTGTTTTCAGTTTTATGATGCTGTTTTTCATGCAAAATCTGTTCGGTCAGACAGTCTTTGAAGCCGTGGAGTTTCAGGTTACCCGCCCGATTCTGGAACGGCACGCTCAGAAACTGGATGTCGCTTCTCTGGAATCCTTGATGGGCAAAGTCTATCCCACCTCCGGCAAACTCAAAGCCGACGTGGATCGCCTGCTGCCAAACGGTGATTACAAAAAAATCCTGACTTTTGTGCAGGAGGCCCGCATGGAGCGGATCACCATCAATCCAGATCGCTTTCCTGAATTGGGCAAAAGCGGCCTGTTGACGCAACCTCAGATTGATTCGGTCCAATCCCTTGCCAATAAAACCTTCGATTATCGGTGGCAATTGGTGAAGGCGCTGGCCGCCAA
>PDZU01000002.1 GCA_002753095.1 Magnetococcales bacterium
AGGGCAGAGCCCTGCTTGTAATGGCGCGCTTTTACCGAAGCAGATTTGGCGCAGCCAAATCTGCGCAGCGCGCCCAAATTTGTGCCCCGCAGGGGCACTCCTTGGGAGGGCGGAGCCCGACTTTTAACGTTGAGGTATTGAGTTGCCTGCGGGCAAAACCCATTGGGAGGGTGTGCGGATTGGCGCAGAAAACCGCGCCAATCCGCACACCTTGCGTCAATTAGGCGCGCTGCGCCGACGCAAAAACCGCGTCGGCTTAGTGTGAAAAGCGCGCCAAAGGCAAAAGATAAAGGCAAAAGATAAAGGCAAAAGATAAAGGCAAAAGATAAAGGCAAAAGATAAAGGCAAAAGATAAAGGCAAAAGATAAGATCAACAGATAAATTCCCAGGGCTTCGCCCTGGACCCACCAGGGGGGTGACCCCCCTGGACCCGCAATTGTTTAAATCTCAATCATCATCATATACCGAGCAGTAGCAGTCTGTAGATCCCATGGGCAACCACTCCCGCAACACCCGCCCATGCGCATCCCGTAACACCAACACTTGCGCCGTTCCCTGCACACTGTTACCCATGATCATCACATCCGCTTGACTCAACGCCTGCACCGTCAGGGAGCGCGGCACCGCACCCAAACGCTCCTGAATCGAACTCCGCCATAAACTGGCCAATAGTCCATCCGCCAACGTGGGCACAAACCACTCCTTGCCCAGACGCACGGCCACCGCCCGAATGCTCCCCTCGGTCACCCGCCCCAAACCGTTACAAAACAGTGCCTCATCCGCTCCCCCCTGCTTGGCCAACACCAAAGCATGCTCAAAAAGCTGCCGTCGCGTGGTCTTGTGCCGCAGCAAATGGTCCAGATGATCCACCGTCTGCGCCGCAAACTGCACCCGCAGTTGCCGCAAAGGAACAGGACGAGGACGACGTTGCAGCACAATCTCCCCAGAGGTGGCCAAGGTCAAACGGACGATCCACTCCCCCCCCGGCGACCACGCCTCACACTGCCGCCACAGACTCTGCTCAATCGCCTCAAGATCACAGATAAAACCCAAAGCCCGCGCCGAATCCTGCAACCGCTGCCAATGCGCCGCCAAACCGGGCAGAGAACCATCCGCCCGCAACAACATGGTCTCAATCAATAATAAATCAGATGGCAACGCATGCAGAAAACGGCCCTTGTCGGCAATCTCCTCCCATTCCCGCGCCGCCTGCGAGTCCGCCACAATACCACCACCCAACCCCAACCGGCCCGCCTGCTTGCCCTGCCAAACGATGGTGCGTATGGCCACGTTGCTGATTAAATCCCCACCCGGTTGCAGCAGAAAAAGACCACCAGTATACACCCCACGCGGGCGCCGCTCCAACCGGCGGATAATCTCCATGGTCCGATACTTGGGCGCACCCGTAATCGAGGCGGCAGGAAATAAAGCACCCAACAAAGAGACCAAACTCTGTCCAGGACGCTGCAAACCATGCACACGGCTCTCCAGATGCTGCACGCTGGCAAAAAGACGTCGGGCAAGCAGAGGGTCCACCCGAACCGAACCGTTCCGACAAACACGGCCCAAGTCGTTGCGCGCCATATCTACAATCATCACATGTTCCGCCCGCTCTTTCGGCGAGGCCAATAAGGCCGCACCCAGTTGGGCATCCTGCTCCAAATCATGACAACGGGTACACGTGCCCTTGATGGGAGCAGTCAGCAGATGCTCCCCACGCCGTTGCAACAGCAACTCCGGTGAAAGCGAGGCAATGGCAAAATCATCCGTATGGATCCAGGCCGCATAAGGATGACGGTGCGCACTTTGCAGCCCAAGAAACAACGCAGCCGGATCACAGGGGCTCAAAATGCCAGAGAGCGTGTAGTTGACCTGATAGCTGTCACCACAGGCGATACGTTCCAAAATGCTCTGCAAGTCGTCTTGATAACGCCGCCAATGACAATCCAGAGATAGAGATGGGCCTTCCACAGCGCCCGACGCAAACGTCGCCACCTCCGCACGATCAAAAATCGCCAACCACAACAAAGGCAAATCGCTACCCTCATGCACAGGTAGTGCAAAGGCCGCCGCCGCTTCGTAAGTGAGAAAACCCCCTACCCAATGTCCCGCCAAAGCCGCCTGCTCCGCCTGAATCAATAACGGAATGACCTCCTGCGGCTGGTCAGCCTGCAGACACTGCAACGGTTGTCGGAAAAAAAGTGGCGCGGGCAGCCCATGAAAATCAAATAACAAATTGGTGCCAGCGTGCAACAGAGCGGGAGTGAGATGGCGCATCGGTAACCGATCAATACCCAAGACAATGGCGGGTCCAGGGCAGAAAGTGTGTGAATCAATCGTCGCGAGCAAGCCTATGGGCTGCGCAGCAGATTTATTCATAAATTCAGAGCCCAAGAAAGTGACAGTCCCTTTTATGTTAGGGGCTTTTGCCGTCGTGAGTCAATGGGTAACAGAACATCAGCACCCATGCAGCGAAAAACAATAAAAGTTGTCATGGCGCGCGATGTGAATAGTCGGGCGTCCGCCCTCCCAAAGCGTGCCCCTGCGGGGCACAGATTTGGGCGCGCTACGCAGATTTGGCTACGCCAAATCTGCTCCGGTGAAAGCGCGCCATTACATGCAAGGGCTCCGCCCTTGCAACCCGGCAGGGGCGGTGACCGCCCCTGCACCCCGCAATCCATTTGCCGGCCAACGGGGATCAGAGAATAATCCCTGATCCCCGCAAAACAATAGAAAATTTACAGCACCTTCCGACTGGCCAAAACCGCACTGGGATCCACATGCAGACGATTGATCCCCAACGTGTCAGGACTGATACCCAACGCCAAACCAAGCAACTGGGCAAAGTTCATCTCCGGCAGATTGATCTCCTTGCCCACAGCATTCTCGGCAGGCTTCTGATAGGCACCCATGGCCATGTCACACAGCGTGCAGGGACTGATCATCATCTCAGCCCCGGAACCCTTGGCATTCAAACAGTTGTTGGCCACCATGGTGCGCATCTCCGTGGCATCAGAAAGCATGACATGAAACCCACAGCATTTGTCATGACCATCATAGGCAACAGGATTGCCCCCCAACACCTTGATCAGACGGTCCAGATGATCGGGGCTCTGCCCCTCCTTGACCGAAAAGATTTCCGCAGGACGCAAACTGTGACAGCCGTAGAAGGGAGCTACCTTCATGCCGTTCAAAGGTTTTTTGATCTTCTGCTGCAACAGCGCCGGATCTACTTGATCGGTGATCACCCACAGCAGATGATAAACATTAATGCTGGCCTTGTAAGCCCGTACACCCGCCTGAACAATGACCGCATTGATGTTTTCCAACAACTCCGGCTCATTCTTGAAACGGTAGTTGGCATGGCTCAACGTCTGCAAGCAGGTGTTGCAGATCGTGGCCAAATGACGACCCTGCGCCTCCGCTTCGGAAAGAATGCGCGCCGCTACCGCCAAAGAAAAAGCCGGCTTGCTCTCGCGCAGACTCACCGCACCACAACAGGAAGCTTGCGGCATGGCATGCAAAGTGATTCCCAATTCACGGGCAACGGCACGCGCGGCCCAGTCCGCTTCTTTTTGTACCTGCTTGGCGGCACAACCAGGATAATAGGCAAATTCCAGAGACATTGTATTCCTCCTATTGGACCGCCCTTATTCAGGGACAACCTCTTTGGCTTTGGTTTCCACATCAACGGGATTCTGTTCCAGCAACGTGTAAATCTTCTGCAGTTGCTCCACCCCCTGCGCCTGGTGCGGGAATGGCGAGGGAATTTTCCCCTTCTTCAATAAATGCAGGGCCGTACCCAACTCAGCAATGGATCCCAAAATACCCACCGTGCGCTGCAACAGAGTAAACTCATTCAAGTCACCCCACTTTTGAATGTCCTGGTGGAAAGCCAACGCATGCCGAGGACCAGGACCATCCACAAACCCCTTCTCCATGCCACGCGTGCGCAACTTGACAATGGCCTCCATGGGCTTCACATCCTTGGGACAACTCTCGATGCACATGGAACAACGGGTGCAACTCCACATCATGCCCGGTTCGGAAAGCTCCTGCAAACGGGCACTCTTCTGCCCCTCACGCGGGTCGGAGACAAAACGAAACGCCTTGGCCAAAGCAGCAGGCCCAATGTACGCCTCACTGACCTCCTTCATGGTGCAGTCAGAATAACAACAGCCACACATGATGCACTGCGTGACATGGTTGACCTGATCATAGGAGGAACGATCCACCTTGGTGGCCTTCTCCGGTCCATCCTGCAAATACGGCTTGATCTGATGCACCTTGCGGAAAAACGGCCGAATGTCAATCACCAAATCCTTGATGATCGGTTGATTGGCCATCGGGGCCAACTCAATGATACCATCACGGGCCACAGAACCCACATGGGTCTTGCAAGCCAAACGGGTGCGGCCACTGATCTTCATGGCACAAGAACCGCAAATGGCCGAACGACACGACTGACGAAACGTTAATGTACCATCCTGGTCACCCTTCAACTCCTCCAGGGCGTTCAAGACAGTGGTGGTCTCATTCAACTCCAGGGTGTAATCCTGATAACGGGTCTCCAGGACGCCCTGAGCATTTTGTTGGTTGCGTTGAATGCGGAAGGTATAAACGGGCATACATGCCTCCAGTAGCAAACAGAAGTCGGAATAACCACCCTAGTAAGAGCGGGCCGTCGGCTCAAACTCAGGGAGACCCAGAGTGCGAACCGGTTCATAAGAGAGAACAACCTCCCCCTTGCCCGCATCCCAACTGGCCAGAGTATGCTTGCGCCAGTTTTGATCATCCCGGTTGGGTAGATCCGTGCGGAAATGAGCCCCGCGTGACTCCTCACGGGCCAAAGCTCCCTTGGCAATACACTCGGCCAGATCAAGCATGTTACCCATCTCCATCGTGCGCAGCAGATCAATGTTGAAAATGCTCGACTGATCCTGAACGCTGATCTGTGCATACTCCTGACGCAACTCCGGCATCATCTCAACCATCTGGCGCATCCCCTCCGGCGTGCGAAACACACCGCAGTGCAAATTCATGGCCTGCGACATGCGCGTATGCAACGCCGGTGCCCGCATGCCCTTGCCCCTCTTCAACGTCTGGATCCGGGCCTTGACCTCCTCCACCGCCTCCATGGGAAAATCCGGTTGCGCCTCCGTCTTGACAAACTGACTGGCATGCTTGCCGGTAATCTTGCCAAAAACAACCGTGTCCAACAGAGAGTTGCCCCCTAAACGGTTGGCCCCATGCACGGATACACAAGCCGCCTCACCGGCAGAGAAAAGACCCAGCATCGGGGAAGCACCCCACTTGTCAGTACGAATGCCACCCATGGAATAATGAACCGTCGGACGCACCGGAATCGGCTTGTAAATGGGATCAACCCCCTCCAGATCCAGTGCCAATTGACGAATCTGCGGCAACCGCTCCAGAATTTTTTCCGCACCCAAATGGCGCAGATCCAGGAAAATGGCCCCATTCTCACCCCGACCCTCAATGATCTCCGTCTGCTCGGCACGGGCCACCACATCACGAGAGGCCAACTCCCACTTCTTCGGGGCATACTTGCCCATGAACCGCTCGCCAAGCGTGTTGATCAAATAACCACCCTCCCCACGCGCCCCCTCGGTCACCAACACACCCGTCGTTAACAAACCCGTGGGGTGAAACTGCACAAACTCCATATCCGCCAGCGGCGCCCCAGCCCGCAACGCCAACGCCATGCCGTCACCCGTATTGGTGGTGGCGTTGGTGTTGGAATGGTAAACCCGACCATACCCGCCAGACGCAATCAAAATCCCCTTGCCGCCAACCGGGAAAACTTCACCCGTTTTAATGTCATACGCCACCACCCCAGCCGCCCGTCCCTGCTTGTCGGTGACCAGACGAAGAATGGCACACTCCTCATACACCTTGACCTGCGCCTTGACCAACTGCTCCCACAACACATGCAACATCACCTGACCCGTCCGGTCAGCCGCATAACAGGTGCGGTCAAAATTGGCACCACCAAAGGGACGCTGCGCAATACTGCCATCTTCCAGGCGCGAAAAAGGAGCACCCATCCGGTCCAACTCCAGAATGACCTCCGGGGCCTCATGGCACATCAGTTGAATCGCATCCTCATCGCCGATATAATCCGCTCCCTTGACAGTGTCAAAGGTGTGCGACTCGCGGGAGTCCCGAGGATCAATGGCCGCATTCACACCCCCCTGTGCCGCGCAGGAATGGCTGCGCAAAGGATGGATTTTACTGATGATGGCGACATCGATTCCCGCTCTGACACCCTCCAGTGCGGCGCGCAAACCCGATAATCCGGCACCGACGATGACCAGGTCATGTTTTCTCATAACTCCTCCTTGCTGCAAGCTATTCCCATTCCGGGAGGTTGTAAACTCCGGGAGAATTTTTGATCTATAGTAAATTCTTGCTCATGCAACAAAATAAACAGCTCAATTCAGTAAAATGCTGCACCGCATTATGAAGGATTGCACAACAAACGTCTAGCTTTTTCTTCCATGTTGCTGTTTTTTTCTCTCCCCTGTGGCCGGGTGGTGTTTGAGTGGTAGATAATCGTGAAGTTGTTAATGAAGCAGAATTAAAAGAATTATTGCGGGCCAAGGCGCTGGCGTCTGGTTTTGATGTGGCGGGTTTTGCAGCGGCGTTGCCGCCACCACGGGCAGAGGCGCTCACCCCCTGGTTGCAGACTGGTGCGCATGGGGGGATGGCATGGCTGGCGCGCGAACCGGAAAAAAGAGAGGATCCGCGCCGGTTGATGGAGGGGGTTGCGACGGTGCTGGTCTTGGGGGTCAACAGTCGTCCAGAGGCGACGGCGGGTGCCCAGCCGGCGGCAGGTTGTGGGACGATCGCGGTGCATGCCCGCCGGCCAGATTACCATGTCGTATTGCAAAAGCGTCTCAAGGGGCTGCGGGTCTGGCTGGAGCACCATTTGGGCCGCCCGGTGCCGTGTCGTCTGTGTGTGGATACGGCCCCGCTTTTGGAAAAGCCGTTGGGGGTGGCGGCAGGGTTGGGGTGGCAGGGCAAGAATGCGCTGTTGGTCTCGCCCCGCATGGGCTGTTGGCTGCTGTTGGCAGAGATCCTGTTACCGTTTGCCTTGCCGCCGGATCGACCGTTGCCGGACCGTTGTGGCCGTTGTCGGCGTTGCCTGCAGGCCTGTCCGACCGATGCCCTGGCCGAGCCCTATCGCCTGCAGGCCAGACGCTGTCTGGCCTATTTGACCATTGAGTGGGATGGTCCTCTGGCCCCTGCCGATCGCTTGGCCATGGGCAGCCGTCTGTATGGCTGCGACGACTGTCTGGTGGTCTGTCCCTGGAACCGTTTTGCCGTGCCGAACGGGGATGCAGACTGGCAGCCACGGGTCCAGTGGCTGGCCCCATCCTTGTTGCAGTGTGGTTCCCTGGATGAACAAGCCTTTCGCACCCTGACCCAGCAGATGCCCATGCGCCGCATGGGGTTGGTGCGCTGGTTGCGCAATGTGGCGGTGGCGTTGGGCAATTGGGGCGCACCGCAGGCTCTGCCGGTATTGCGGCAACTGCTGCACCACGATGCGCCCCTGGTGCGGGGCCATGCCGCCTGGGGAATCGGGCGTATCCTAGCGCAACCAAACGGAAAAGAGTGTGGCAGCGCACCACTGCTGTGGTTGCAGGAACAGAGACAACGGGAAAGCGAACCAATGGTGCAGGAGGAGATTGCTGCAGCTTTGCAGACTGTCGCAGGCGCACTGCGCTGAAATGCAAATGCGTCGTCGGCGGCACGACTGACGAAATTGTCTCAAGAGATTAACTCCCGCTGTGGTGCAAACTGTTCCACCCACATCAAAGTGGCTCCGACCACGGTGGCGGGCATGGCCAGAAAATTCAGGATGGGAATGGTGTTGAGCAGCAGTGCCATGGCTCCAAAGCCCAGAGACAGGGCTCTTTGCTGACGCAACTGCTGGCGGACCGTCTTGCCGCTCCAGTCGTGGTTGCCCATGGGCAGATCCAGGTATTGAATGGCCAGCATCCAGGCCGAGTAGAGCAGCCAAAAAAACGGGGCGGCCACGTTGATGAGCGGTAAAATAAACAGAACAAGAACCGGAATCATCCAGGCCAGGGTGTAGAGAATTTTATTGAGCTCATTCCACAGCAGAGGAACCGTTTTTTTCAGCAGGGCTGCCGTGCTCAAAGGGGTGGCATTGGGATAACGACCGGTCAACTGCCACTCCACCTGCTCGGCGAGAAGCGTGTTGAACGGGGCGGCAATCAGATTGGTCACCATGGAGAAGGTGAAAAAAAGTGTTGTGGCCACCGCCAGCGTGAGCAGTGGCGCCAACAGCCACTGAATCCAGTGCAGCCAACTGGGCAAAAAACCGTTGACCCAGTCGGTCATGGCAAACAGATGGCTCAGAAACAGAGAGAGCCCCGCAGCAAACAGTACCGTATTGATCGTGACCGGAATGATCACAAAGGGGCGAATGCCGGGTTGTTTGAGTAGGGCAAGACCCCGCAAAGGATAACTGCTGCCGAGCATCAATTTGGCGAACATGCGTAACCTCCATGCGATAATATCATTTATATAAAAGATCTGGAGTAATTTTCTGACTGATTTTCCGCAGGCAGAGCAACATCCTGGCCGACCAGAAGGCAAAGAGGAGCAGAGCGGCCAGGATCAGGGTCAGCAGGAGAGGTTCGGGGGGGTGCCAGCCGAAAGGGGTGCTGACTCTGGCCAGAGCGATGCTGCTCCACAACAGGAGGAGGTAGCAGAGCAGGCGGTCGTTGAGGGCGGGGATGCCGGAAAAAAAGCTGACCACGCGGGCAGCCACGCCGAGGATGAGCAGGGTAAACATGCCGGCGCCGAGCAGATGCACGGCGGCATCCGGGGGAGTGGGCAGGAGTGACAAAAGGGCGGCAGCAGTGGCGCTGCCGAAGCCGAGCAGCAGGGTCAGTTGGATGGCAGAGAAGCCAAAGCGCCAGGCGGACTGCAGCAGGCGCGTGGCCTGGGCGGTAAAGAGCAGGAGGGCGAGCCAGGCCAGGGCGGCGGCAGGCCAGAGCATGGGGGCAGCGAAAGCGGCCAAGGTGGTCAGGCTCCAGGCGGCGATGAGGAGGGCGGCGAAGGGGCGGACCTGTTGCGGGCGGATCAAGGTGCCGCCAAGGACATTTTGGATCAGTTGCTGGGCGGCGACCAGGGCGCTGGTGACCGGGCCACACCAGAGGATCCAGAGGGCGGTCTGGGGCTCTTCCAGGGGGAGCCAGGGGGCGACAGCCAGGGGGAGAAAGGAGGCCGTCAAGGGGATGCCCCGTGTCAGCATCCGTTGCCGATCACCAGTGCGGGTGATGTGGGCCAGAAAATAGCATGCCCCCAGGTAGGCGGCGCTGACCATGCTCTGGCCGATCCAGGCAGGCCAGGCGGGGCTAAAGGGCAGGGAGAGCAGAAAGCCGAGCTGCAGCAGGGCGAGCAGGCGCAGCAGCGGGATTGGGGCGGGCGCTTTGCCGCCGATGACATGGGGACCGGATTGCAGGGCAAAGCCGAGCAAAAAGGAGCCAATGAACAGCTCAAGCTGCAGGCGGGCGTGCCAAAGTTTTAAGGTATCCCAGGCTGGGGGGAGGGCCAACAGACCCTGTTGGCTGCTCCAGAGCCAAACGCCCAGGGCAAGACCAGCCCAGGCGGCCAACAGGCCGGTCAGCCAGAAGCGCTGCACGATGGGCCTTCTGGAAAAGAGCATGCCAGTCAGAGGAGGGTCGGGGGGCAACAGGGTGCGCAAAAGAGGGTGCATGGGAATTCCACTCATCTTTGGGATTTGGGATCGGCCAGATGGAGCATCAGGAAACCGCCCAGACTGGCAAAAAAACAGACCGGGGCCCAGGCGGCCAGAGGGGGTGGCAGACGACCGCCCAGGCCAAGGGCTTGCGCCAGATCGGCGACGACGAACAGGGTAAAGCCGATCAGAATGCCGAGCAAGAGGGAACGGGTGACACCACCCCGGCGCGGCAGGCGCAGGGTAAAGGGAAAGGCGAGCAGAATGGCCGCCAGGGTGGTGGCCGGTTGGGAGAGACGGTTGTGCAGCAGGACATGCAGGCGGGTAGCGTCGTAACCTTCCCGTTCGGTCCGCTCGATGAGCTGCTTGATCTGCTCGAAGGAGAGAAAATTGGGATTGATGGCGGTACGGTTGAGTTGGTCCAGCCCCAGGATGGCGGGCCACTCCCGTTGCGTGAACCGTTCGGCCTGGATGGTGGGTTCGTAGAGATAGAGGATGCCCTGGTTGAGCATCCATTTGCCTTGCACCATCTGGGCACTGCGGGCCTGGATATGGGAGCGCAATTTTTGTTCGGCGTCCCATTCGAAGATGGTGACGTTGAGGAGCACCTGTGCATCGGAGAGCAGTTGTTGCACGTGCAGCAGTTGTCGTGCCCCTTGCTGGGTCCATACCTTGAGCCAGAGGTTATCCAGATCGGACTGGGAGGGGGAGTCATGGCCGAGCAGGCGATCTTCCATGTGTTGGGCCAGTCGGGTGGTCCAGGGCACCAGTTGGTCGCGCAGAAGCAGTTGCGTGCTGGCGATGAGTAGTCCGCCAAGCAGGAAAGGGATCAGGATGCGATAAAGGGAGACACCACTGGCGCGCATGACGGTAATTTCGTTTTGCCGGGAGAGACGGGCCAGAACGGTGAGGACGGTTAGCAGGGTGATGGAGGGCAGCAGCAGGGTGATGAAATCGGGCAGGCGACAGAGCATCATCCAGAACATGTCGGACCAGTTGAAGGCCGGTTTGAGGGCAAAACGGCGGACGCTTTCGATGCCATCGATGAGGAGAAAAAGGCCGATGAAGAGGCCGATAATCTGCAGCAGACCAACCAGGAAGAGGCGCAACAGGTAAAGGAAGAGGATCGGCATGTCATTTATCCTGGGGCGCAGCAAGCAGGCGTTGGGGAAGAGTGGCGAGGCTGTTGGCAAGCCAGTTGGCCCAGTAGAAGGGGCGGCATTGGTGGGCGGCACGGATGATGTAAAAGGTCAGGGCGGCCATCAGCAGATTGGGCAGCCAAAAGCCGACGATCGGGTTGATGATCTGTTTACGGGCCAAGGTTTCGCCGACCGAGAGGAGGGCAAAGTGGAGAATCAGGGTGACCACGGCCACGACCAGGGCATAGCTGCGCCCGGAACGATGATTTTGCTGCAGACCCAGGGGAACGGCAAAGAGGCCAAGGATCAGGGTGGCCAGGGGGAAGGAGAAGCGTCGGTGCCACTCCATCCAGGCTTCGTAGGACTCTTTGGGTGGGGCTTCGCGCATCAGGCGGCTGAGTTCCCCCTGGGAGAGTTCATCGAGCTGCTTTTGGGTGGTTTTTGTTTTGAGGCCCAGAGCGATGCCCAGATCCATCTGGTAGTTGGCAAAGCGGAGGGCGCGATAGTGTTGATCGGGGAGGGTTTGATGTCGTGTCCCCTCCTGCAGATGGAGGATGGTTTCGCCGCTGGGCAGGGCGCGGATTTCGCCCCGGCGGGCGGTCAAGGTGATGGGGGCTGCCGGGTTGCGGCGGTCGTGGATGAGCAGGCCGTACAGCAGATGGGATTGCGGATCCTGCTCTTCGATATAAAAAGTCAGACCGGGGATGGCATGGCTGAAGGCTTGTGGTTTCAAGGCCAGAGTGGTGGAGGAGAGCAAAGCCTGTTTCAAGGAGGCAAAATGGTGGTAGGCCCGTGGCAGCCACAGGGTACTCAAGGCCAGTGCCAAGGCGGTATAGAGCAGGGCCAACAGGGCAATGGGACGCAAAATCTGCAGGGGGCTGATACCGCACGCCTTGAGGACCACCATTTCGCTCTCTTGGGCCATGCGCCCCAGGGCCAACAGAACGCCGACCAGCAAGGCCATGGGGAGGGTAGTCAAGAGAATTTTCGGGATGGACAAGGAGATCATGGTACCCAGGATGGAGACGGGCATCTGGCGGTTGACCCACAAATCCACCAGACGCAGCACCTGTGGCAGCATGGTCATGAAAGAGAGTACCAGGAGTGCGATCAGCGAGGTGATGCTGCACTCACGGAACAGATAACGGTTGATTCGATCCATGGTTGGCCAACCTTCTGCCGAAGTGGAGGTCGAGGGGTGGGTAAAAAGATCACCCTGCTTGGCCGATATTCCACCCCATTCCGTTCCGCTTTGCAAAGGGCGACAGTCATGGGGATGGATAATTCCTTGACCAACAGGGCAAAGGGCAGGAAAATCAGCCTGCTTTTGGGGGTTAACGACAGTATGGCTCGATCTGTCATGGTGGGGACAGGGGTGGTGTGACGATGCGTTTCAAGGTGGCATTTTTTCGGCATGATCTGGGTCAGGAAGAGATTGACGCCGTGGCGGCGGCGTTGCGCCATCCGGTATTGACCACGGGTGAGACGGTGGAGCGGTTCGAGCGCCGATTGGCGGACTATTTGGGCTGTCGTCATGCGTTGGCGGTGACCAGTTGCACCGGGGCCATGCATCTCTCTTTGTTGGCGTTGGGAATCGGTCCGGGCGATGAGGTGATCACCACGCCGATGACCTTTATTGCCACCACGACGGCCATTCTGGAGGCTGGGGCCAAGCCGGTATTCATCGACGTGGAGCCGGAGACGGGCAACATGGATGTCGCCCGGATTGAGGCGGCCATTACGCCGCGCACCAAGGCGATCCTGCCGGTTCACCTCTATGGTCGGATGTGTGACATGGTGGCCATGCGTGCGGTGGCGGAGCGGCACGGCTTGGCGATTGTCGAAGATGCGGCGCACTGCCTGGAGGGGCAGGATCGGGGGATTCGGCCAGGGGGGGCGAGTCAGACGGCCTGTTTCAGTTTTTACGCCACCAAGAATATCACCTGTGGCGAGGGCGGGGCCTTGGCGACCAACGACACGGCGCTGTATCAAAAGTTGAAACTGTTGCGTTTGCACGGCATGGACCGTACTGGTGCGGAGCGAACGGTCAAGGGCTATCAGCACTGGGATATGGTGTTGATGGGGTGGAAATATAACATGAGCAACATTGATGCGGCGATTTTGCTGCCGCAGATGGAGCGGGTAGAGCGTAATCTGCAGCGACGGCGGCAGTTGACCGATCGTTATCGGGCGCTGTTGCAGCCCGTTGCGGGTGTTACCGTGTTGCCGCCAGTGGCGCCAGAGTCGGTACATGCGCACCATCTTTTTCCGATTCTGGTGCAGGGGATGGAGCGGGATCAACTGGTGCAGGCGTTGCAAAGCCAGGGCATCAGTGTCATGGTCAACTATCGACCGGTCCATTTGACCCGTTATTTTGCCGAGACCTTTGGCTTTGCTGCGGGGGATTTTCCCATTGCCGAGCGGATTGGCGACACGGTGCTTTCGCTGCCGTTGTATCCCACCATGCCGGATGCGGATGTGGAAATTGTCGCCCAGAGTATTGCCGCTCTGCTGGCGGGTTGAGGATTGAGGCGTCATGGAAAGAGTGAGGGAGGGTATGTCCGCAGTGGGGGATGGAGCGCCGGAAATTTCGATTGTCATTCCGGTCTATAACGAGGAGCCGGTATTGCCGATGTTGTTTCATCGCCTGTATACGGTGATGGATGGTCTGCACCGCACTTATGAGGTGATCTTTGTCGATGATGGCAGTCGGGATCGCACGGCGTGGTTGTTGCAGCAGCAGTTCCAGGCGCGCCCGGATACCACGCGGGTGGTGATTTTGCGCACCAATTTTGGCCAGCATGCGGCGGTTATGGCCGGATTTGGCCATAGTCTGGGGCGTTATGTCATCACTCTGGATGCCGATCTGCAAAATCCTCCAGAGGAGATACCCAAGATCATCGCCAAGATGGATGAGGGCTTTGATTATGTGGGCAGCATCCGGCGCAAAAGACAGGATGTCTGGTGGCGGCAGGTGGCTGGGCGGTTGATGAATCGTCTGCGCGAACGGTTGACCCGCATTCGCATTACCGACCAGGGCTGTATGTTGCGTGGTTACCACCGCGATGTAATCGCCCCCTTGTTGGCCTCCCAGGAGTCATTCACCTTTATTCCGGCCTTGGGTTTTCTGTATGCTGGCAATGCCACCGAGGTGGTGGTCGAGCATGAAGAGCGTGCTGCCGGACGTTCCAAGTATTCCTTGTTCTCCCTGATCCAACTCTATTTTGATCTGATGACCGGCTTTTCGGCGGCCCCCTTGCGGATTTTTTCGTTGACCGGCATTGGTGTTGCCATTGCCTCTTTCTTTTTTGTGGTCTATCTGACCATTCGCCGTCTGGTGATTGGGCCGGAAATGGAAGGGGTTTTTACCCTTTTTGCCATTGTTTTTTTCCTGATTGGTCTGTCCCTGTTCGGCATGGGGATGATGGGGGAGTATCTGGGCCGCATTTATCATCAGACCAAACAGCGTCCCCGTTATTTGGTGCGGGCGGTATTGCAACGGCCTGACCTACCCTCTGCCGGGGAGTTGTCATGAGTGGTGTGGCGGTTGTCTTCGCCTATCATACTGTCGGGGTGCGTTCCCTGGCGGTGTTGCTGGCGCGGGGGGTGCGGGTCGCCTTGGTGGTGACGCACCAAGATGATCCCAATGAAAATCAATGGTTTGAGAATGTGGCCGCTCTGGCGCGCTTGGAGGGGATACCCGTCATAGAGCCGGATGATCCCAATACGGCGGCGGTGGTGGCCAGGGTGGCGGCCTGTCAGCCGGATTTTATCTTTTCTTTTTATTATCGGCATATGCTGGGGGCGGAGCTGTTGGCTTTGCCCTGTCGGGGTGCATTCAACCTGCATGGTTCGTTGTTGCCGAAATATCGCGGGCGGGTACCGATCAACTGGGCGGTCTGTCATGGCGAGTCGGAGACGGGGGTTACGTTGCACGAGATGGTGCTCAAGCCGGATGCCGGGGCCATCGCCGGGCAGGAGGCGGTTACCATTCTGCCCAACGATACGGCCCATCAGGTGTTTCAGAAGGTGGTGTGTGCGGGTGAGCGGTTGTTGTGGCGTGTTTTGCCGGCGTTGCTGGCCGGGCGGTTGCAGAGGGAGCCGATGGTATTGAGCCAGGGCAGTTATTTTGGCCGCCGTCGCCCGGAGGACGGTCGTCTGGACTGGCAGCAGAGTGCCTGGAGTTTGCACAACCTGATTCGGGCGGTGGCGCCACCCTATCCGGGGGCCTTTTTTGCGTGGCGCGGGGGGACCATGCTGGTTTGGGGCAGCCACTATCGGGGGGAACAGGCGCGTGAAGAGGGGGGGCCGCGTCTTTATTGGCAGGCGGGGCGCTGTTATGTGGATTGTCGGGATGGCCACCGCTTGCAGTTGACGCAGGTGGTTTGGCAGGGAGAAATATTGGATCAGTCTGCGTGGTTTCAATTGTGGGGGTCGGAGGCATGTGCGTTGCTGCCGGTTCCGGTGCGAGAGGAGAACGGGTTGTGAATGTCTTGATTTTCGGTGTCAACGGCTTTATCGGCCACCATCTGTCGCAGCGGATTATCGATCGCACGGATTGGCATGTCTACGGCATGGACATGCACGCCAACCATATTGCTCCTTTGCTGCAGCATCCCCGTTTCCACTTTTTTGAGGGGGATATTGCCATCAACCGGGAGTGGATGCAGTATCATGTCAAGAAATGCGATGTGATCCTGCCTTTGGTGGCTATCGCGACTCCGGCTTCGTATGTGCGCCATCCTTTGGCCGTTTTTGAGTTGGATTTTGAGTGCAACTTGCCGATTATTCGCGACTGTGTGCGCTATCGCAAGCGTTTGGTCTTTCCCTCCACCTCGGAGGTTTATGGCATGTGCCGGGATGGGGCTTTTCATCCAGATGAGTCCAATTTTGTCTTGGGGCCGATCAACAAGCCACGTTGGATCTACTCCTGTGCCAAACAGTTGATGGATCGGGTGATTTGGGCCTACGGCATGGAGGAGGGGTTGGATTTTACCTTGATTCGCCCTTTCAACTGGATTGGTTCTGGTTTGGACAGCCTGCATACCCCAAAAGAGGGTTCCTCGCGGGTGGTTACGCAGTTTTTGGGCCATATCGCCCGTGGCGAGGCCATTCAGTTGGTGGATGGCGGTTCGCAACGGCGCTGCTTTACCGACATTGACGATGGGGTTGATGCGTTGATGCGGGTGATTGAAAATCCCAATGGTGTGGCCAGCGGTAAAATCTATAATATCGGCAATCCGAAAAATGGCTACTCCATCCGCGAGTTGGCGCAGTTGATGTTGGAGATTGCCGCAGAATTTCCGGAATATCAGCCCGGCTTGCGGCGGGTGCAGTTGATGGAGGTCAATTCCGCCCGTTATTATGGCGAGGGCTATCAGGATATTGAGCATCGGGTGCCCTGGATCGAAAACACCTGCCAGGATCTGCAGTGGCAGCCCAAGGTGGAGTTGGCTACCTCGTTGCGGCGTATTTTTGCCACCTACCGCACCGAGGTGGAACGGGCCTGTGCTCTGTTGGATCGGGACGAATTGCCGGGGTCATTGGGGGTGTCGGGATCATCGGGGTCGCGGGAAGGGTAGGCGATGCGCGTTGCCCTGAAGGTGGATGTGGATACGCTGCGTGGTACCTTGGAGGGGGTGCCGGCGCTGTTGCGTTTATTGGATCGCCATCAGGTGCGGGCCACCTTTTTGTGGAGCCTGGGACCGGATCATACCGGTCGGGCTTTACGACGGATTTTTCGCCGGGGTTTTTTGCGCAAGGTGAGTCGCACCTCTGTGCTCAGCCATTACGGCCTGAAAACCTTGATGTATGGCGTATTGTTGCCGGGTCCAATCATTGCTGAACAGGCGGCGGAGGTGTTGCGTCAGGCGGTGGCTGAGGGGCATGAGAGCGGCATTCACTGTTACGACCATGTTGCCTGGCAGGATTACGTGGCCCAGAAGGGGGAGGTGTGGACGCGTGCGGTGTTACAGAAGGCGTTGGCGTTGCATGAGGCTGTTGTGGGACCACCGACAACGCACGGTTCTGCCGGGTGGCAGTTGAACAGCCATCTGTTGGAGGTGGAAGAGGAGTGGGGGTTGCCTTATGCCAGCGATACACGAGGCAGTCATCCTTTTTTGCCGGTGATGGAAGGGCGCACCTTTCGTTGTCCGCAGATGCCCACTACCTTGCCAACCCTGGATGAAATTTTGGGGGTGGATGGTGTCGGGGTGGAGCAGCTGCATGAGCGGGTGTTGCAGGAGAGTCGGCGTGAGGTTTCCTTTGGCCATGTGTATACCCTGCATGCCGAATTGGAAGGGATGAAACTGTTGCCGGTGTTGGATCGATTATTGACGGCCTGGCGGGCCGAGGGGATGCGGGTTGGCACGATGGCGGAGAGTCATGGGGATCTGTTTGGGGTGACGTTACCCCGGCATCGGGTGGAGTGGGGTGAGGTTGCTGGCAGGTCCGGTTTGTTGGCTGTGCAAGGGGTGGCCTGCTAGGCTAACGAGACCTGAAACAATGATGGGTCCAGGGAGCTTAGCTCCCTGGCGGGTCCAGGGCAGAGCCCTGGGAATTTATCTTTTGATTTTAATCTTTTTGGCGCGCTTTTCACGATAAGCCGACGCGTTTTTTGCGTCGGCTTAAGCGCCTAATTGACGCAAGGTGTACGGATTGGCGCGCTTTTTTGCGCCAATCCGTACACCCTCCCAATGGGTTTTACCCCTGCAGGTGATAGAGTACAACGCGGTTAAAGTCGGGCGTCCGCCCTCCCAAAGCGTGCCCCTGCGGGGCACAGATTGGTGCGGCGTGCGCGAATGCTGCGCATTCGCTTCTTAAAAACGCCGCACATTACAAGCAAGGGCTTTGCCCTTGCATCCCAGCCGGGGAGATGATCTCCCCGGCACCCCACAATAAATTTTAACAGATTTATTGATGCAAAGGTGGATCGGATTGGATTAAATACATGGACAAAAACGGACAAAATCTAAAAATTTCAGTGGTCAACGGTGCCGTATCCTCCTGGAAGGGCGACGCCTTGGTCATCGGCATCTACGAGGGCGGTGAAGCCCAACCGGCACTCGCCCATTGTGGCAAAAAGGTGGAAAACGAAGTCCGTAAACGCCTGGAAGAGGGTTGGTTGCGCGGTTCCCTGGGCGAATCCATCCTGTTACCACTCCCAACCGGCAGCGGCCTGAACGTCTCCCGCCTGATCCTGCTGGGCATGGGGAAAAAAGAGTCCCTGAGCACGGAGAGCTTTCGAGCAATCGGCGGCTATATCACCCAGTTGTGCCACCGGGTGCAGATCGAAACCTGCCACACCCTGCTCAGCCTGGATAGCCACCACAAAGCCAAAAATAAACGCCAACACATACCAGTGGTGGAAGCCTTGGCAGAAGGCGCCTGGCTGGCCAACTACCGCTTCGATTCATTCAAAAGCAAAGAGAATAAAAAGGAAGAGCGCGAAGAGTTCCCCTTCAAGCAGTTGCACTTAGCCGTTCCAGGGGAGCGCGTCTCCCAGGAGAAAAAACGACTGACAGAGATAGAAGGGATTGTACATGGCGTGGCCCTGGCGCGAGATCTGGCCAATCAACCGGGCAATGTATTGAATCCAGAGGGGTTGGCAGCACAGGCGCGGCAACTGTCCGAACGGTTCCCAGCCATCAAAACGACGATCTACAGCGAAAAAATGCTGGCCCGCAAAGGGATGCAAGGTATTCTGGCGGTGGGTAGCGGTAGCCAATCCCAACCCCGACTGATCACCATGGAGTACCGCAAAGGGGGCGATCGACCACTTTTGGCGGTGGTGGGCAAAGGAATTACCTTCGATTCTGGCGGTATATCGCTCAAAGGAGGCGAAGGTATGGGCGATATGAAATTTGACATGTGCGGTGGGGCAGCAGTTTTTGGCCTGTTGCAGACGATCGCGGAGCTGGACTGGCCGATCAACGTGGTCGGCATTGTCCCCGCCGCCGAAAACATGCCCTCAGGAACAGCACAGCGCCCCGGCGATGTGATTCGGACAGCCAAAGGGGTAACGGTAGAGGTGCTGAATACCGATGCCGAAGGGCGCTTGGTTTTAGCAGATGCCCTGTACCACGCCAGCACTTTCAAACCGGCAGCAATCGTTGATTTAGCCACCTTGACGGGAGCCTGTATGGTGGCGTTGGGCAGTCAGGCCAGCGGACTGATGGGCAATGACAACTCCTTGTTGCGGCAGTTGGAGAAGGCCGGCGAGGCCACAGGAGAACGGGTGTGGCGCCTGCCGATGTACAGCGAGTACCAAGAGTTGATCAAATCCACTGTTGCCGATATTAAAAATATTGGTGGGCGTTGGGCGGGGGCGATCACGGCGGGCTGTTTTCTGTCGCGTTTTGTCGAGGAAAAACAAGCCTGGGCCCATATCGACATCGCCGGTACGGCCTATGACACGAGCAGTAGCCGTCCCCACTATCCCAAGGGGGCGGCAGGGGTCGGGGTGCGTTTACTGAGTCGTTTTATTCAGACGCACTGGATGTAGCACGATGGCACGCAGCCATCAGGAGGCGCCGGTCGTGCGCTTTTATCAGTTGTCCGCCATGCCGTTGGAGATGGCGTTGCTTAGCCTGCTTGGTAAGTCGTGGCAACAGGGCTTGCGGAGCTGCGTGTGGGTACGGGATGTGCCTCAGGCACAGCGTCTGGATGAACAGTTGTGGTCCATGCCCCCGCCGCAGCAATTTTTGCCACATGGTTTATGGTCTGGCGCCGAGGCAGCACGACAGCCGATTTTGATTGCTGTCGAGCCGACTGACGTGAATGGGGCGACCCTGCTGGTGGTGCTGACGGCACAGGGGGTGGAAAAGCCAGAACAGTTTGACATGGTGATCGATTTTGTTTCTGGTTCCGATGCGGAAGGGCTGCGGGCCAGTCGACAGCGCTACCGCCATTATCGGGCCTTGGGCTGCCGCCTGGAATATTGGTTGCAGGGGGCGCAGGGGGGTTGGCAAAAACAGGAAAAGAGTGCCAAGGAGGATTCGAAATAGTCTTGAAAAGCAAAGCGCACTGCGGCTAGACTTGAGCGGCGAAATTTTTGGGTGGTGTTATTGTCTTTCAAGATCAAAAGGGGACGAGGCAATGGGTATGAAGCGTGTATTGGTCGGGATGATGGTGCTGGCAGGGGCTTTGACGGGCACTGCGTATGCGGATTGTGTGTTGCATTACGAGCGCATTGCCTGTGTGGGCAAAGAAGCGGAAGCGTTCAAAAAGTGTGATGGCAAGGCCGCCTGCGACAAGGCTGTGAAAGATGCCACCAGTAAGGAAGCCTGTGCAGCCGCAGCGCTCAAGGCGTGTGACAATGACCGCTTGGACATCACCAAATATAAAAAGATGACGGCAGATTTTGCTGGCAAGCCGTTGGTGGGTGGTTTCAACGCCGTGGGCAAGGCGGACAGCAGTGGTGGCAACTTTTGTGCTGCCGATCGTCCAGATATGAATAAGTGCCAATGATTTTGAGGCTCTGACCAGAGTCGAAAGATGGCACGTATCAGGCAATGCAGTAGGGACGGGAAACCGTCCCTTTTTTTATGGTAAGCGCATGGAACGCTGCTGAAATGCTTCATATTCATTCTCTTAGACCATTCTAATACATTGAATAGAATGTTCACGATTGAATGATAGGAGTAATATCATGATAGAAAAAACGGCTTTGCCGCTATACCGGGAAGTGGCGACTACCCAGGATGGGCGCGACGTGACACGGGGGTATTGGTCGCCACTGGAGCGATTGGTCCCGCAGGATTCGGTGTTGCGGGATAAAGGGGGGGATTATGCGTTGTACGAGGAGGTGTTGCGCGATGATCAGGTGGCCTCGACTTTTCAGCAACGCCGCATGGCGGTCACCTCGGCAGAGTGGGGGGTGACGCCGGGAGGAACGGATCGGCAGAGTGTGCGGGCTGCCGCACAGTTGCACGCGATTCTGGAGCGGATCGGTTGGGATAATGTGACGGAAAAGATGTTGTATGGGGTGTTTTATGGCTATGCGGTGGCCGAGTGTTTGTGGGAGCGTGACGGGCAGGAGGTGACCCTGGCGGCCCTCAAGGTGCGCAAACAGCGCCGTTTTGCCTTCGATATGCAGGGACATTTGCGGTTGCTTCTGCCGGACAACGCACGGGGCGAGCGGGTGCCGGAGCGCAAGTTTTGGCATTTTTGCACGGGTTCGGACCATGATGATGAACCGTATGGCTTGGGCTTGGCGCACTGGCTCTACTGGCCGGTCTATTTCAAGCGCAACGGGATCAAACTATGGTTGATTTTTATGGATAAATTTGGCATGCCGACGGCGAAGGGGATCTACCCGGCCACGGCAAGCGAGGAGGAAAAACGCCGCTTGCTGGCGGCGTTGCAGGCCATTCAAAGTGACTCCGGGATTATTGTCCCAGAGGGAATGCAGATTGAATTGATCGAGGCGTCGCGTGGTGGTCAGGTCCATTATGAGGCATTCATTGACCGAATGAATGCGGCCATTGCCAAGGTGGTGTTGTCGCAGACCATGACCACGGATGCGGCGGGCGGTATGTACCGTTCGGAGGTGCAAAAGTCGGTCCGCAATGAGGTGGTGCGTGCGGATGCGGACTTGATTTGCGATACCTTCAACCGCAGTGTGGCGCTATGGTTGACGGCCTGGAACTGTCCGGGCGCGCGTCCGCCGCGCGTGTGGCGCCAGATTCGCGAAGAGTCGGATCTGCGGCCCCAGGCAGAACGGGACAAGATCATCTATTCCATGGGCTTTCGCCCCAGCTTGTCCTACATCCGCCGTACCTATGGCGAAGGGTGGGAGGCGGGCGAGTCTGTACCTGGTTAAGCATGTAATGGATAGATTGCAAGATCTCTGGTGTATGCTTATTATTTAGAGCATGCACCAGGATCTTTCTTGACAGGTTTGATGTTTTTAGTTTATAGACTGCAACAGGTCAGTGGTTGGTTTGGTCGTCGAGATTGTCTGTGTGCGTTTCATTGCTGGTTTATACTTTGGAGTTATCGCATGTACAAGAATTATGAGTTGCTTGATATTGATATAAGTGATGCTGCATTTTATGAAGAGCTTGGGGAGATAGTTGGTCCATTGAATCAGTCTGATAGATGTGTGTTGAGTGGAATATTACGTCCGTATTCGCGGAATATGGTTTGTCTGCCGAGTATTTTGACCTGGAATATGCTGGCGAGTTATCAGGTCTTGTGATAAACTCTGCCCCTTGGTACACTGTCCGTCCCCCTGCTTGGGTGCAAAAAAGTCAACAAATTGATGCGCTGATTCGTTACCTGCATATTTATATTGACAGCGGATTGCCTCCTGTCATCGGTTTGCCGGGACATGCGGTGGTGGCGTTTGGTTATGTGTGCAGCGATCAAAGGTTGGTCCACAGAGCAGGAAAAATCATCCCGGCGTCCGATTTTGTGGAAGGTCTTACCATCAATGATGATAATGTAAGTCCCTACCAAAAAATTTTCAGGCAAGAGAGAGAGCCAGAGTGCTGGCCCTATGGCAACTGTCTTGAGAGTGTTGACGGTTTTATAGCGCCTTTGCCGGAAAAGGTATTCCTTTCGGTTGACCAAGCTGAAAGGGCCACAGAAGTGATCATGGCACGGCATATCGATGAGGCAAGTCTGGGTGATTCTCAATTGGTTCGCCGCATGTTTTGTACTTCATCGAAGAACTATAAGCTGTTTAGGGGATCTGAAGAAGGCGAAGTGACACGTACCGTCGTTGGGCAACCTCTGCCTCACTTTCTGTGGGTTACAGAGTTTATACCGGTGACACAATGGCAAAATCGCGATAAAGGAAAGGTCGTTTGCATGGAGATCGTTTTGGACGCAACTGCGGGCATGAAAGATACAAACCCCTTTCTGTGGATACGGGCTCCGTTTGGCGCAAAGTTCAACATGCAGCGGATGCATGGTAGTGGTTCAGTCCAGTCTTATGGAACAGCATTGGAACCAATTCGCTCGTTTCGTGGTAATCATGTACCATTCTAATAATAAAAGGGGTTGTAATGGCAGCAATAATACGACGGCAGTCTCCTCCCTCAATCTTGGAAAAGTGTGTAGAGGACAAGCCAGATCCAGTGCGTTTCAGGGAGTCTGAGGTAATAGCGAGTGAGCTTTTTCGCAAGGCTGAGAAAGCAAAAATGGAGATGGATAAACGGGCAAGGGATCACTGGTTCGGCTGACTTATTCTGCTTGTTGGCGTGATTTGCGCGCGTTACCCATTGTCATGGCTTCCTCTGACTGGGTAACGTGCGCTGCCAAGTCATTTTTCCATTACAACCACCCCGCCAACTCCTGTCGGGTGAGTTGTTCCAGAGCGGTCAGCCAGCCAGGGTTTTCGTTGAGGCAGGCGACCCGCTGAAAGTATTCCCCCCCAGCGTGCAGAAAGGTCTCCTGACCACGCACGCCGATCTCTTCCAACGTTTCCAAACAATCACTGACAAAACCAGGGCAGATCACCAGCAGGTTGCGAATCCCTTGCGCAGGCAACTCCTGCAAGCGTTGCTCGGTGGCGGGCAACAACCAGGGTTCGCGGCCAAAACGGGATTGATAGGTCAATTGCCAACGTTCATTGGGCAGATCAAGACGCTGGGCAATGGCTTGCGCAGTCTGCTGGCACTGCTGGGCATACGGATCCCCTTGATCCACATGGCGCTGCGGCAGGCCGTGAAAAGAAAAAAGTACAAAATCAAATTGTGACGGATCACTCTGCTGGCGGATCTGTTGGCACCAGGCCTCCAGGAATGCCGGGTGTGCGAAAAATGGTTGCGCAAAGCGCAGGACAGGAATACAACGGCTGCTGGCATAGGCGGCCTGCACGGCATCGAGGATGGTGGCTGTGGTGGCGGCGGAATATTGCGGAAAGAGGGGAAAGATCAAAAGACGTTGTATCCCAGCCTGTTGCATGGCCTGCAGCATGACCGGCAAGGCCGGATTGCCATAGCGCATGGCAAAGTGAACCAGAATCTGACTGTCGCGCAACGCCTGGGCCACGGCTTCGCTTTGTTGGCGGGTATAGTAGAGCAGCGGCGAAAGGCCGTCACTGCGCCAGATCTGCTGATAGAGCAAGGCCGACTGGCGGGGGCGGCTGCGCAGGATGCGCCCGTGCAACAAGGGCAGCCAAAACCAGCGCGGCAGATCAACCACCCGCCGGTCGGAGAGAAATTCCGCCAGATAGCGCCGTACCGCCGCTTCGCTGGGATCGTCCGGCGTGCCCAACTGAACAAACAAGACACCCGTATCGGGAATGGATGAGCGAGACATGGGGCAATTTCCTAGAATATTCATTGGCGCAACCCGCAAAAGCTCCGGCAAGACCATGGTTTCCATCGGTCTGCTGGCCGCACTGAAGGAGCGGGGCCTCCAGGTGCAACCGTTCAAAAAAGGACCAGACTATATCGATCCGCGCTGGCTGTCGGCGGCAGCAGGTCAGGAGTGTCACAACCTGGACTTCCATATAATGGGGCGGGAGCGCATCCTGAGCAACTTTTTTCGTTATGGCCAGGGGGCGGATCTCTCCTTGATTGAAGGCAATATGGGTCTGTTCGACGGTCAGGATCTGCAGGGGGCAGACTGTGGTGCAGCCCTGGCAGCACTGTTGGCAGCGCCGATTGTCCTGGTGGTCGACTGCCTGGGCATGGCGCGCGGGATCGTGCCCTTGATCACCGGCCATATCGCCTTTCCGGGTGGGGAGCGCATCGCGGGCCTGCTGCTCAACAATGTGGGTTCCAGCCGCCAGGAAGGGAAAATTGTCTCGGCATTGCAGCACTATTGTCCGGTACCCATTGTGGGCATTCTGCCGCGCGAGGCGGCGGTGGGCATCGAAGAGCGCCATTTGGGCCTGGAACCCGCCGGAGAGCGGGAAGGGCTGGCCGAGCGGATCGAGGCCATTCGTCACCTGATTGCCAGCCGGGTGGATCTGGAGGCCATTGTGCGCATGGCCCGTCAGGCGGGGCCACTGTCTGTCGGTGCAGAGCGCATCACAGAGCCAGCCCAGGGCGGAGCACGCCTGCGCGTGGCCTATGTGACCGATCAGGCGTTTCATTTCTATTATCCAGAAAATCTGCAGGCGCTGCGCGAGCAGGGGATTGAACTTGTGCCCTTTTCGCTGTTGCAAGGCGACTCCCTGCCGGATGTGGCCGGTCTCTATATCGGGGGCGGCTTTCCGGAGATGTTCATGGATGCCTTGTCCGGCAAGCAGCAGCTGTTTGCCGCATTGCGGCAGCGCATTCAGGATGGCCTGCCGGTCTATGCCGAATGCGGCGGCTTGATGGTGCTGGCCGAGCAGATGCACTGGGAAGGGGCAACCGCCGCCATGGTGGGGGCGCTGCCTATCGACATTCGTATGGGCAAGCGACCGCAAGGCTATGGCTACATGGTCGTGGAGGGCAACCAGGCAGGGTTGTGGCCCGGTTTGGGGCAGCGGGTGCCCTGCCACGAATTTCACTACTCCCGCATCTCCCGCTGTGGGGAAGGGGTCTCCTATGCCTATCGGGTGGTCCGGGGGCATGGCATCGATGGTCAACGGGACGGTTTGCTGTATCGCAATATTTTTGCTTCGTATGCACATATACATACGGATGGTGCGCCAGGATGGGCCAACTTCCTGCGACGCTTCTGGCAGCGCTGAATGGGTCTGTTTTTTTACTTGCCAGAATATTAGTAAGTCATGATATACTGCCCGCCGTTTTTGTGATTCACTGCGGTGGAGGGGCCGGTTGGGCCTTTACCGATCTCTTGGAGGATGGCTACGTATGAAAATTGCGGTTTGCATCTACGAAGGACCATACAATCATGAGGCTTCCGATAGTGCCTATAATTTCATCAAGGCGGCTATCGACAAGGGTCATGAAATTCAGGGCATTTTTTTCTACCATGACGGCGTTTACAACGTAACCAAACTCATGGAGCCACCTCAGGATGACCGGCATATTGCCAATCGTTGGTCGGAATTGGGTGCGAAGGGCATAGACATTGTCGTGTGCATTGCCGCAGCCAAGCGCCGTGGCATTGTTGACGATGTATTGGTACCCAATGTGCGCATTTCCGGCTTGGGACAGTTGACCATGATGGCCATTCAGGCCGATCGCATGGTTGTGTTCGGCGACTGAGACAAGGAGTAAGAGCCAATGGCCGAAGAGGTTAAAAAAATCATGTTTACCGTGCGTAAACCGCCCCATGGGTCGATTTACGTCTACGAAGGTTTGGAAGTGAAGTTGATCATGGCGGCCTACGATGCCGACATTTCCGTGGTGTTCATGGATGATGGGGTGTTTGCCGTCAAACGTGGCCAGGATACCAAAGAGCTGGGGATCAAAGGCTTTGAGGCCACCTATGGCGCTTTGGTGGATTATGAGATCCAGAAGGTCTTTGTGGATCGCCAATCCATGGAGAGTCGTGGCATGACCGAAGAGGATCTGGTGATCATCGGTGAAGACGAAGATACCGAAGAGCCGATCAGACCGCAGGTTGTGGATGCGAGTGAAATCGCGGCCATGATGGCGGAACAACACAACATCCTCAGCTTCTAGTGTCCAGGAGAGGATTCAGCATGCTTCATACTGTCAATAAATCGCCGTTTCAGAATAACGCACTGACCGATTGCAGCCGTTATGTGCAGGCCGGGGATGTGGTTTTGCTGTTGGAGGATGGCGTGTTCGCGGCGCAAGCCGGTACAACGCAGAGTGCTCTGTTGGAAAAAATGATGGAGCAGGTAACGATTTATGCCCTGAGTGCTGATTTGAAGGCACGGGCCATCAAGGCGTTGGTGGCGGGTGTCCAGGTGACCGATTATGCAGGGTTTGTGGAACTGGTCGAACAGCACAAGATTCATTCCTGGCTGTAAACTGGGTAACCACTTCCGATCCTCTTGCAGCCAGGGAGATTGCGTACCGTGTTGCGACTCTCATCATTAGTGCGGTTCGTGCTGACGATTTTACCGATTGTGGCTGGATTGTTGTGGGTGAATCCGGTTGATTTATGGGCCCATGATGGACAGGGGGGCCATGCAGGCGCATTACGACTGGAACTGCCGGAGGGCAAGGAGTGTGTCAAGTCGGCGGAATGGATGCGTCGCAACCATATGGATTTTCTCAAACATAATCGTGATCAGGCGGTACGGGAAGGAATACGGGTCAAAACCGATAGTTTAAAAAACTGCACGACCTGCCACACCAGTCGGGAAAAGTTTTGTGACCGGTGCCACACCTATACGGGTGTTGCTCCCAACTGTTTTGAGTGCCATCACTATCCCAAGTAGGCGGAATGCCGGTATTGGGGGAGCAGGTGGCATAACGCAGCAGCTAAACTGAGGAATGATGCCATGACCATGGCCACATTAGAAAGAAGAGCAGTGTTGGGGTTGGCAGGGGCGTTGGCCGCAGGGGTGACGCTGGCACCGGGTATGACTTTGTTGGCGGCGCCTGCCGAGCGGACGGAGGCGTCGGCGGGTCGTCGCTGGGCGATGTTGATTGACACCACCCAGTGTGCGGCCAACTGCACGGCCTGTACGACGGCCTGTCGCAAAGAGAACAATGTGCCGTTGTTTGGCGAACCATCGCGGGATATTCACTGGATTCGCAAGGTGGAGATTCGCGACAAGGATCAGCGTCGTCCCACGGTCAGTTTGCCGGTTTTGTGCAACCATTGCGAGAATCCGCCGTGTGTGCATGTCTGTCCGACGGAGGCTTCGTTCATTCGCAAGGATGGCATTGTGCTGGTGGACGAGCACCGTTGTATTGGTTGTCGTTATTGTATTATCGCTTGCCCGTACAAGGCGCGTTCTCTGGTGTACCATGAGACCAAGCGGGGTGCGGAGAGCAATCCCGATGTGCCCATTCGCAGCAAGGGTGTGGTGGAAAAGTGTACGTTTTGTGTACACCGTTTGGACAATGGACAGGAACCTGCCTGTGTTGAGGCGTGCAAGGGAGAGGGGAAGGGTGCCATGCTTTTCGGTGATCTGAACGATCCCCGTTCCGAGATTGCCAAGCGCGTGCATACGGTAGCCACCAAGACGATGCGGCCCGATCTGGGGTTGAAACCCCGCATTTACTATCAGGGATTGTAAAGGGGGATAGCGCCATGATTGATGAATTTGCAGCGATTGAGGGACGTTCCCAGGGTTACTGGAAGTTGCTGGCGGGCATGGGTGTGTTGTTGTTGCTGGGGGCTGCGGCTTTTATCTACATCGAGGTCAACGGCCATGGTGTGACGGGCATGAACAACACGGTGGTGTGGGGATTGCCGCATGTGTTTGCCATTTCGTTGTTGGTGATGGCCTCCGGTTCTTTGAATCTGGGTTCCATGTCCACCATTTTTGCGGTCAAGCATTTCAAGCAGTTTGGCCGTTTTTCGGCCTTTTTGTCCATCGTGTTGTTGGCGGGTGGTTTGACGGTGTTGACGTTGGATCTGGGGCGCCCGGATCGCATGTTGTTGATCATGTTGCACATGAACTTTCGCTCCATGTTTACCTGGAACGTGTTCTTGTACTCTGGTTTCACGGTGCTCTGTTTTCTGTATCTGTGGAGCATGTTTCAGTTTCCGCAATATACCAAGGCAGCTGGGTCGGCGGCCTTCATGTGGCGCTTTATTCTGACCACGGGTACGGGGTCGATTTTTGGGGTGATTCATGCCCGTGAGGTGTTTCATTCGGCCATCACGGCACCGACTTTTGTGGCGATTTCGTTGACATCGGGCACGGCGCTGAGCATCTTGCTGTTGTTGGCCTCTTTTCGCTTGACGGCGCGGGAGTTGGATCTGCGTCTGGTGCATGCCTTGCGCAATGCGTTGATTTTCTTTTTATTGTTGGTGTTGTATCTGCTGGTGGTGGAGAAATTTACCAAATTCTATTCTCCGGCATTCTATGCTGTGGAGACGTGGATCTTGAGCGGTTCATTCGCTTGGTTGTACTGGGGTGGGGTCGTTGTGCTTGGTATTTTGGCTCCGTTGGGTGTTTTGTTCAACGCCAAGTGGGGCAATCAGGTAGGGGGTATTGCTTTTTCGTCTGGGATGGTGGTTCTTGGTCTGTTTTGTTTTGTGGGTTTTGTCCTGATTGCCGGGCAATCCTATCCGTTGGACATGTTTCCGGGCTATGAGGTTTCCAGCGTTTTTCAGGATGGGCTTGAGGGCAGTTATGCGCCAACCTTGGTTGAGTTGCTGTTGGGGTTGGGTGGTATCGGGGTAAGCGGGTTGTTGTACCTGTTGGGCATACGTTTCTTCCGTCTGTTGCCGCGCAAGGCGGTGGTACCACAAGGATGGGATGTTGCCTGGCGTCCGTAGGGGGGATGTTGGTCAAAGGGGGGGTAGAGCGGGGTCCAGGGTTTATTCCTGGACCCTGTTTTTTTTGGATGATTGTGGGGTGCAGGGGCGGTCATCGTTCCAGGCGCTGAGTGTGTGTACATGCCGTTTCTGCAGGTTCGTTCTGGCGCGGCCATCATTTTGGATGTAGAATCGCTATCGCACTGCAAATCAACAATAGAGGAATGGATCACCGTGTCAGCAAGCATACCCGTTGAACGTTTGTTGAGCGCGCGCGTGCGCCTGAACCAGCATCCAGTGTACGGTGCGATTCAGGATTTGCCGTCTGTGCGCCTTTTCATGTCGCACCATATTTATTCGGTGTGGGATTTCATGTCGTTGCTCAAATATCTGCAGCAACAGATTGCCCCGCATTCGCAGCCATGGAGGCCATACTCCTCACCTCGGATTCGGCGCTTCATCAACGATATTGTGTTGGAGGAGGAGTCAGATCTGGCGCCACCCTCTGCGACTGGCATTCCCGGCTATGCCAGCCATTTTGAACTCTACCTGCAGGCCATGGCTGAGGTGGGGTGTAGCACGGCGGGGGTCATTGAGTTCACGAACCGGGCGGCTCTTCTGGGTTTTCGTCAGGCTGCCGTGCAGGCTGAGGGGGTTCCGGCGGGGGCATTGGCCTTCATGAGCAAAACCTTTTCCTTCATTGAGACAGGCAAGCCCCATGTGGTTGCAGCGGCATTTGCCTTGGGGAGAGAGCATATTATTCCGGCCATGTTTCGTGAACTGTTGCAGAAGATGGCCATCGGAAAGGAGCAGGCGCCTTGTTTCCACTACTATCTGGAGCGCCATATCCATCTGGATGAGGATCATCATGGCCCGATGTCGCTGTTGATGTTGGAGGAGTTGTGTCAGGGGGATGCAGTGCGGATCGAAGAGGTGATCACGGCAGCGCAGGAGGCAATTCAGGCGCGTATTGCTTTTTGGGACAGTGTGTTGGCTGTCCTGTCATAACAAGTCCAGGGGCGATCATCGCCCCTGGCGGGTGCAGGGCGGGGCCTCACAAGTGTTAACATGATCCAGGGCTTTGAAATCTTTAAAAATTTCTGCGGGGTCCAGGGGCGATCATCGCCCCTGGCGGGTGCAGGGCGGAGCCCTGCTGAAATGGCGCGCTTTTACCGAAGCAGATTTGCGCAGCAAATCTGCGCAGCGCGCCAAATCTGTGCCCCGCAGGGGCACGCTGCTGGAGGGCGGACGCCCGACCTTTAACATCGCGAGTCATAACGGCATTTTTTCTGTCGAATGGGTGTTCGTTGTTCGGTTAACGCGTCTGGGGCGGAGCCCTGCTTGTAATGGCGCGCTTTTACCGAAGCAGATTTGGCTGCGCCAAATCTGCGCAGCGCACCAAATCTGTGCCCCGCAGGGTAGCCGGTCAGACCAGAAACGGCCTCCACCAGCCCAACCCTCTTGACCAGGGTGCCATGGATGGGGATGATCGCGATGCCGTCTGGCGTGATGATTGGGGGGGCAGAACGGGTGGCAAGTGGCGTGTCCGCAGGCAGCACGGCATCAATACCGCTGCGTGGCCCGATCACCGCCAGGATGTTCTCCATTCGGGCCCGCTCAACCAGGAGGGGTGCACCCAGAATCCGACCGGCAAGGTGTGGGAGAAAATGCATGCACCGACTCCTGAAAAACAAAAACCTCGCTGTAGCGAGGTAGAGGAAAATGCCAACCTGGGCATTTCATGGTTGTACAAGTCAACAGTTGTCGATACGATAAATAGCACGGAAATCACTTACGATCCGAATAAACGAGCAAAAACCCTCGAAGAACGAGGATTGGACTTCAAAGAATCCTCGGCTGTCTTTGCAGGGTATACCTACGAATTGGAGGATACACGTCATGACTACGGAGAACGCCGCATAATGTGTTTTGGCACATTGAATGGGCGTATGGTAGTAGTCGGATATGTACAACGAGATAACGCTCGACACATTTTCTCTATGAGGAAAGCCAATGAACGGGAAATCGCCCGCTACAGCAGCAGGTTGGCCTAAATCTGATACTCATATTATTCAAGAAGATGAGTATGACGAACTGCCGGAATGGACTGACGAGATGTTCGATGCCGCTGAGATCCGTGATGGAGGAAAACTGGTACGTAACGGACTCTCGCTGGACATGAGGTCAGTAACATCACGAAACACATCTCAGATAGGCAGTAAAATTAACGCCGTCTCAGTGACAGCTCCAAGTCAATAATTTCTGTCTTTCTGTCCTGCCTCAGTCAGCACCCGGAATTTGTGCGTGACACCCTTCGATAATAAAATATTGATTGTAAATGAAAAATTTAACGATTTACATAGGTGCAAAATCAAGATAATAACTCATTGTTTGTAAACAAAAATTCCTTGATTTTCGTCCGAAAGTTCCGTTTAACTGTGATGTATTGAGTCGCCTGCGGGAAAAACCCACTGGGAGGCTGCACGTGTTGGCGCAGAAAAGCGCGCCAGAAGCAACAGATTAAAATCATAAAGATAAATTCCCAGGACTCCGTCCTGGACCTGCCAGGAGGCTCGGCTCCCTGAACCCGCAATTGTTTTGGAGAAGTGAACAGTTTCCAAACGCGTAGCATGCGCGCATACCGCACCAATCCGTGCCCCCGCAGGGGCACGGATTGGGATGGCGGACGCCCGACCTTTAATCCCGCGCTCCTGGCGCGTTCTTGAAAAGGAAAGATATTCTTAATGGCCGTGATGGTGTTCCTGCGTTGCCGCTACGGGAGCAGTGCGCACCTCAGCCATCACAGTCTCCTGTGTGCCGTCGCTCAATTGCAACATCACCGGTACCTTGCTGCCGGTCTGCAACGCCTGCCCCTGCAGACCAATCAACATGATGTGATAGCCACCGGGTTTGAGGGCGACCTGTCCGCCGGCATCAATGACCAGGCTGTCTCTGGCCACCATTCCGGCCACACCATTCTTCTGGACTGTCTCGTGAAACTCCACGCGGGAAAACAGGGGGCTGGCTGCACCGACAACGGTTTTGCCCACCGTACCTGTGTTGCGGATGACCATATAGGCTGCCGTCGTCTGCATGTTCGGCGGAATGGCCCGTACCCAGGGATCTTGAATGGCCAAATCCCCTGCCCACAAGGCCAGTGGCAGACCGCTCAACAGTAAAGCCAACCCACCAATTCTGCTTTTCATTGTGTCTGATCCTCTCAAAAGATGTTTACTTCCTGTACCAACAGCCTTTATCTTGGCCCACCGCCAAGTGTGGGCTGATGATGGCGCCCTCTTGCGTAAAAAATTCCGTCAAGAATTGAACGGTATCGACAAATCATTGACATTCCGGCGAGGTGACGCATGACAATGCTGGCCGAAAAAGAACGCACCCGTTTGCTGGCCGCTTGGCAAAAACTGACCGAAGAGGATCAGCGCACGGTGCGCCTGTTTGCTGAGTTTTTGCTGCAGCAAAACGGCGCCGACACAACAACCTCGAAAATAAACCTGGAACCCGTGCCCATCGCTAAACCCGCCGAAGAGTCCGCCGTGTTGGCCATGAAACGCCTTAAAAAAAGCTATCCCATGATTGAAGCAGACTTTTCTCTATTGGAGTCAGCATCGCAACTGTTGCTCAAGCGGATCATGGGTACCCCGGATGCGGAGGTGGTTGCTGAGCTTGAGGCGCTTTTTGCCAACCGCTACCAGGTTTGGAGAGATACTCGCGAGCAAGGAGAAACTGCGTCACCGTGAGCTGGGCACCGGGAACCATTACGGGTCCACGATGGTGCCCAATACGCGTTAACCGAACAACCGTTCGATAGCAAGAAAGCCGTTATGGCACGCGCTGTTAAAAGTCGGGCGTCCGCCCTCCCAAAGAGGGCCTCGCCCCTGGACCCCGCAAAAATTTTTTGTAACACAATTCCTTGTTTTTAGGGCGCTTTCTGCTGCGACGGTAGCACGGAAGGCGCCGTCCAATCGGCAGGCATGCGACCATCCAGGGCCAAGCGATCCCCAATCATGATCATAAACAACACCAGCAGCACCAGTGCTACCCCCCAGGCCAACCAACGCTCCCACCGGGCCATCACCGTATCCACCTGTCCAGCGACAGGCGGATGCCAAACACGCCACATCAAACGTGCCCCATACAGCACGCCCAACACCACCAATACACACAACAACACGACAATGAATATACGCACAATACCGCATTCCCATCGCAGGTCAGAAAAAATCCGCCATGCTCACAGTTGGCACATATTTAGCGAGCATGACGGACAGAATGGGTAACGGCCAGATTAACGACGCAGCACGACGATCGGAATCTCGTCCGAACTGTCCACAGTGTTCCTCGCTTCGTAGCGGGAACTGATGTGGCGCGCCGCCACATAAGGCACAACGCGCGCAGTGTGGGTCGGCGTGGAAGCGCTGACAGATGCGGTTTGGGAATTTGACGACTTGCTGCGGTTTTTGACGGAATGAACCGCCTTGGGCGCCGGAATGGGGCGGGGCGAACGCACCGAAGGTGTATCCTCGCCATCCTCGTCCGTGTTGCCCAGGAGGCGAACGACCCGTTGGTGCGCGTCAGCAACCAAAGTGGGATCGCTGTCTTGCTTCTTGCGCGCCCGGTAAAGCTTCTTGGGGTTGTTGCTTCCTGGCACGCTCTTTGCGAAGTAACTCATGACGTTGTGAATGTAACGCTTGGTGGCCGGGAAGGGGGGAACACCACCGAACCGACTCACCGCATTGGGACCAGCGTTATAAGCCGCCAGCGCCATGGGCAGGCTGTTGGGATAACGCTCCATCATCTGCTTGAGGTAGCGTGCCCCGCCCCGCAGGTTTTGTTCGGGATTAAAACGGTTGCTGACCCCTAACTCGCGGGCGGTTTCCGGCATGAGCTGCATGAGTCCTACAGCGCCCCGCGTCGAAACCGAAACAGTATCGAATTGCGATTCAACCGCAACGACTGCCTTGAGGAGATTCGGGTCTACCCCCTCCTGCTGTGCAACCTGACCAATCAGACTGCTGAGCTTGGGCGGGCTGGCCCAGGCAATGGTCGTGGCCAGAAGCAAAACGGCTGTGACTCCCATCCAAAGGGAGCTTCGTCGATTAGACCAGGAGAATTCCTCCCATTTGTCGTCCACACGGGGCGATGTGCCGCTGTGTGGCGTGTCTATGACTGAAAAAGTCGTTATTTCTCGAACAGGTACATTGTTTGGCATCATGTATTCTCTCTCTCGATAAACCATACATCTCCAGTCTTTCCCGTAGGTACCCCGGCAAATCGAAGCGCAGTTTACCAATATTATTTTGTTTTGAAAAGAATTTTTTATAATCCAAGCGCATTTTATCGCTGTGGTGCGCGAACTCTTCCAGAAACGGCGGCTCGACGCTGTAAGATTCGGCATGAATGCAAGGGCCTATGATTGCATGGATTTCGTTAATTGAGGCGCCGCTGGCGCGCATGCCGTCCAGACAGGCTTCGCTGACTCCGTGCAACGCGCCCCGCCACCCGGCATGTGCGGCACCGATCACTCTGGCCTGAGGATCTGCAAACAGCACAGGCACACAATCAGCGGTGAGAATGGCCAGCACAACGCCGGGTGTACGGCTGACCTGGGCATCCGCTGCGGGGGGCGTGCTCCAGGGTTCGGCAGTGGTGTGTACAGTGTGGGTGCCGTGTACCTGATCAAGAAAGCTGATCCAACGCACGGCAGGCCCTAAGACTTGGGCAACCCGGTGCCGATTGATGGCCACCGCCTGCGCATCATCCTGCACGTGTGTGCCCAGATTTAAGCTGGCATGCGCTCCCTGACTGACGCCGCCATGGCGGGTGGTGAAAAAATAGAAAATGCCCGGCCACCCCTGCCCATTTTCTGCAGTCAATAGTGGAATTGTTACTTGCTCTCCATTGGGGGAGTCTGTCATACTAAAGGACTTTATTTGCATGAGCCGATCTTCCTTGCTCCGGATGCCGTGTGGACCGGGGCTGTTTGGTTCCGGCACCTGTGGCACAAGCGGCAGGATGACGGAACATTTTTATCAGTGAGCCGAAAGGAGGCGCTGTGGCTTTTTACGAAACCATCTATATCTTACGTCCAGACCTGACCACCGAACAAGTGGAGCAGATCAACAAGCGGGTTGCCGATATTATCGCCGGGCAAGGGGGCAAAATATTGGAAACCGAATTGTGGGGACGCCGTCAACTGGCCTATCCGGTCAAAAAAACCAGCAAAGGTTTCTATGTTTTTCATGTGGTCGAGGGGGGTGGTCCCCTGGTAGCCACCTTGGAAGCTTGGCTGAAAATCAACGAAGATGTTCTGAAATATCAGTCCATATCGGTGCGCAAGCCCAAGACAGGTCCGTCGCCCCTGGTGCCGTTCGAGGAAAAACGGACTGAGGGTGAAGGAGCAAGTCAACTTGCCAACGAAGAGGAAGAGGCCGCCTCGGCCATCAATGCCTTCGAGGATGTGTAGTGCCTGATCCGGTTGTCGCTTTGCCGCCACGGGCCAACCAGATCGTCTTGGCGGGTACCCTGGCAGACGAACCGGAATTTCGTTTTACACCGTCAGGTCGATTGCTTGCCTGTCTGACCGTGGAGCATCTCTCCCAACAAGAGCAGTTTGCCGCCCAGCGCATCGAGGTGCGTATGGGGGTTCTGGCACTGGGAGATTTGGCCGAATGGTGTCGTCCGCTGCGTCCAGGTCAACTGCTGCAGGTGGAGGGCAGGCTCAATCAAAAGCGTTGGATTCGGGATGGCAAGATCCGCTGGGGTCAGGTCGAACTGTGGGCGGAGCGCATCGCTCTGTTGCCAGAGTCTCTCTGAATGGCCTTGTGTGGCCCAGGCCGCCGAGTCGTTGATTCCTTTTGGAACCTTTTTCAGAATAGTAAGGATTTTTTTCCATGTCAGATTTTGCTGCTGCCGAGAGCGCCAACTCGGATCATCGCTCCCCGGAGTCGGGTAGCGAAGGGAATGCCCGTCCATCTGGCGGTTTCCGTCGTCCATTTTTGCGTCGTCGCAAGGTGTGCCTGTTTTGTGCGGATAAAACGGTCACCATCGACTACAAGGATCCCAAACTGCTCCTGCGTTTCATTACCGAGCGGGGTAAAATGGTTCCCAGTCGTATCACCGGTGTTTGCGCACCCCATCAGCGCCATCTGAGCAAAGCCATTAAACGGGCGCGTAACATTGCTCTGTTGCCGCATCTGGTTGCCTAGCAACCTCTGGGTATGGTGCAGGCTTCCGTCAAACAGCATCGGTCCATGTTTACCCCTTTGCGCCACGGTGATGGTGTGCGTCGTGCGGGGGGTACTGCTGCGGATTGCCCGCAGTGGTCTGCAAACAGGGCGTTGCCGGTCAATGCGGGGCGCAACGCATGTTGAGTCGCTTGACGGTACACCCTTTTGCAGCGGGAGCAATGGCAACGTTTCTTTTGTTGTTGCCGCTCTGGGTGCCATTGCTGACGCCGTTGCAGGCGCTGGTGCCGCTGCCTCTGTTGTTGGTCAGTTTGCGTCTGGGCAACAGAGCAGCGCTTATCGCCGTGTTGGTGCTGTTGACTGGTGCGAGCGTGGTGGGAGGTGGATGGCCGTTTCCGTTGGCGGTCTTCCTTCTCTTTGCCGCCTTTCCGTTGCTGGCGGCGCGTTTGCTGCGCATGGGTTGGCAGACCAGCCATTGTGCCTTTATTGCCTTTTTGCTGGGTAATGTGGTGTTGTTGCTTCTCTTGGGGGGTAGTACGCTGCTGGGCTGGGATCTGCCCGTGTTGTTGACCCGTGAGATGAATACCATGAAAGAGGCTGTCATGACGGCCCTCACCGAGCAAGGCACGGGCAATGCTGCCGTGGTGGAGCTTGGCATCAGTCTGGACCGTATCATTGCCTGGGTCAGTCTCTTGCTGCCAGCCATGGTGCTGACCAGTTGGTATCTGATCCAGATGGCCAATTTGTTGATTGCGCGCAATGTGGTGCAGCGCTGGGGTGGTGCGGGGTTGGCAGGCGAAAATTTGGCAACGGTACGCCTGCCCTTCCTGTTGGTTTGGCTGTTGATCGCGATGGCCGCTTTGGCGCTTTTTGCGCAGGGGGCGTGGCGTTATGTCGGGATCAACTGGGGGCTGTTTTTGGCCATACCCTATTTTTTTCAGGGGTTGGCTATCCTGCAACGGGCTTTGCAATGGTACCGGGCCAGTCCGGTGGTGCGGGCTGCTGTCTATACGGCTCTCTTTTTTTGGACCGGTTTAGTCCTGCTGGTTTTGCTGGTGGGACTTTTCGATACGTGGATTGATTTCCGTCTACGCTTTTTTGACAACAAAGAAGGTGAAAACCCTTCGGGGAGGTGATTGCTATGGAATTAATTTTGCTCGAGAAAATCGGCAAATTGGGAGATTTGGGTACGGTCGTCAAGGTGCGCAACGGGTATGGACGCAACTTCTTGATTCCGCAAGGCAAGGCGTTGCCCGCCACGCCGGCCAATCGGGCCCGTTTTGAGTCCGAGCGCCAAGCCTTCGAAGCGCGCCAGGAGGCGATCAAACAGTCGGCAGAAGATTTGGCTGTGCGCATCCAGGAGGTAACGGTGTTGTTGGATCGTCCGGCGGGATCTTCCGACAAACTGTTCGGTTCGGTGACCAATGGCGATATTGCCCACTATTTCCACGAGAAGGGTATTGAGGTGCCGCGCAGTACCATTGATGTGCCACGGCCCATTCGTACCCTGGGTGAGCATCTGGTGCGTATCCGTCTGCACCCGGATGTGGTGCCGGAGATTACCATCACGATCACCCGTCGCGTCAACCGCTAAGGGGGAGTCGTTCTGCCGGCGGGTGGTATTTGGCGAGAGGCGGTTACGGTTTCCACGGCTACAGGGGGGCAGCCCTCTGCCTGGGGGCTTTTGCCGTGGCCCGCCCTGGAGAGTGTGTGTAAAAGGAGACGACCATGCCATTGTACGATTATAAGTGTGATGCCTGTTCAACCCGTTTTGAGGTTGATCACCCCATGTCGGCCCCACCGGTCAAGGAGTGTCCGCATTGCGGTGCCCAACAGGTGCGCAAGATTCTCTCCACGGGGGGGATCAGTGTTCGGACCAAGAATATTGGTTCATCCAGCGCCCCACCGCCCATGTGTGGGAGTGGAGGCTGCGGGGGCGGCATGTGTGGTTTGTAGTGTGTCGTCAGGAGGTTGCAGAAAAAAGCCGGAGGGATATGCTCCGGCTTTTTTTATGAAAAAAGGATAGCCGACAATTTGGGCCGATATTCGGCTACCAACGGGTGACCCTGTCCCAGCAGATCAAAAACTTGCAGCAAGGCTTTGCGGGCTGGGGATTCCTGGCTGTTTTTCTCCCGCCGCAGGGCTTCCAGGAACTGCTCCATCCCTTCGGCGTAGCGCTCGTGGCGCACCATGGCATGACCCAGGTTCAGGCGGGCGGCTACATTGCCGGGGGCGATGGCCACTTTTTCTTGCAACTCTTCCAGGTTGTCCTTGTTTTGACTGCTCCCAGAGAAGGCAATGCGGGCGCGCAACAGTTTGCCTTCCTGGCTTTCGGCTGTTTTCATGGGCAGGCGGGCAAAATATTTGGCGGCCTCTTCGCTACGTTGCTGGTTGAGCAGAACGCGAATCATCCCGAACAGGCCCAATACATGGTGGGGATTTTGTTCCAGAACCTGCGAGAAAAGCTCGCCAGCCTTGTCCCAGGCGCCCTGGTCAGCCAAAATACCAGCCTGTTGGGCCAGACGGTCTAACGGGGAGGGAATGGCTCGATCCAGAAACTGACGGATGGCTTGTTCGGGCAGAGCACCAGTAAACTCATCTTCCACTTCGCCATCCACGAACAGTTTTACTGCTGGAATGGAGCGTACCTGAAACTCTCTGGAGAGTTCGGGGTTTTTGTCGGAGTCGATTTTGGCCAGCACGAAGCGATCAACCATCTCCCGTTGCAATTTTTCCAGGACGGGCCCCAGGGCCCGACAAGGCGCGCACCAGGGGGCCCAAAAGTCCACCAGAACGGGTACGTCGCTGGAACGTTCCAGCACATCCCGATCGAAGTTGCTTTGATCCACCTCAATCAGCCATGCATTATTTTTCATCGATGGTCACCCCATTATCCAGTGATCGGTTCATCAGATCGCGCACACTCCTGCGATCCACCCCTGAGGATACACGCAGCCCCGTTACTATTCAACCGGGTTCACACAGGGCAATTGCATTTGCTAAAATGGGGTCAAGGGGAGATTATCTCCCCTTGCGGGTGCAGGGCGGAGCCCTGCTGAAATGGCGCGCTTTTAACGAAGCAGATTTGCGCAGCAAATCTGCGCAGCGCGCCCAAATTTGTGCCCCGCAGGGGCACGCTTCTGGAGGGCGGCAGCCCGACATGCACCGTGTTGTTGGAGTATGGCTGGCGAAAAAATCCAAAAGCAGCGACTCTGCATCCGGGTGGATTGATTGCCTGTACCGGGGCGGCGCAGGAAAACCATTGAATGCGACCACGGCCTTTGCTAAACTCCTTCGAGTTTGTGCGGATGTGGTGAAATTGGTAGACACGCTGTCTTGAGGGGGCAGTAGCTCACGCTGTGCCGGTTCAAATCCGGCCATCCGCACCAATCCCTGTTTTACACCTGTCACAGCCCCTTCTTGCGTCTCTTTTCCCAATCTACCCAACCTTCGGTACCTGTACGGCAAAACCCTTTTGCCGCCACTCGGTAATGCCTCCCAACAGTTCACAGGCGATCAATTCGTGCTCGAGAAAGCTTTCCAGAGCGATGGCGGTACGGGGGCCGGTACGACAGATCAAAATATATTCGTGCTGCGGGTCAAAGGCATCTGGACTGAATTTGTCGTGAAAACTGGCCGAAAAAACGGCGGTGTTTTCCAAATGTTGCAGGTCATGATCACACGGAAAAAGTTGTGATCCAGGAATGATGCCCTGCGCCTGTTCTGTCGGAGTGCGCACATCCAGCAGCGTGACCTGTGGCGGCAGGCCATTGTGCAGGAGTTGTTGCAACTGCTCGACAGAGATCATCTCTGCCGCCATCGCTTTTGCCAAGATTTGTTCTGAGTTCACAGCTTGATTGGTCACGATCACTCTCCTCTATGCAACGGTGGTTTTGCCACGGTCGGCCATTCTCTTCACTTCTGACAGCGGCGTAAAGGTATGACGATCCCATTGTGTCAGGGAAGCGGTGTGGGCCGTCCGGCGACAAGCAGTTGCACACCCAGTGTAGCAAGGGCATTTTCCAGGCGTGGCAGCTTGGAAGGATGGTCGGGATCCAGGAGGCGCCTGATCTCCTTTTCATCGAGGTTAAGACGCTTGGCAAGGGCCGTTTTGCTGACGCTCTGCTGCCGCATGGCCAAGTAAAGGGTGGCCTTGCAGGCGAGCAGGGCAGGGATGGTTACCCAAACTTTGCTGCGCTGTGCCGCCGGGATGGGTAATGGCTGGTTGGTGCGCATGCGCTGGGCAACGGACAACGTCAAAGCCTCTCTGAGGGCAGAGAGAACCCCTTCCAGGGAGCTGCCTTGTCGGGAAAGTTCTGGCAGGTCAGACAGATGGGCCTGCAGGCGTTGATCTGGTAACTGGCGTACAACGACCGGAAAATAAAAAGAGGTTTCCATACGGGGAGATCCAGGCAGAGGCGCTGCACAGGCGATGTTGAGCGCAGGCACAACAGGACATTATCTGTATCGGCAGAAAACGGCGGAACATGAGAAAAAAATTTTCGGACATATTTGACCGTATCACAGGCGTTGAAGCGGTCAAGCAGGTCAGGTGATACGGACAATGTTGTCCGAAATGAAAGCGCAGCAGGCGGAATCGGACAAAATTGACCGAAATTTGTGCGCAAGGATGCACAATTTTTCGGGACTGCGATGGAAAAAATCAACGATCATCAGATAAAATCAACCATGCGTGAAAATAATGCTGAAAATCGCATCATCGTTACCGGGTAAATGCAGATAAATTTCTTGACTGGAGTCGCTTTTACCGGCATCAATAGTGCCACTTCCGATGAAATTCGGCGGATGTTACGGTAAAAATCAACTATCCCGATCCCGGTCGGGTGGACGGAATCACTAGAGCAACAGGAGTCACCATCGATGAGTATCTCCATCAACAATTCCAGCACCGTGTTAATGGCCCGTCAGGCTTTGGAACAGTCCAACGCGGCCTGGAGCAAAAGTTTGCAGCGTTTGGCCACGGGCAGCAAGATTGTGACTGCCGGTGATGCACCGGGGATGATCTCTTTTGCCATGCGGTTGGCTTCGCAAATCAGTGGCATGACGGCAGCCAAGCAGAATGCCAATGATGCGTTGTCGCTGTTGCAGGTGGCGGATGCCGCCCTGCAGGAGAGTGCGGACGCTTTCCAGCAGATTCGGGATTTGGCGGTGGATGCCAGCACCGATACCAAGACCAGCAGTGATCGGGCGGCTTTGCAGGAAGAGGTTGAGGGGTTGGTGGCCGAGATCAGTCGTTTGGCCTCGGACACCACCATTTTCAGTCAGACCCCCTTGGATGGCACTCTCAATCTCAACATGATGGTGGATCCCAACACCGGACAGACCTTCAACATCACGTTGGGAGGGGCGACGTTGGACGATTTGATCGGTGATGCCACCGGTTCGGCTTTGGCCGTATCCACCTCGGCTGGTGCGGATGCAGCCGTCGACGTGGCCGACACGGCTTTGGATTCCATCAGCATGTTGCGGTCGACCGTGGGGGCGTTGCAGAACCGCCTGCAATCGATTGTCGACACGTTGGATGCCACTTCGCTGGGGTATACCCAAGCCTATTCCCGTGTGGTCGACAGTGACATTGCCGAGGAGAGTGCCAATGCCACCAATCAGTCTATTCGGCAGCAGGCGAGCATGGCTATCCTGGCCCAGGCCAATCTGCAGGCGCAATCATTGTTGAAACTGTTGACCCTTTCGACAATCGGTGCCAATGCATAATTGCCCACCAGCAATTATTGCAGTGCAATATACGCCCCTGTTCTCCATTTTGAACAGGGGCGTTTTGTTTTATGGGTGGTGGTATTGTTGCGTTGGCCTCCATTTATATTGCAAACATGAATTTGCAAATCTAGCGAATTTGATAATTATCTAAATTTTTCCAGCGTTTGTTTATATTAGAACTTCAGGATTTCCTGTTGTATGAATGGTCGCGCTTGGTTTATACTCGCGGCAATTAATCGATTGTGGATGCAATTGAGGCGGAATCATTGGAAAGATGCAGTCTAACTGGTTGTTTATTATCTCTATCTGAACCTCTCGCCAAGGAGTGTCGCATGAGCAGCGAAGACAGTTCCCCTGGAATGGCGTTGAACACGCCGCTGTTGAATGAGTTGGAATCGGGCCCCTGGCCCAGTTTTGTCAAAGACCTGAAGGAGTATTCCAAGAAGCGGCCACAGATTGTCCAGCTTCTCAACCAGTTGGAAGAGTCTTACGAGAATAAGTGGAATTATTGGCTGGGTAAAATCATCAATGTGCCGGGCTATGGCGGTGGGGTGATTGCCCGTGTTTCAGAAAAGGCGGATAAATATCCGGCTCTGGCCAATTTTCACACGGTACGGGTTATTGAGCCACCGGGTTGGGTATATAGTACGGCGGCGTTGCGCAATTTGGCGGACAGTGCCGAGCGGCATGGGGCGGGTATTTTGCAACTGCATGGCATGTCTGGCGATATTTTGTTGTTGGGTTTTGATGACAACGGCTCGATGAATGTGGCCGAAGATTTGATGCATGATGGTTGGGATATTGGGGGATCTGGTGCGGCCATGCGCACCTTGCAGTGTTGTGTTGGTCAGGCGCGTTGCGAAATGGCCTGCTTCGACACCATGAAGACCACCAAGTTCATCACCGACAGTTTTATCGAATATCTGCATCGTCCTGAGTTTGTTTATAAATTCAAGTTCAAACTCTCTGGCTGTGCCAATGATTGCGGCAACTCGATCGTGCGCTCCGACATGCCGATCATCGGCACGTGGCGTGGTCCCATGCAGGTCAATCAAGAAAAGGTGGCGGAATTTATCGACGAGAAGGGGTTGGAATATCTGATTGACAATGTGATCACCCGCTGCCCGACCCGTTGCCTGAGCGTGCGCGGCAAAGAGTTGAAGGTGGAAAACGATGAGTGTGTGCGTTGCATGCACTGTATCAATGTCATGAACAAAGCCCTGAAGCCGGGCAAGGACCGGGGTGTAACCATCCTGGTTGGTGGCCATCGTACCCTGAAGATTGGCGATACCATGAGTTCGGTGTTGGTGCCTTTCATGAAGTTGGAGACTGATGAGGATCTGGAAAATCTCAAAGAGTTCATCGAGCGGGTTTGGGAGTTCTGGAACGATAACGGGATGGATCATGAGCGGATTGGTGAATTCATTCATCGGGTTGGCATGGCCACTTTCCTGGATGGTGTGGGTTTGGAGCCGGATCCCCGGATGATTTTGCGGCCGCGCACTTCGCCCTACATTAAGTTTGAGGAGTTGGCGCCCAGCCGTTTTGGTGGTGAGCAGGCGCACAGCCCAAAGGTGTGGAACCGGGAATCCGAGGGGCCGGAAACGGCGGATTGAGCGGGCAGGTTTGCAGGATCTCTCATACGACTGACTGACACTTTGTGGAGATAGGATAACAATGAGCGAAAGACCGATGGCACCTCGGGACCAGGGGGCTCCCGATTATACCCAATACCTGCATCCGTTGATGGCCAAAAACTATGGCCAGTGGGACTATCATGAGCGGTTGCGTCCGGGTGTTTTGGTTCATGTGGCGGAGAACGGCGACAAGCTGTATACCGTGCGGGCGGGTTCGCCCCGGACCATGAGCGCGGACACTGTGCGCAAGGTATGTGATATTGCGGATAAATATTGTGAAGGATTTGTGCGTTTCACCACCAGGGCCAACATTGAGTTTTTGTTGGGTGATGCCTCGCAGTTGGACAACCTGATTGGCACGGTGGAGAATGATCTGGGTTGGCCGGTTGGTGGTACGGGTCCGTCGGTTTCCAACATTGCCCACACGCAGGGATGGTTGCACTGCAACCTGCCTGGTACGGATGCTGCGGGTTCCGTGAAGGCGATGATGGATGACCTGATTGAAGAGTTCAAGACGGAGAGTTTCCCCAACCGGGTGCATCTTTCCACCTCTTGCTGTCAGATCAACTGTGCCAGCCACGGGGATATTTCCGTCATTGTGCAGCACCATCATCCGCCTCGGATCAACCATGACAACATGCAGATTTGTGAGTTGCCGAAGGTGGTGGCCATCTGTCCGGCGGCCGCCATTCGTCCGGCGGTGGTCAATGGTCGTGAGAGTGTGGAAGTGGTGCAGGAAAAGTGCATGTACTGTGGTGCATGCCATGGTCAATGTCCCAGCATGGAGATTCGCGATGCGCAGACCGACACACTGTCCATTTGGGTAGGTGGTAAGATGTCCAATGCGCGCACTGCGCCCAGTTTCATGAAGTTGGCCGTGTGGGGTTTGCCCAACAATCCGCCCCGTTGGCCGGAGATTTCTGCGGCGGTGCGGCGGATTTTGCAAGCCTACAAGGAGGGGGGCAAGGATTGGGAGCGTATTGGTGAGTGGATTGAGCGCATTGGCTGGCAGCGTTTTTTCGAGAAGACTGGCTTTCCGTTCACCAAGTATCACATTGATGACAGCCCGGAAGCGTTGTCCAACCTGAACCGATCCGCCATGGTCCGTTTGTAACAGGGGCTCTAGACGAGATCATTTTCGGCGCACGAGACAATCGGGCAGAAGGAGTCATCCATGTTAGTACCCACTATCTTGACCAAAGATTTTACCCGTGACGACCTTGAGCCGACGTTGCGCAAGGGGATTGCGGAAGAAGTTGTTGTGCGCAATGGCAGCAGTTGGAAGTGTCCCACGTATGTGCAGCGTTTGCCGCCCTGTAAAGATGCCTGTCCGAGCAGCGAGGATATTCGCGGCTATTTGACGGTCATTGCGCAGGCCAGTCAGTACAAAATGACCCAGGAGCAGGCTTTGGACCAGGCTTGGGAGATTTTGACCGACAAGAATCCTTTGCCGGCGACGCATGGCCGGATTTGCCCGCATCCTTGTGAATCGGGTTGCAACCGTCAGCACAAGGAAGATGGTTCGGTAGCCATCAACAACATGGAGCGGTTTATTGGTGACCATGGGTTGCGTCGCAAGTTGAAGTTCAAGAGGCTTACGGACGAGAAGAAGGCGCAGAAGGTGGCGGTGATTGGTTCTGGGCCTTCTGGTCTTTCTTGTGCTTATCAGATGGCCCGGCGTGGTTATGCGGTGACCATTTTTGAGGCTTTTGAGAAGGCGGGTGGCATGTTGCGGTATGGCATTCCCACGTATCGCCTGCCGGACGAGGTGTTGGATGGAGAGATTCAGAATATTCTGGATCTGGGGGTTGAGCTCAAGTGTAATACCCGTATTGGCCGGGACGTCTCTTTTGAGCAGTTGCGCAAGGAGTTTTCGGCCATTTATCTGGCTTTGGGGGCGCACAAGGGCAGCAATATGGGTATTCCTGGCGAAAATTCGGCCAACGTGTTTACGGCGGCCAGTTTTCTCAATCGGGTCAACACGGGGGCCAAGGTAGAGATTGGCAAGCGGGTTGTTGTGATTGGTGGTGGTGACAGTGCCATGGATGCGGCCCGTGTATCGTTGCGTTTGCAGAAGGATCTGCTTGCGGCGGAGGAGTCGGGGGACGAGGCGCGTTATGATGCGGTGCGTCAGGCCATCGATGAGGAGGCGCGCAAGGAAGAGGAGGTGGTGACCACGGAGAAGACGGCGGTGGATTCGGCGCGTATTGTGCGTCGGGTTGCTGGTGGTTCCGAGGTAACCATTCTGTATCGCCGCACCAAGGATGAGATGCCTGCCATTGCCAAGGATGTGGATGAGGCGATGGAGGAGGGGGTCAGATTTGAGTTGTTGGCGGCGCCGGTAGAGTTGATTACGGAGGGTGGTCGTGCGGTGGCTGCGCGTTGCATTCGCATGCAGTTGGGTGCACCGGACAAATCGGGGCGTCGTCGTCCAGAGCCAATCCCAGGATCGGAGTTCACGGTGCCTTGTGACACGGTGATCATGGGTATTGGTCAGGTGCCGGAGTTGGAAGAGGGCATGGCGGGGTTGGCGGACAAGTGGGGTTGGATCAGTGCCAACACCTCTTTTGAGACCTCTTTGCCGGGGGTATTTGCTGGGGGTGATGTGTTGGGGTTGGGTATTTCCACCCGTTCTGTCGGCCATGGGCGGCAGGCGGCGCGGGCGATGCACAGTTTCCTGAAGGGGGCCAAGCATCAATTGCCGAGCAAGGTCAAGCCGATTCGGGTGGAGGAGATGCGGTTGGATTATTACCGCGCACTGCCACGCAATGAAGAGGCCAGACTGGAGGTGGCTGAGGCCATTGAGGGGTTCAAGGAGACCACCTTCACCATCACGGCGGAGCAGGCCATGGAGGAGGCCAAGCGTTGCATGAGTTGCGGCTTGTGTTTCGCGTGTGACCAGTGCCGTATTTTCTGTCCCAAGGAGACGATTCATCGTGATTTGAAGCGTCCGCAGGGGCAGGTGATGTTTACGGACTACACCAAGTGCAACGGTTGTCATGTATGTTTCCAGGCATGTCCTTGTGGTTATATTCAGATGGGCATGGGTTTGTGAGTTGTTGCGAGGCGGATGTTGGGCGGAAGGGGATTTTCTCTTCCGCCTTTTTTTTATTGATATTGAGAGATTTATAAATTTCTGCGGGGTCCAGGGGCGATCATCGCCCCTGGCGGGTGCAGGGTGGAGCCATGCTTGTCATGTGCGGCGTTTTACGAAAGCAAATGCGCAGCATTTGCGCACGCCGCACAGATTTGTGCCCCGCAGGGGCACGCTCCTGGAGGGCGGATGCCCGACTTTTAACATCGCGTGTTATAATGGCTTTTTTGCTGTCGAATGGGTGTTTGTTGTTCTGTCAACGTGTGTGGGGGATTGCGTGCGATGAAGCACATTTTTGAACTGGGTGATGATGTGGCCTATCAGGCTTGGAAGCGTGAAAAATTGGCGCATTATCCCAGTGCATTAGCCGATTTGGTGGTAGAGATTTCCGACCCGCTGGCCTTGACCGTGCAGGAGCGGGGAGCTCTTTTGTCCCGTTGTGCCAAGAGCAACATGGCATTGTTTTGTTTGAGTCACCCGGAAAAGCTGCGAGAAAATCCGTTACCGGCGTTGACGGCCCAGTTGGGGTTGCGGGAGTGGGACCGCAATTTGGGGGCGGGTGAGGAGGGTTTGTCGGCGTTGACGCCTGGGGGATCGGCCTATGATCCGTTTGCCCACTATATCCCCTACCGTGCGGCGGCGATTGGCTGGCATACGGATGGATACTATAATCCGGCGGACCATCAGGTGCAGAGTTTGTGTTTGTATTGTGAGCGACCGGCGCATGAGGGGGGTGAGAATGCGTTGTTGGACCATGAGTTGGTTTATATGCAGTTGCGGGATCGTCATCCAGAGTGGTTGGCCACGTTGATGGAGCCGGATGTGATGACCATTCCAGCCCGTTTGGATGAGCAGGGTCAGGTGGCGCGACCGGAGCGCACGGGGCCGGTTTTTTCGGTGACGGCGCAGGGGGCGTTGCATGCCCGTTTTACCAATCGGCGCAAGAGTATTCGTTGGCGTGGTGATGAGGCGACGCAGCAGGCGGTGGAGGGGTTACGGCAGTTGTTGCAATCCTCGTCTTATCTGTTTCTTGGGCGGTTGGAGGCGGGTTGGGGTTTGGTCAGTCATAATGTGTTGCATACCCGCAATGCTTTTAGCGATCCGGCGGATGGTCCGGTGCGTGTTTTGTATCGGGCGAGATTTTTTGATCGTTTGCCTGCTGCGTAGAGCAGACCTGTCAATATATCAATTTGCTGCGGGGTCCAGGGGTGATCATCGCCCCTGGCGGGTGCAGGGCTTAAGCCATGTAAGCGTTAATATTCTATAAATGTTTGAAATCTTTAAAAATTTATGCGGGGTCCAGGGGCGATCATCGCCCCTGGCGGGTGCAGGGCAGCGCCCTGCTTGTAATGGCGCGCTTTTACCGAAGCAGATTTGGCAAAGCCAAATCTGCGCAGCGCGCCAAATCTGTGCCCCGCAGGGGCACTCTTTGGGAGGGCGGACGCCCGACTTTTAACCTCGCGGTACTGAGTCACCTACGGGTGGCAAAACCCATTGGGAGGGTGTGGGCATTGGCGCAGAAAAGCGCGCCAATGCCCACACCTTGCGTCAATTAGGCGCGCTGCGCCGATGCAAAAAGCGCATCGGCTTGTCGTGAAAAGCGCGCCAAAGGCAAAAGATAAAGGCAAAAGATTAAAAGCAAAATTCCCAGGGCGCTGCCCTGGACCCGCCAGGGGGGTGTCCCCCCTGGACCCACAATTGTTTTTATGTCTCTCATTCAACTCAACGGGACACCCCGTTCAATCCGCTTCACCTGCCAAAGCGCAGCAGCCAAACAGACCACAGCCCAAAGCACAGTCACCAACAGGGAAAGTTGATACTCCGGCAGAGTCAAAAGTTGCGGTGCCGACTGATAAAAGGGCAACCGGATCAAACGCAGGGCGTGCGTCACCGGGTTGATCTGCATCAATACCTGCAACCAACCGGGCGTATGCTCCATGGGGAAAAGAGCACCAGACAGCAGCCACAAAGGCATCAAAAAAATCGACATGATGGCATGAAAGCCCGCCGTGCTTTCCATATTCCAGGCGATGAGAAAACCCAGGGTGGTAAAGCCAAGAGTTGCCAACAACAGCCCGAACAACAGCAATAACGCCTCACCCAACCCCAGATGCAACCCCAACCAGGGAATGGCCAACAGCAGCACAACTACCTGCAACAGAGCAACCCCCATCGCGCCACCCACCTTGCCCAGTACGATGGCCATACGTGGCAGAGGGGCAACCAAAACCCCCTGCAACAACCCCTGGCTGCGATCCTCGATCAGGGTTATGGTGGAAAAAATGCCAGAAAACAGCAACAACATCAAAAGAATACCCGGATAGAAATATTCCAGATAACTGATGCCGGAAAGCCCCGGTGGGCGGAAAGAAGCACTAAAACCACTGCCCAGAAAAAGCCAGAAAAGCAGCGGTTGCGCCAAACTGCCAACCACCCGGTGCGGTTGCCGAAAAAAACGGACCAACTCACGCTGCGCCAGGGCGCGAATGGGGCGGATCATGGCGCGTTTCCTGTTCTAGTGTGGTGAATGAAGACATCCTCCAAAGTGGGATGATGCATGGCCAACGACTGAAACTGTTCTCGATGGTGAAAAAGTAGTCGCTGCAGCGTATCGGCATCAATACCAGTCAAACGCAACTCCTGTGCGTGTTCCGTCACCCGAATGGCAGGGCGCTGGGCCAGCAACTGTAAAAGCTGTTGCCGATCCTCCGTCTGCGGGGTTTGCAGAATCACCATCTCCTGCCCCAACTGGTTGCGTAACTCCGCCGGAGATCCGCTGGCTAATAGACGGCCCTGGTGCAAGATGGCGACCCGGTCCGCCTGTTCCGCCTCATCGAAGAGATGGCTGGTGAAAAGGATGGTCAAACCCAACGCACGACGCAGATGCAGCAGATTGTCAAAAAAGTCACGGCGCGCACCCGGATCAAGCCCATTGGTGGGTTCGTCCATCAATACCACAGGGGGGCGATGCAAAAGAGCCTTGATCAACTCGACACGGCGCGCAGTGCCACCAGAAAGGGTGCCTACCCGGTCGTGCAAACGGTCGGCAAGACCCGACCAGCCCAGATCACTTGCCAGTCGTTCCTGAAAGGTGTGACGGTCAATATGGTGCAAATCGGCGTGAATACGTAAATTTTCCAGGATAGTGAGATGCTTGTCCAAGGCGGGGTGTTGAAAGACCACCCCCAGCAATTGACGGACAGCCTGCGGGTTGCGCAGCGTGTCAATGCCGTTGATGCGCACAGAACCCTGACTGGGCAAACTCAAGCCACTCAGAATACGAAAAAGAGTGGACTTGCCACCACCATTGGGTCCGGTCAAGGCAAACAGCGTGTTGGCAGCGACAGCAAGGTTCAGGTCCAGCAAAGCGGGACGGGGAGGCTGCCGTCGTTGCCCATAAGAGTGACTTAATTGGCTGATCTGGATCATGACAGTCGCTGCAAACTCTTTTTTGCGTTTTATTCGGCGTTAGGAATTGAACTTTTTCCGCGTAGTGTGTAGTATGGGGGAGCTTTACCAAACGGTGCCAGGATAGCCGGTTTTTTCCCATTGTGGTAGGTGGAAAGATGCCTTTTGCGAACTATCTCGAATTGTTGAAGTTACGGATCGGCGGGATGATTGCCTTGACGGCGGTTGTTTCCTACCTGGCCATGGCCGAACGGGTTAGTCTTTCGCACCTGTTCTGGTTGACGTTGGTGATGCTGCTTGGATCGGCCAGTTCGGCGGTTTTCAACCATTGGTATGATCGGGATATTGACCGCATCATGGAGCGCACTGCGCACCGTCCTTTGGCGCAGCGGGCTTTGAACGGTTCCAATCATGTGCTTTGGTTGGCGGGTTTGCTGCTGCTGGCTGGGGTTAGTATTTCGGTTTGGCTGTTCAACCCGATTGTGGCGGTACACCTGTTCCTGGGGGCATTTTTCTATGGTGTCGTCTATACGGTTTGGTTGAAGCGTCGCACTTGGCTTAATATTGTTCTGGGTGGGTTGGCGGGCAGCTTTGCCGTCATGGCGGGGGCTGCTTCTGTCAATCCTGGTCTGTGTGCGCTGCCCATACTGCTGGCTTTGGTGCTTTTTTTCTGGACCCCTTCGCATTTCTGGAGTTTGGCCATCCATTTGAAAGAGGATTATCAAAAGGCGGGCGTGCCCATGTTGCCGGTGGTGGTGGGTGAACAAAAGGCGGCCCGTTATATTTTCCTCAACAGCATGTTGTTGGTGGGGGCTTCTTTGTTGCCTTGGTATTTTGGTCAGTTGGGTAAGCTCTATCTGGCTGGTGCCTTGTTGTCGGGTAGTTTGTTCTTGTTTGAAAACTGGCGGTTGATCCGTACCCCGACCCGTGAAATGGGTTGGCGCAATTTTCTGGGTTCCATGCGCTATCTGGGTGTACTCTTCCTCGCCATCGTGGCAGATGTGACCTTCTGAATCGAGGCCGCTGTGCTGATGATCATGGGTTGGCGGACTCTGTGCCGTTTGTTGTGCCTGCCCTCCGAGCTTGCTAAATAAACGGATGATATGGCAGCTTTTCTCGCAAAAATTCCCCTTAAACGTGTCAAAGCCAAGGTGACGCCTGAGGCAATTCCTTTCCAGACTGGTATTGGACCGGTTTTGGAGACCGATCCGCCTGCGGCGATGATGGCGACCTATTATCTGATTGTGGCCATGCTGGTTGCTGTTGTCGTGGTAGCTTCGGTGGCGGATACGGATATTGTTGTGGTAGGATCCGGGCGTTTGACCACGGATACGCCCCCGATTCAGTTACAGCCGGTGGATCGTGCGATCATTCGGGAGATGAAGGTCAAGCCGGGTGATGTGGTAAAAAGGGGGCAGGTGTTGGCGACTTTTGACCCCACTTTTGCCCGTGCGGATCTTTCTTCCCTGCTGGTACAACAACAAGCTTTGTTGGCCCAACTGCGTCGTTTGGAGAGCGAGGTGGAGGGGAGTGACTTTGTGGCGGATGCCTCTGCCAACGCAGACGAGCGGTTACAGTCTACTTTGTTGCAGCAGCGGCGTTCGCAGTACAAGTCTCGTGTCCGCATGTATGACGAAGAGATTCAGGGGTTGCAGGCTGCCATTCGCACCACGGAGGACAATCGGGCGCATCAGGCCAAGTTGATGGAGATCAACCGTGACATTGAGAGCAAGCGGCGTGATTTGGCCAAGACGGGAACGGGCACCAATTTGCAGTATCAGGAGTCGCAGGCCAGCAGTATCCGCACGGAGCAGGATTATCGAGCTTCGGTGAACCGTTTGGTGGAGTTACAGCATACGTTGCTTTCCAAGAAGGCGGATCGGCAGAACTATATCGACGATTGGTTGCGGCAGGTGTTGGACAGTTTGGTTTCGACGCGTACTGAGTTGGCCAAGGTGGATGAGGCGGTGACCAAGGCGCGTCGCATTACGGAATTTGAGGTATTGACGGCTCCAGAGGATGGGGTGGTACTGGATGTGGCCAAGCGTTCGCCGGGGGCAGTGTTGCCTGGGGCGGAGTTGTTGATTACCATTGTGCCGGCTGATGCTGTTTTTGTTGGGGAGATTAATGTTCCTTCGCGGGATATTGGCTATGTCAAGGTTGGGGACAAGGTAGTCATTAAGATTGATGCTTTCCCTTATCAGCGGCATGGCATGTTGGAGGGGCGGTTACGTTTTATCAGTCAGGAGTCTTATGGTGGGGGGAATGAGTCACCCAACAATAAAGAGTCCATGATTGGCACCAAGGATACCAAGACGGCGGGTGGGGCGACGCATGTTGGTCGGGTTGAGTTGTTGAGCACCAAGTTATACAATTTGCCCGAGGGGATTCGTTTGATTCGTGGCATGACGTTGAATGCGGAAATTAAGGTGGGAACGCGTAGTATTGCTGCGTATGTTTTGAATCCGATCACCCGTTCCTTTAACGAGAGTTTGCGTGAACCGTAGTAGGATTCAGGAACAAAAATAATTACGGGTCCAGGGAGCTTAGCTTCCTGGCGGGTCCAGGGCAGAGCCCTGGGAATTTATCTTTTGATTTTGTCTTTTGATTTTGTGATCTTGTCTTTTGATTTTGGCGCGCTTTTCACGATAAGCCGACGCGGTTTTTGCGTTGGCTTAAGCGCCTAATTGACGCAAGCTGTGCATATTGGCGCGGTTTTCTGCGCCAATATGCACAGCCTCCCAATGGGTTTTTCCCGTAGGTAACTCAATACATCGAGGTTAAAAGTCGGGCTCCGCCCTCCCAAAGAGTGCCCCTGCGGGGCACAAATTTGGGCGCGCTGCGCAGATTTGCTGCGCAAATCTGCTTCGGTAAAAGCGCGCCATTGCAAGCATGGCTCCGCCCTGCACCCGCCAGGGGAGATAATCTCCCCTGGACCCCATGATAATGATAATGATAATGATAAATCCAAATCCAAATTCAAAAAGTCTGCACAACCATCCCGTCACGCAACTTCGGCTCAAACCACGTAGACTTGGGCGGCATAATCTGATCCGCATCCGCTACCGCCAACAACTCCTCTAAACTGGTCGGACAAAGCGCAAAGGCCGCAGCCATCTGACCAGAATCAACCAACCCTTGCAACGCCGCCAAACCCCGTACCCCACCCACAAAGTCAATACGCTGATCGCGACGCGGATCCTCAATACCCAAAATAGGTCGCAACAAATAACGATCCAAAAGCGCAACATCCAAAGAGGCAATGGGATCTCCCTCGTCAATCCAACGCGCATCCAAAGTCAGTTGATACCAGTGCCGCTCCACATAAAGACCAAAACTGTGCCGCTCTTTGACAAAAGTGGCAACCGGCGTCACCTGAAAACGTTGCCCAATCGCCTGCAAAAAATCACCCGTCGACAGCCCACGCAAATCCTTGACGACACGGTTGTAATCAAGAATCTGTAACTGGCTGTCCGGGAAAATCACCGCCAGGAATCGATCCGCATGCGGCAACCGCTCAGCTACCCGCGCCGCCGCCGCCGAACGATGATGACCGTCCGCAATATAAAGCCTGGGCTGCTGCTCAAAAAGCGCCACCAACTGCTCAATATGCACCGCCTCCGCAACCACCCAAAGCGCATGATGTACCCCATCCTCAGCCAAAAATGCCTCAGAAGGTGGTGCACTCCCCTGAATCCGCTCAATCAGATCCTGTAACGCCTGCGTGTGACGGTAAATCAAAAAAACCGGACCAGAATGCGCCGCAAGCCCCTCCGCCAACCGGGTGCGATCATTCTCCTTGTCCGGGCGGGTCAACTCATGCTTGCGAATCCGATTGCTGCAATAAGCAGCAACAGATGCCGCCGCCACAACACCAGTCTGTGAACGTCCCCCCAAGGTCAGTTGGTAAATGTATAAACAGGGCGCAGCATCCTGTCGCAAAATACCCTCCCTCTGCATCGCGGCAAAACGTCGGGCGGCTGTCTGATAAACCCGCTCGTCATACACGGAAATGGCCGGATCTAGAGCAATCTCTGCCTTGGATACATACAGAAACGACTCTGGATTATCCTTGACCAATAAACGGGCTTCCTGACTGGATAACACATCATAAGGGGGAGCCGCCACTTTGGCCGCCATACCAGGTTGCGGACGCCAACCGGCAAAAGGTTGAATCAGTTTCACAGTGTTCCAATCCATGGTTCAAAGAGAAGAGTGTTTACGTAACTCCGCGCCCAAAGCCTGCTCCATAAGCTGGATGGAGTGGCGCAATTGCTGCAGAAGTTCATGGGCCTGACCCAAATCCCGATTGCGACCCGCCTGCTCGAGTTGATAGGCCAAAGCAAAACTCAGAGTGCTCTTGCCAAATGCCCCAGAAGCCCCCTTGAGCGAATGAGCCGCCTCGCGGACCAAATCAGGATCCTGGCGCTGGATGCCATCCTGAATGCGCTGCAGTTGTTTTGGCGCATCCGTCCGATATAAATCAACAATTTCACCCAATAAACCCCAATCGTCCTCAACGGTCTTCAGCAAGGACTCCATGTTGAGACCAATGTCCAGCGCACACTCCGTATCATCCAGAGCACGCTCAACCTCCGACACGGCAGGCGCAGGCAACAACTGCTCTATCTCGGCAAAAAGCTGATTGGCCTGCACCGGCTTGCAGTGAAATCCATCCATCCCTACCTGCTTGGCCCGCTGCCGATCCGCCTCATCGTTGAGCACCGTCACCGCAATAATGGGTACCCTGGGCCGCGCAGACTCTGCCTCCCATTGCCGGATGGCGTGCGTCGCCTCAAAACCATCCATGCCTGGCATGCGAATGTCCATCAAAACCATGTTGAAAGGCTCGCCCCGCACAGTCGCCTCCTGCAGCAGCTTGAGCGCCTCCTCACCCTGACCAGCAACCGCAATATGCTGGGCACGCATCGTCAGCAAACGTGACATCAACTTCTGCGTAAAAGGGTTATCCTCCACCAACAACAGACGTAAAGGACTCCCCTGCCCAGTCGCCCTCGGCGTAAACTCTGCCTGCCGCACGCTCTGCTCCACCCCAGCAGGTGTCAATAAGGACAACAATGTATCACTGGCCATCTGCAGATGCTGCAAATGCGTTTGCATGACAGTGGACGGAGTGAGCGCATGCATCTGCCGCAGTTGCGCCTGAATAAACGCAACCCAGTGCAGCGGATCCTGTTGTTGGTGAGACGGCCAATCTTCCTGCACGACGACTCCTGGTTAGCCATTCAAGGGGGAGTGGGAATCATAATTTTGTACATACTGCTCCACTTGCCGCAGGATATGTTCCAGTTGGTCCATGAGCAAGAGCGCTTGATCCCAGTCGCCTTTGGCGACTGTTTTTTCCAAAGTGTTGGCGGCAGAAGACATGCTGATCGCCCCCATGTTGGCACACGCTTCCTGGAGTTCAAAGGCCGTATCATGCAATGACTCACCATTCTGGTCGCGAATGCACTGCCACAAACGGTCCAACAACTCCCGCACAGAGGCTGGAAATTGCTGGAGCAATTCTCGCACCATGCCGTCATCTTCCCCAAAAAGCTGCCGCAATTGCTGAATCTCAATGGCAGGCTGATTGTGGGTTCCTCTGGGCATCCAATACTGCAGTTTCTTGAGCAGAATATCCGGTGCCACCGGTTTGCTGAGATAATCATCCATGCCAGCCTGCAAACAACGCTCCCGATCCCCCTTCATGGCGTTGGCCGTCATGGCCACGATGGGCGTATGCCGAAAAGAAGCCTGCTCCATCTTGCGAATGGCATGGGTCGCCTCAAAACCATCCATGACCGGCATCTGACAATCCATCAGCACCAGGGCATAAGGCAAATTGGCAACCGCCTCTACAGCCTCGCGCCCATTGCTGACAGCATGCGCAGCATAACCAAGTTTCTTTAGTTGCAACAGCGTTACCTTCTGATTGACCGGATTATCCTCCACCAACAACACCAGACGACCAGACTCCAACGCATCAAAAGCATCCATGGCCGGATGGCCGGGCAGATCGTGGGACCAGGGCGGCGGAGTGGGCGCTACCTCCCCACTGTTGACCGGTGTGAGCAGACGCAAAAGACAGTGCAGCCACTCCTCCTGACGCACCGGTTTGACCAAACAGGTGCGCATGCCAATCGCCGCCGCTAACTCCCGCAACGCCTTGTCATCCTGATCCAACAAGGCAATCCAATGCAGCAAAGAGCCACCAGGAATGGGACGCTGCAGCAAATGAGGATCATGCAATGCCTGTCCAGGCAGGTGCAAAATCACAGCAGAATTGCTGGGTAAATCCTGGGTCAGTTGCTGCCAGGACCGCTCCGGCAGATTACCGCTGTACAGAACAGAATGATGAATCAAACCCCAAGCCCGTAGATAACAATCCAAAATTTCTTGATCTGTCCTGCTGCCAAGTAGCGTCAAAACATGTATCCCAGGCAAAATGGTGCGCCCATTGCCCTCCTCACCGACGGCCATGGGATAGGCCAGACGCAAAGGCAAAATAAACCAGAAAGTGCTCCCCTGATTCACCTCTACCTCAGTGCCAATGGATCCTCCCATGAGCTCCGCCAAACGCTTGGTAATGGCCAGCCCTAGCCCAGTCCCCCCATATTTACGGCTGGTGGTGCGGTCTCCCTGGGTGAAAGGCTCAAACAGACGTTCCTTGATCTCCTCCGGTAGGCCAATCCCCGTGTCGCTGACCGAAAAACGCAGCAAAACACGATCCTTGCCAAGAGAGTGACCTGCCTCGTTCTCCTGGCGCTGCACGCGGACAATAATTTCGCCCTCTTCAGTAAACTTGATGGCATTGTTCATCAAATTGAGCACCATCTGCCGCAAGCGCCCCGGATCACCGCGCAAAATCTTTGGAATTTCCGGGTCAATGAACGTCATCAATGCCAAGCCCTTGTCGTGGGCCTGGGCCGCCAGCAGTTCAGCACACCCCTCAACGACGGTGATGGGAGAAAACTCAATCTCCTCGATGTCCATGCGACCGGCTTCGATTTTTGAAAAATCAAGAATATCATTGATTAAGGAGAGTAGAGACTTGGCCGAATCACGGACAATGTCGCAAAACTCCTCCTGCTCCTCATTCATGGGGGTGTCCATGAGCAGGTCGTTCATGCCAATGATGGCATTCATGGGCGTGCGGATTTCGTGGCTCATGTTGGCCAGGAACTCGGACTTTAAGCGGGCCGACTCTCTGGCCACATCCCGTTCCTGTTCCAACTCCTGGATCCGCTTGCGCACGCGGGCGTTATCGTGAAAGAGAGAGACAGAACCAATCATCTCCTCTTCGTCGCGCAGGGGGGCCGTGATGTGGGCCACAGGCAGCAAAGAACCATCCTTGCGGATGAAATGGTCCTGCTCCACCCGAAAAATTCGGCCCAACAAGCTTTGGTGTACCATGCACTCCTCGGACGGGAAGGGTGTGCCGTCGAGTCGCTTAAAATGGATGGCCTCATGGACGTTTTTATGAATCAATTCCGCTTCGCGCCAACCAAGCAGACGTTCCCCCTCCTGGTTGAGGCTGAGCAGTTGCCCCTGCAGATCCATGACCATGACCCCCTCGCCAATGGCATTGATGACCCGGTGCAAGAAATTACGATTGCGTTCCAGTCGCGTGCGGGTACGGACCATCTGCGAGATGTCGGTGGCTACCCAGATATACTGAAAAGGGTGTCCCAAAGGGGTGAGACAGGGGACAATGGAACAATCTACCCAAAAAAATTCACCATTTTTCTTGCGGTTGCGGATTTCGCCACGCCAGACAGAACCGTTGAGAATGGTACGCCACAGCTCCTTGAAAAAAGATTTTGGATGGTACCCGGAGTTGAAAAGACGATGATTTTGGCCAACTACTTCGGAGAGGTCATACCGGCACACCTCCAAAAACTTGTCGTTGACGGCGAGGATGCTCCCCTCTGGATCAACAACGCTGATCAGAACATGTTGATCGGTGGCATCCTTGAGCTGTTCGAGCAAAGAAAGAGAGTGGCGATACATCTGCGTCTGCTCTTCAAGCAGCGTGCCCAGACGATCCCGCTCGGAAACATCGCGGAAAATACCCTCAATGGCAATGGGCAGACCATTGCTGTCCAGAACCAGCTTGGCGGTCATGGAGACAGGCAAATGGCGACTCTGCTTGCATTGCAGTGGCAGTTGGAAATCATGAATAACACGTGTGTTTTTCAGTATTTCCAAAAGTTCGTGAAAATTTTCCTGGGTGGTGAGCCGATCGGTGAACAAGGTGCCGATCAGATCTTCCGGGCGGTAGAGCAACAGTTTTTGGCACGAGGGGCTGACAAAGAGCAACGTCCCCTTCATGTCCATGCGATAATAGACATCCTGCACAAAGTTGCAGATGGATTCGTATTGCTGCAGACTGCGGCAGACGGAATCATTTTGGCGCTGTTCCAAGGATCGGTCGCGGATCAAGAGCAGGTCAGGCAGGGGGGCGCTTTGGTCGGCATTTGGCGCGCTGCTGCCATCGAGTTCGAGCAGCAGGTGTGGATGTCCGCTATAGGTAACCTCGAAGGTGCGCATGACCAGCGGTCCGGTCTCTTCGGGGGCAAGATGGGCGGAGGTGGGTTCCGGCAGGGTGGCCCGCACCACGCCGACCCGTTGTCCCAACTGGCAGATTGGGCACTGTGTGGGGGCTGGGGGGGTGATGTGGACAATAAACTGCAGCCACCAGCTTTCCGGCGCACCCCAGGGGGCGGTCATGGCAAAGAGCGAAGATGCGGGTTTGAAGCGGTTGCTCTGACTCCACAACAGGCCATAAGCCGTTTCGACCGGCCATTTATCCAGGCTGGCAACCTGTTTGCCGTTGATCGATGGATAAGAGTGGTCCAAGCTCATGTGGAAATTATCTCCTGACCAATACCTGTGTGTCCATGGCAGGGACATGGGGTTGGTGTTGAGCGGCGGTTGCCTGTGCAGATTCAACGCAAGAGTAAACCAATCGCGGCACGTTGGCGAGTGACGAAAATAATTCAATGGCCATAAATATCATTTATAAGTGACTGTATTGGCGCAATTCAAGACCTTATCGTGCGCAGGGGAGTAAAAATCATGGGCGGTAAATCTATTTTTTCTGCATTGTTTTCAAAAATGGTTGGGAAAGCGCCGGTTGTTGCGGAGCGGGCCAGCCCGCAGGGGGAGCGGGCTGGGGTGGCCACTTTGGTGCAGTCGCGGCAGACGGCGCTGCAGGCGGCGCAGGCAGAGGAGGATTGGAAGGGGGCGGCCCGTGCGGCGGTGGAGTTGAGCAATATTTGGTTGTTGACGGGGGATTGGCAGCCGCTGGTTGCCTTGGTGGCCCAGGCGGACGACTGGTTGCGCCGCCATGAAGATCCCTTGACGCGGATCTATCTGCACAGCCGTTTGGCGGTGGTGCGGCACCGCCAGGGTGATTTAGCCGAGAGCCATCGTCTGTTTCAGGAGGCGGAACGTTGGCAGAGTGAGCGGCAGACCGCCTATGCGTGGTTGATCGGTTTGCCGGGAAGCTCCTACTGTGACCTGTTGCTGGAGCAGGCCCGTGGCCAGGGAGATTGGGAGCGGGTCTTGCACCGCAGCCAATATTCGCAAAAGGTGGTCAAGAATCAGTTTGCCTTGGCGATGGATTGTCTGATGCAGGGGCGGGCCTTGGCGGGTTTGCAGCAATCTGAGGCGGCGCGGGTGGCGTTGCAGCAGGGGGTGGTGCTGATGCGGCGCGCCAACCGTCGTTTATATCTGCCGGAGTTGTTGTTGCAGCAGGGCCATTTTTTGCGCCGTGTCGGCGAGGTGGAGATGGCGCGTGCGGTGTGGGAGGAGGCGTGGCAGATGGCCCAGGAGGAGAGTTTGCGGCCCTGCCTAGTGGATTGTCAACTTTTGGCGGGCCATCTGGCGTTGGATGAGGGGGAAGCAGGTGCAGCCGAGGCCGCCTTGCAGGCGGCAGAGGCGGAAATCAGCGCGCTGCAGTACGGACAGCGTCAGGGGGAGGCCGCGTTGTTGCGGGCCCGCGTGTGGCAACGGCAGGGGCGAGAACAAGCAGCGGCAAAACAGAGTCAGGTGGCCAGGGAGGAGATGAACGCCCGCCAACAGTGGGGGGTGTTGGCGCTGTGGGAGGGGGAGATGGGCGCGCAGGGTGCGTAGCTGCAAAGCACTCACTATGGGGCATGGCTGAAATCACTTGCGTTCAGAATGGCGACACCACCCTTGCCATTCAAACGGGTGAGGATGGTCACAGCTTGTGAAAAGTGCGTATTTTCGATGGTCGTGAGAGGCACCATGTAATTGTTCAGGGCGCGTACCACCTCTTGAACCCTCTTGATGTACCTCTGTCCCGTTTCCTCTCTGGTTCCCTTGCGCATGCGTTCCGTCTCGGTCAAAAAGGCAAAGGTATCCATCACAGCCCAAAGGGGGAAATGAAACTCCCTGGGTGTCGTATTGGGGGCGTCCAGATGTTCAAATATTTGCCTCTCTGCGTTAAAGTAGATACACCAACGGCCCGGATCTGGATCTTGCGCACCGTTCAAGTTCTCAGTAGAAGGCATTCTCAAGGTGCCGAAGAGGCTTGTCAGTCGTTGTTGTCCGTCCAGAACAAGATTTACTCTGTTTTGTGCAATATTTTTTAAGAGGATAGGACCAATAGAGTCGCGACAGCGAAAGTTGCCGTCCGTATTCCATAACAACAAAGATCCGATGGGATAGTGATTGCAGATGCTATCCATCAATTCACAGATTTGTGCCCGTTCCCATGCAAAAGGCTGATGAAAAGTGGGTATGCGGATGTTGCCTTGTTCTACGCGACGAATCAGGTCAAAGAGGCAAATGATTTCATGTTTAACTTCAATTTTTTGGCTCATTGGTATGCCTCACGTTTCATCCATAATCATTTGCAGGAGTTTCTCCAATTCGCCGTGACCGTCTCTATCACGCAAATTCTCCCGAGTCAGTGATTGGGCATAGGTGTCTAATAATTTGTAACATTCATCTCCGAATAATTCTTTAACGTTGCAATAGTCTCGTTCACATGTAGTGTGCGCCAGAAAATCATTTATTTTTGACTTATATTTTGTCATGTTTGGTTCTTTAGCCCATTCAATCCATATTGCATCTGGAATATAATTTTCTATAGATCTCTTGGTTAATACGTGATATGGTATGTTATGCTTATTGCATGTGGCTTTTATTTTATTGATGTGATCTTTTTGATCTCCAATATATTCTGAGTCACTATCTGACATCACAATAACTCTTAATGGGATCAAATTTGATTGTGCTGCGAATGCTTCAATTGTTTTTGGAAGTTCTCCGACTCCTCCAGGGCTGTCGCAGGTAATTGATTCCGGTAGGTTACAATAATCAATCAGCGCTTTATCAGCTAACGTCCGAATCATTGCTTTTAGAAAAATGCCATCACTGTTACGGTTTTCAATCAGTATTTTTAAAGGTTTGCTAACAAAGATCACAGCATGATCAGGCGTTAGGTTAGAATGAATATTGTTTGATTGATGCGTTACTGTGATTTTCTTGTTATGGATTGATGAAGGCCAAGCGGCACTCATTATCATTTTCTCAATAGATAATCTCCCAAAGAATTTTTCTATGTGATGATACCACTCACTACCCTCGATGTCCGTGAAGGATTGATGATCAAAGATGTGGTATCCTCTGAACACACGACAAGCAATTTCAATCATGTAGGGCCAATCTTCCTGATTTGCAACGGCATCCGGGTTAATAAATATTTTCAACGCAGGCTTCCTTTCTTGCCGTTCTTGTGATTGGCACGATTGATTGCCATAACCTCTTGGTAACCTTCAGAATAGATTCCTGGTGGCCACCAATCGACACTGCCATCTTCTTTAATCTCAATCGGTTTAAGGGTGCTGCAGCCCTCTGGAGATTCGTCAACCCAATACAGAGCAACCAGCTTTGCATCCGCGCTACCTTCGGCAATGCGGCGGCGAATGCGCAGCAGCAGATTTTCCGAATGGGTTTCCACCAAAACTTGCCCCCGCCCAAGCTTGGCTGTCTCCAAGAATAGATCCCCCAGGGCTGCCTGTGCCGCTGCATGGAGACTGTTCTCCGGTTCTTCTACCAAATCCAGGAAAGAATCAATCGAGGAAGTATGGTAACGGTGGGAGAGTTGTAAAGCAACGACGGGCAAAATCTGTTGCATCCCTTGGCCTGCATCGGCCAAATTAATGGCAATCCCCTTTTTGCGCAGAACGCACTCCACTGCTTTGCCGAAAGTGTCCAAATCGAGGCGCCATCCATCCAAATTTTGCGTAAACCATTCTCCAACTTCGGCAAGTAGTTGCCCATTGTTCGCCAACCAGTTAATACAACCATTGCCGTTGAATGATACGGTATCCACTTGACCAAGTTTGTAAACATGCTCAGCATGTGCCCGTGCAGGGCCAAGATGCTGCAGGCGGTTCTCATGTCTTTCAATGAGGAACTCCCATTCTCCTTGAATACGCTTATCGATTGAGCCCTCGATGAATCCAAGTACTATCGCACTATTTGACTTGTGAAGATTTATGACATGCTCGATATTTTCTGCTTTGATTTCGAGAATATCCTTATTGAGGCGAAGATTCGTAACCAAAGGTTGATCATTCATCGCATCTTGAACATGTTGTAAGGTCAAGGAAAAATCTCCTTCACCCAGGTTTGTATCCTCAAGAGTTAGAGAAAAGTCAATGCTGTTGTTGGGTGACTTTCCGTGAACAAGGTCAAGGAAGGTGTGACCATAAATAAGATGATCTATTTTTAATGGAAATGGCGTGTGTAAAGTTCGATGGCTGAACATGCTCAACAATAGTCTAATCAGCCTCAGAATGGCCGATTTTCCGCTACTGTTCTTGCCATAGAACAGGGTGAGAGGACGCACATCGACCGTGACTGGATCGCGAAAAGCCTTGTAACGCGCACAACCGAAGGAGCGAATTTTGATCATTTGCTGTCATCCCCAGGAAAAGCCATCATTTAAAGAATGCAACGATTGCTCTCGCAAATCATACTCAAACATCCGGCGTCTCGCCAGATTCTCTGTTTTGCTTTCTTACCCCTTCCGATTCCGATAAGCGGCAATGTGGCGGGCAGCGACAGGGCTGTGTGGTACGCTGGGTGCGGGTGTTGTCAGCGGGGGGGATGGCACAGCGGGGGCGGTTGTTGTCGTCGGAACCTGCAGACGTTGCAGCAGCTCCTGCCGACTGGCCGGGCTGGCCGCCGGTTTGCTCTGCGGGGCGGCGGTGGCCGCTACGGTCGGGGTAGTGGTTCCTCCGGTGCCCAACGCCTGCAGCATGCCGCTTTGTCGTTCGGCCAGGGAGAGAGGAATGGGCTTGATGCCGGTCTGTTCGCGCAAATAGTCCAGCAGATGTTGCAAGGAGACCCCCTGCTCCGCCAACGTAACCCCAGAAGGTGGGGCAGGGGCAGCGGGTGCCGGAAGCTCCGGGGCAAAAATGGAGAGCATGCCGCTCTCTCTCTCGGCACGGGAGAGGGGCGTGGGCTGAATGCCTGTCTGCTGACGCAGATGGTGCAACAACGCCTGCCAAGGATCTTCCGTATTGCCCATGTTCAACCCTCCGGTTCGCTTGCCGGACGGGGGGCGCGGGCACGATTGCGCGGCGAGCGGCTCTGGTTGGCGCTGCTGCGTGCCCGTTCCTCAACCTTTTTTGCCAAAAATTCAATCATCTTTCCCGCTACATCGATGCCTGTGGCCGTCTCCAACCCCTCCAGGCCGGGCGAAGAGTTGATCTCCAACACCACCGGTCCATGCTTGCTGCGCAACATGTCCACCCCCGCCACCGAGAGCCCCATCAATTTGGCAGAACGGACCGCAACAGAGCGCTCCTCTGGCGTGATCCGCACCGCCGTGGCCGTGCCACCCCGATGCAGGTTGGAACGAAATTCACCACTTTTGCCCTGCCGCTGAATGGCAGCGACCACCCGATCCCCCACCACCAGACAACGCAGGTCACGGGCATTGGCCTCGCGAATATACTCCTGCACCAGAATGTTGGCGTGAATGCCCCGAAACGCCTCGATCATGCTCTTGGCCGAGCGCGGCGTCTCAGCCAAGACCACGCCGATGCCTTGCGTTCCCTCCAGCAGTTTGATCACCACCGGCGCACCCCCCACCATGGCGATCAGATCATCGGTAAATTGGGTCGAGTGGGCAAATCCAGTCACCGGCAAACCAATCCCCGAGCCAGCCAACAGTTGCAGGCAACGCAATTTATCACGGGAGCGGGCAATGGATTCGGCGTTGTTGAGCGGATAGACTCCGGTCATCTCAAACTGGTTGAGAACCGCCAGACCATAGAAGGTGATGGAGGCGCCAATGCGCGGAATCACCGCATCAAAACCACGTAACACCTCCCCCTTGTAACGAATTTCTGGACGGTTGGAGGTGATGTTCATGTAGACCAGCAAGGTGTTGATCACCTGGATGGTGTGGCCCCGCTGTTCGGCCGCCTCGACCAGACGGCGGTGGCTGTACAGCGTGGGATTGCGTGCCAGCAAAACAATTTTCATGAGATCTCCCCCTCTGTGGCCGCCGGAATGTGCAGACTGTGGGTCAGTGCTGGAACAGATTCTTGCAGAAAAGAGGCGGCGGGATCCACTAAAAAGCGTTTGCGGATGGCGCTGCGGCCAATCAATAGGCGAAAGCCCATGCGCGCGCGATTGCTGAGCGTCAGTTCAATGGGCCATGTGGTATGGCCGATCTGCAGGCGGGTTTTGACGACATAACGGTAGCGCTTGCAGCCACTGGAGCTGCGCACGGCCCGTCGGTCGATCAAGGGGGCGACACACAGTTGGGTCTGCTGCGCATCGTGCAAAGCGACCGGCACGGAAAAACGGACAAACCGCCTGTGGCCCTTGCGGAAAGGTTGCATGTCAAGGCCGTGCAAGGAGGAGGTGCGGGCCCCGGTGTCTATTTTGGCCTTGATGCGGGCAATACCCAGTTGCGGCAGGCCAACCCACTCCCGCCATCCCAGCAGCGGTTTATCGGTTCGCCCGCTTTGCGTCGCTGCGCCGTCATCACAGGGAGAGTTGCCGGGTGCTGTCACAACAGCGCTCACGCGTTGCTGAAACTGGTTTTCCAGGCATAGCTGAGAACCTCCTGAACGGAACCATTCAGCACCAACTGGTTGAGAAACTGGCCGAGGGTCAGGGAGGGCTTGCCATCCAGTTCCATGGTGATCAGGTAGGAGTCGGCAGAGCGTCCCTTGCCTTGGATGGAGTGACCGTTGATGTCAAATTGGGCGATGAGCTTGAGTACAGTGAGCAGGGCGCCGGTACGGTGACCGACAGTGAAGGTGATATGCAGGCTTTCGTTGTTGTCGCTGATCATCCATTCCCCCTTTTCCCATTGATTGCGTTGAATCTTGTCGCAATCGGCGCGGTGGATGATCCAGTGGGCATCTTCCGAGAGGCGGCCCACAATGGGTACGTTGGGGACAGCCAGACAGCAGTTGGACCAGATGATGTCCGGGCTGGCCAACTCGGTCAACTGAAAACGTCCCAGGTTGGGACGCAGGATGCCACGGACGGAGATGTTGGGATTTTTCAGAGCCTGCTTGATCAGGGTGCGGGCGCGGGCGGTCTTGACCACATCCAGCCAAGCCCGTTGCGGTTGGGCCTGTTTGGCGGTCAGAATGCGCACGACATCGCCATCGCGCAGCGGGTATTCCGGGGGGCGCTGTATGCCGTTGATGCGGGCCCCCGTGCAATGCTCGCCCAGTTCGGTATGGACCAGATAGGCAAAATCAACCACCACCGAATCCACCGGAAAGGTAAAACGGTCTCCCTTGGGGGTGTAAACATCCAGTTGGTCCGGCAGTACATGGGCGTGTACCTCGGACATGCGCAAATCGCTGTCGCCCAAAGTGGCCAGCAGGCGCATGTAACGGGCAGGATCCGGGCCACTGACGCCCCATTCGGCCAGAATGCCGAGGCGGTTGGCCAGATCATCCTGGTGACGGACGACCTGGACGTTCAAGGGATGCCCATCCCAGATGATGCGCGTGGTGAGCGCGTGAAAACCGTTGACACGGGGTGCGTTGAGATAGTCGCGCACATGGCGCGGCAATGGACCGAAATGGCTGTGCATTTTGCCCAAAACCCGCCAGGCCGCTTCGTCATCCTCCACCAGCAGGCGCACGCGGTAGGTAGGCCAACTCACACGCATCAACTGCCCGGTGCCAGGCTGCTCGGTCAGAAAAAAATAATCGCCCAGCGTGCGGGCCTCAATGACATAATCCTGGGCATAGCCCGGCTTGAGAACCACCTCCAACTGGTCGGCGAGCTGTTCCATGCCGGGCGCGCCACGGGCCTGCATCTCTTCCAGTGTGGCACGGGCACGGTGATACTGCACCGGCATAAGGTGGGGCAAAATACGTTCGATGAGCGCATCAGCCAGGGCCATGATGCCTAAACGGCGCGCTACCCCCACATAAATCAGGGCCAGACTGGCCTTGTTCTTGGCGTTGACCTTGCCATGCACCTCCAGGCTGGCTGAATTATGGTAGACATCAAATATTTTGATCACCAAAACGCGCAGATCCTTGGAAGCGGCACTCAGAATGCGCCGATAGGTGGCGGGCAGATCACCACTGCCCGTTTGCAGACTGCGAATTTTGGAAAGCGATTGGACAATTTCGTAGACATGGGCATCAAACTCCATCAAACGGCGTTCCGGTTCCATGTGGTCGGGTGCGTCTTCAATGGTATCATGCAGGAGGGCAGCACAGGTTCCGGCGACATCGGTCATGCCCCAGGAGAGGGCGTGGTGGGCTACCTCGACGCAATGGATGACGTAAGGGCTGCCATCCAATTTACGGACCTGGCCATGATGGAACTCCTGGGCAAGCTGGGCGGCATGGGCAACCTTGCGGGTTCCTTCTTCGCCGAGCTGGGACTGACTCAAAGCCAATAGCTCAGCCACTTTCTCTTCGAGGGTCTGGATATGGTCAGGGTTCATCCGTTGCTCTCTCTTCCGTGTTGCGCTGCATCATCCTGGTAGCATGATCTGAGTCTGCGGCGGAAAAAGCAAGTCTTTGAAAATTTCTTTGCAGAAATGTCAAAGAGAGTTTCCTTGTAGGTGGGATGCGGGTTACAATGAGGGATGCGTGTTTTGCCTACTGTCTATTGATCGCTACTACTGCAAGGATAGGCCATGATGACTGGATTGTTTAAATGGGTTTTCAGGCAGTTTCTGCCTTATGTAATTGGGGCACTGATTGGAGTCGGGTTTTTTTTCTTATTGATATATATTGTCCCGCATTTGCCTGAGGGGTCGCTTTGGGATTGGTCCAAGGCGAGACTTTCTTTTGAATTACCGTTTGAATTGCCGTTTGAACTGCCGTGGGAGAGTGGCAAGAAGGAGCATGTGGCTGCGGTAGCCCAGCAGAGTGTTGCGGTGGTGAGCGTACCCGTTGCGGTCCCAGTGTCCAAGCCGGTGGCACCGGCGGTGCCTGCGGTCACGACGGCGGCTCCTGCGGTTCCAGCGCCGGTTGCGACGCCAGCGCCGGCAGTCGCTCCGGTTGTCGCCGCTGCGGCTCCGGTGGTGCCGTCTGTCCCCGAAGCCAAACCGGAAGCTTTGGCCAGCGAATCCTCCATGGCGGGTCCACCTCTGGATGCGGAGTTGGAGCGGGATCCGGTAGAGATGGTGGAGTCTTACCAAGCGGCGCCTGCGGCCAGAGTGGCAGAGCATCATGCCACGCGTGGCGGTGCCGTGGGTGATGCTGGCATGAAAGGGATGGATTGTGGCATGCCGCCATCCCGCCCTGGTCCTGGCATGGAGTATTATTTGGCCTGCCAGTGGCGGACAGAGTGTTTGGCCCGTCTGGAGCGGGCGCGTGGCATGATCGAGCAGGAGCGGCGGCGTTGCCCCACCGTGGGGGGGGAGGCGCAAGCGTGCCAGTCCTATTACTACGCGCTGGAGCAGCAATATCACCCGGCCTTGTGTGGGCGTGGCTGGCCAGGGACGCAGATGCCGGGGTGGCGGTAAAGTTTACCTGTTTTGCGGGGTGAGGAAGAAAAATTTGCCGGGCTGAATGGGGCCCGGCAAAAGCTTCAAACCGTGGTGTATGCCGGGGCGGCAAGCGGGCAGAGGGGCTGTGCCAACGGGTTTTAGTGGACCCGATGCAGCTTGGAGGTCTCTGTTACGCCTGCGTCTGCTCCGAGTTTTTCTTGCATTTCCAATGCGGTGGCATGGATTTGTTCGACCGGGATACCCAGATAGCGCGACATGACTTCGATGGACCAGAAGGGTTCGCCCTCATCGCTGTAGCCGGTGGGCGTGGGGTAGGGGCCAAAGGTCTCTTCCATGGCCATGCGCATGGCAAGACGAATATCGCTGTGTTTGCTCAGGGCGAGGGTTTCCCAAGCGGCATCAAAATCAGGATGTTGCGGACCATCTTCGACAATTTGCAAGGCTGTTTGCAGTGGTTGTGTCAAGCTGGTGATCATGCGGTTACTCCCCGTTGGTCAAGATGATGATGGTCACAGGCCATCGTGCCGAGCTGGTCTGGGTTCCCTGGCTGCAAGATGTGTGCAAATTTATCGGGGGTGGAAAAATAACAGTGCGTGATGCTTGCGCTGCATAAAGCGGCATCGTGACGGTGGCGGACTGAAAGGAGCGGTGATGGCGGTATTTGATGTGGCCGTTTGGCGGGCGGGCAAGGTACGGATGTTGGATCAACGTGCCTTGCCGTTGCAGGAGATTTATCTGGAGTATGGTTCGGCGCAGGAGGTGGCGGAGGCGATCCGGGCGATGGTGGTCCGTGGAGCCCCGGCGATTGGGTGTGCGGCGGCTTTTGGTGTGGCTGTAGAGGCGTTTCGTCTGGCGGCCCAGGGGATGCCGGCCTCATGGGAGGAGGCGTTGGCACCGGGCATGGCGGCGTTGCGGGAGAGTCGGCCCACGGCGGTCAATCTGGTGTGGGCGTTACAGCGGATGTCGCGGTTGTTGCAGGGGTTGGAGGCGGATCGGGTACCGGAGCGGTTGTTGTGTGAGGCGGAGGCGATTCGGCAAGAGGATATTGAGTCGTGTCGGGAGATGGGGCGTTTGGGGGCGGACTATCTGCTGGTGCGTGGGGGGCAGCGGCCATTGACCCTGTTGACCCATTGCAATGCCGGGGCGTTGGCCACGGCGGGTTATGGTACGGCATTGGGGGTGATTCGGGCGGCGGTAGACCGTTTTACGCAGGTCAGGGTTTATGCGTCGGAGACGCGGCCTTATTTGCAGGGGGCCCGGTTGACGGCCTGGGAGTTGCTGCGTGACGGTATTGAGACGACGTTGATCACCGATGGCATGGCGGGCCATTTGATGCAGAGCAGGGGGGTGGATGCGGTGGTGGTGGGTGCGGACCGGGTGGCGGCCAATGGGGATGCGGCCAACAAGATTGGCACTTATTCGTTGAGTGTGTTGGCGGCGCGGCATGGCATTCCCTTTTTGGTGGTGTGTCCTTTATCGACGATTGATTTGGCCACGCCCACTGGTGCGGGCATTCCCATTGAGGAGCGTGCGGCAGAGGAGGTGACCCATTATGCTGGCCAGCGCACGGCGGCCATGGGGGTTCAGGTGTTCAATCCGGCATTTGATGTGACGCCAGCCGAGCTGATCACGGCGTTGGTAACGGAAGAAGGGGTTGTCGAGGGGCCGGATGCGGCTAAAATTGCTGGCTTATTTGCCCGGCGTGGCTAGGGGTGTTTTGGGGCATGGAGAAAATGCAAAAAGGATTGCCCTGTCATGAATTACCTTGAGAATGGGTGTTAATTGTCTTACGCTACGCGTCGGGGTGGGCTGTTTGCGGGGGAAGTGTGGCCGGTTGCTGGGGTGAGAGAGGCGTTGCGTGGTACAATATCATGATACGGAGGTACAGCGGCGGGCGTATGCGCGGGTAGAGGATATGCTGCCTCTCAACTGGCGGCAGGTCAGCGCGGAGGAGTATGCGCGAGTAGCGGTATATTTTGAGCAGTACCATGATTTTCCGCCTGAGCCGGGGGATGATGCGCGGCGCGTTTTGACTGCGGTCAGTGCCAGTCATGAGATCAACGAATTGCGCCAGAAGCAGCCGAACGTCGCCTATATTTTCGAGCAATTGGATGCCAAGTTAAATCTGATTTTGCGCCAGTTGCATCCTAATTTACAGGATCGGGTTTTGCAGGTGACGCGCACTGTCATCAGTGGCAGTGGCATTGCGTTTTGGACCGAGGCGGCGGAGTTGGCGGTTGGTGACTGTTTGGAGATGCAGGCCCGTTTGGCTGTGGATGCTTTGGCGACGGTTGATTTTTTTGTCCGGGTATTGCGTTTGGAGTATCAGGACGGCTTGACGCAGGTTTCCTGTTGTTATGATCCGATTGCTGATGTGCCACGGGAGCAGATCATTCAGCATGTTTTTCGGCGCCAGGGTGACATGTTGCGTGCGCAGCGTGGCATGTAGTTTTTTTGGAATGATAGAGATAAGCGCCTTGGATGCGGTGACCCGGCGGTAGGCGGGCGTGGTTCCTCTTTTTTGATCGACACGAACACGAGGTATACGAGCGATGGATTTGGCAACGATTATTGGTCTTGTCATGGGCTTTGGCCTGATGGTGGTGGCGGTCCTGCTGGGGGGATCGTTACGGATGTTTATTGACCTGCCGGGCATGATGATCGTGTTTGGGGGGGTATTGGCGGCTTTGTTTGTGAAGTATCGTCTTGGGGAGGTATTATCGACGATAACGGTGATTGCCAAGGCGTTTGTCAACAAGCAGCCGGATGTGGAGCGGGTGATTGCCCAGGTGATTGAGATGGCCAATGTGGCCCGCAAGGATGGCATTCTTGCGTTGGAGAAGGTCAAGTCTAACGATCCTTTCTTGCAGAGTGCGATCAACCATTGTGTGGATGGTGCGGATCCGGACTTTTTGGAGATGGTGATGCGCAAGAATTTGGACTATCTCATTGGGCGGCATCAGCGCAGTATCAGCATTTTGGACACGATTGCTGAGATGGGGCCGGCATTTGGCATGATTGGCACTTTGATCGGTTTGGTGCAGATGTTGGCGAGCATGTCGGATCCGAACACGATAGGACCGGCGATGGCGTTGGCGTTGATGGCCACTTTGTATGGGGTCACTTTGTCGGCGTTGGTTGCTGCTCCGTTGAGTGGCAAGTTGACGTTATACAGTGAAGATGAGCGGGTGGTGCGTCAGGTGATCATTGATGGCATGGTGGGGATTCAGAAGGGGATCAATCCGCGCATGTTGCAAGAGGCCCTGCGGGCGGCCTTGCCACCGAAGCGTCGTTAAGGATTGGGGGGAGGGGGTTGCTGTTTTCCCGTTGGTTGCGACGATCCGGTTTGGTATTTGCCGGGGTTGTGTTGATTTTATTGTGCTGTTTGGTGTGGTTGTTATCGGTTTCGCACGTATCGCGCGCACGTTTTGACAAGGCGGCGGAGTCATTGCGGGTTGTTTTGGCTGGGCGCCGTGCGGTACCTGTTGCGCCTGTGTTGGTGGATGAGGGGGAGAAGGATCGGGCCTTTCAGCAGGAGGTTGTCTTGGTTCGGGTACGGGAGAAGATTGGCATCCTGTTATCGGGCTTGGTGGACCAGGGGGATGTTGATCTGTTTGATCTGGAGCAGGGTGTGGTGGTACGGATCAACAACCGGGTTCTTTTTGAGGAGGGTTCGGTGGTGTTGCGCGATGCCATCAAGCCGCAACTGCAGCAATTGGGTGCGTTGTTGGCGTTGGTGGGCAATCCGGTGCGGGTGATTTCGCACACGGATGATCAGAGCGTGGAGTTGTCGGGGGGGTTGCGAGACCATTGGGCCATTTCGGCGGTTCGGGCAGCGGCGGTGGTTTATTTTCTGGTTGTGGAAGGTGGGGTAGCGCCGCGTCGTTTGGAGGCGGTGGGGCAGGGGCAGGCTCTGCCCAGGGGGGAGAATGGCAGTGAGGTTGGGCGTGCCAGGAATCGTCGTACTGAGTTGTGGATTCTCAGGCAGGGGGTGCATTGATCATTTATTTTTTTTAATTATTTTTATTATAAATTATTGCGGGGTCCAGGGGCGATCATCGCCCCTGGACCCCTTGGAACTTTAAGGTGCGGTTTCTGCGGCAACTTTCCCGCTTCACAGTTTGCTGCCCGGATCGATAAACTCACGCAGGCGCTGCATATCATCGGCATTCCCCAAACAAACCAACGTGTCACCAGGACGAATGATCACATCACCCCGTGGGTTGAATACCATTTTGCCCTTCTTGGGCAATATGCCAACCACAATGACATTAAAGTCAGAACGCAGGTTGGTGTTGTGCAACGAAACATTGGAAAAAGGAGATTGCAATGGCAACGGTATCTCCTCCATCTCCAACTCGGCATAATCCGTCTTCATCACCAAATCCAGAAAATGCAGCGCCGTCGGTCGCAGAGCAGAATGGGTCAACTGCAAACCACCAATCACACTGGGTGACACAACACGGGTGGCCCCCAACTTGAGCAGGCGCTTCTCAGCACTCGGCGTCGTGCCGCAGGCAACAATGGTGCAGTAGGGCGACATCTCCCGCACAATCAACACAATGGAAATGTTGGTGGTCTCATCGTCGGTGGTAATAATCACCCCTTTGGCCTTGGTAACATTCAACTGCTTCCAGGTCTGCTCATCCTGGAGCATGCCCTGCGTGGCAATCCAACCTTCGCGAATGGCCGCCTCGACACGGTCTTGCCGGTGATCAATGCCAACAAAAGATTTTTTTTCGGCGTGCAAATTGGCGCACACAATGCGCCCCATATCGGAGAGTCCGCAGATAATGTAATGAGCACGTAACTGCGTGATTTGTTGCTCCATGCGCGTCTCCCTTAAATGAAGCAGATGTTCAGTCATGGCAGAGATCAATACCACTGAAATGAAAGTCGTGGTGATGATGCCAACAACACAGCCAAGCATCACCACCAGTTGCCCGTCCGGGGTGTGGGGGACAATATCACCATAGCCCAAAGTGGCTACAGTCACCACCATCCAGTAATACGCATCCCACAAGGTGTGCAGACGAGGGTTGTGACCGTGCTCGACAACATAAAAGGCAATGGCAACCAGACTCCAACTGATCGCGGCAATGATCAAAACAGCCGCAATCTCCTGGGAGTGTCCCTTCATGGCGGTCGTAATGATGGAACTTTGCCGGGTGTAACGAAACAGCTTGAGCAGGCAGAAAACGCGCAGTAAAGCAATGCCGTTGAAAAATGGCAGCAAAGGAAACCAGGCCAGCAGATCAATAATGGCCATGGGCTGTTTCATCCAAAGCCACTTGTGGGTGGCCGCAAATCGGATGGCTCGCCAAATGGAAGCCAACTCACTGGTTTGATGGCGGCGGCGATGACGATGATAGGCATAATGCCAGTTGATGACCGCATCCGATGCCGCCCACCAGCGTAATACATATTCAAGCAAAAACAGCAGGTGACAAAAAAATTCAAGCGTGTTGTAAAGCGATCTCTCCGCTTGACTCAATTCCGGGTTGCTGTCGAGAATCACCAATCCAATGCTTGCCAGAACAACCAACGCCAGAAGAAAATCAATAGGGGTACGATAGGGCGTGTTTGCCTTGACCAGCAGTTGGTGTACCAGAAGTTTCACCTTTTTCCGGTCGAAGGCAACGGGTATCATGGGCAACCTTGAGTGCTGTGGCAAACCATCTCGAAAAGGCTCTCAGGCGGGAGGAGGGGCGCTGTTTTTGGACCGATTGCGCAAAAAAATGAAACCGATCAAAAAAACAACAGCAGTAATCATGTGCCACTTGTACTGGTCAAGCCACTGCTCCAAAACTTTGCCGAGGAAAAATCCCCCCAGGGTGAAAGAGGCCGCCCAAAGGGCAGAGGCAATAAAATTCAGCAGCAGAAACCGCAACGGTGGAATACCGCCAACCCCGACCACAAAAGGGCTGACGTTGCGGACACCGTAAATAAAACGGTACGACAGAATGAATGGTACCTCCCCCCGGCGCAGCAACTCAAAACCCCGCTCCGCTTTGGCGGCCAACTTGGGGCGCGAGGCCAGGAATGGGGTGCCATAAAATCGGCCCAGATAATAGAAAAGCTGGTCCCCCGCCATGGTGCCAACCGTGGCGCACGTGGCCAGCAGGGGCAGATTGATAAAAGGCGCAGAGGTGGCCGCCAACGCCGAAACAACCAAGACGATGGTCTCACCCTCGAAGAAGGTCCAAACCAAGACCAGCGGGTAGATCAGATAACCGTGTTCGTTGATGAAGGTGAGAGCAAACTCTTCCATAGTGCCGCTTGACCAATGCCAGTGTGTAAACGAGACTCCCGCTGCCGGAGCAGCGGGAGCCTGTGGCGCATTTATTTGACGATCTCAAGCAATTCAACCTCAAATTGCAGGGTGGCGTCGCCACCAATCTTGGGCGGAGCGCCCCGTTTGCCATAGGCCAACTCCGAGGGGATGAAAAAGCGGTATTTGCTACCCACTGGCATCAACTGCAGCCCTTCGGTCCAACCAGGGATAACCCGATCCAGGGGGAACGTGGCCGGTTCCTTGCGCTTGTAGGAGCTGTCGAACTCGCTGCCATCAATGAGCGTGCCTTGATAATGGACCTTGACGGTATCGGTTGCCTTGGGTTTTGGGCCGCTGCCGGGGGTCAGGATCTCATACTGCAGACCACTGGGCGTGCTGACCACCCCCTTGCGCTCCTTGTTTTTGGCCAGAAACAGCTCACCCTCGCTGCGGTTCTTGTTGGCGGTGCTTTGCGACTCTTTTTGCATCTCCTCCAACATCCCCTTTTGGAACTCCTCCTTGGCTTTGCCCACCTCTTCCGGGGTCATCAGCAATTTTTTGCCGGCCAACTGGTCCTGGATGCCGCGTATAAAAAAATTGGCGTCCAATTTATCCTTCATTTGGCTGATGTCGGTACCAATTTGCAGGCCGAGGGCATAGCTGAAGCGATCTTTGAGGGCTTTTGGCGCGTCGTCAGCGTGGGCGGAAGCGAGGGAGAGTGCGCCGAGCAACAGGAGGGTGGCAGAGCGGGCCAGGAGGGTTTTCATGCGCGACCTTTCATCACAAAGTGGGGGTGAAGCAGCCAAAGGAGGCAATTATACAACAGTTGCTGCAAATTGCATGGTGTTAAACGCGTATTTCTGCAAAAAGGGTCTGGCTCAGCCGATCACGCTGCCCATTTGGAAAATGGGCAAATACATGGCCACGACCAGACCGCCAATCAGCGTGCCGAGAATGACCAGGATGATCGGTTCCAACAGGGCGGTCAGGCTTTCTACGGCCCGGTCCACCTCCTCTTCGTAAAAGTCGGCGATTTTTTGCAGCATCAACTCCAGATTGCCGGTGGACTCGCCAATGTGGATCATCTGGGTGACCATCAGGGGGAACAGACCGGAAGCCTCCAGTGGTTCACTGAGGGAACGGCCTTCGGAAATGGAGGTGCGGGCATTGCGGATGGCCTGTTGAATGGGGCGATTGCCGGCTGTATTGGCAACATTTTCCAAACTGTCCAGGATGGGTGTCCCGGCGGCCACCATGGTGCTGAAGGTGCGGGCAAAGCGGGCCACGCTGGCCTTGCGCAAAATGGTGCCGAACACAGGGATATGCAGGGCGAGGTGATCCATGGCCAGATGAAAGGCATCATTTTTTCGGTAGGCGTGCTGTGCAGCGGAACCGCAGGCAGCCAACGCCAGCAACAACCACCACCCATTCTGTTGGGTCCATTGCGACAGGTGGATGACAATGCGGGTAGGCAGGGGCAGTTGGGCGCCAAAACTGGCAAAAAGATCGGCAAAGGCCGGTACAACAAAAACCATCAAAATGCCGGTAATGACAAAGGCGATCACCAGCACGGCAATGGGATAGGTCATGGCCGCTTTGACTTTGGCGCGCAGTGCAGCCGCCTTCTCTTTGTACAGGGCCAGACGATTGAGCACCGTATCCAGGATGCCAGACTGCTCCCCAGCGCGCACCAGATTGACAAAGAGTTCATCAAACATCTTAGGCTCTTTGAGCAGGGCGTCGGTGAGAGAGTTGCCGGCCTCAATGTCCTGCTTGACGCGCAGCGTGATGTCGCGCAACGTGGGATTGTCGGCACTCTTGGCAACCAGATCAAAACAGGAGACCAAAGGAAGCCCAGCCCCAACCATGGTGGCCAGTTGTCGGGTGAAAATGACAATCTCTTTGTCCGTGATGCGCTGCCGCTGCATCCAACCGCTCTTTGCCCTTTTCTTGCGGGTTTTTATCTCCCTGAACCCCTGGCGACGCAGCTGGGCCTGCAGCATGCCCACATTTTCCGCCTCCATTTGGCCGCTGCGTTTGCCGCCATTTTTGCCCACTGCTTCCCAAAGATAAAGGTCCATCGGCTGCCATGAAAAAGGGGTCTGAGGGAGGATCGAATGGTCATTGTAAGGCCGGGAGAATCCCGATTGCAACCGGGGCTCTTGTTGCCCATGGCGGAAAAAAGATTGACAGCAGAAGGGAAAAGGAGTCAGTCTATAATCATTCTTGATGTCAAGCTGACGTTGCGCCGAGGAAATGCTTGGTTAACGCTTTGCAGGGGAAGGTTGAAACTGTGGAAGATTTGATATTGGCAGCCACACCATCGTCACCGGAAATTCGCTTTCGTGTGGCAGAGAATCGTTTAAGTTTTAAGGGTAAGTCCTACATTGAGAATACGGCGCAATTTTATGGGCCGGTCTTTGCGTGGTTGAATGACTATTTGGCCCAGGTAGAGGAGCAGGCCATTACAGTGGAGTTGGCGATTGTCTATTTCAACAGCAGTTCATTCAAGGTGTTCATGAATTTGTTCGATTTGTTGGATCAGACGGCCTCTTCCGGGAAGAGCCAAGTGACGATCAATTGGTATTATGACCCAGATGACGACATGTCACAGGAGTATGGCGAGGAGTTCAGGGAAGATTTACAACATGCTCATTTTCATCAACCACCGTAAAAAAGTGCCAATGAGTCACCATTTTGAACAGGCCACGGAACAGTCGGAGAGGCAGCAGTGCCACGGTCAGGCGCTGCTGCCCTCCTATTTCAAACAGGCAACGGATGATGGGGTGATTTTTTGTATGCGCGGCCCCATGAACCAGAATGTCATCGAAATGCTGGAGCATGTCTTAAAAAAGCGGGCTGTCCAAGAACACGGGGATCACAACAAGAGTATACGGGTCTTTTCGGTCTTCGTGGAGCAGGTGCAGAATATCATCCGCTACTCGGAAGAGAGGGTGCAACTGAGCGACGAGGGAGGCGAAGCGGGCGTGGGGATGGTTATGGTCGGCTATCGCCAGGGGGCCTTTTATGTCTCCTGCGGCAACCTGATCAAGGAGGGTGACCAACCGCGCCTGCAGCAACAACTGCTCCTGTTGCGTGGCATGGATAAAGATCAATTGCGCGCCTATTTCAAAGAGAGAGGCCGCAGTCCGGCCCCGGCGGGCAGCAAAGGGGCCGGTTTGGGGTTGATCGAAATCGTCCGCCGCGCCACCTCCTTCGATTATTTCTTTACCCCTTGGCAAGGGGGGTTGATGCTGTTTACCTTGCAGGTGAGTATATAGGGATGGCCTGTTCCTTGCTTGTAGCATGCTGAGAGGGGGTATTTGCAAAAGAATTGACTCTGGCATCTATAAAGGAATGAATATGAAAAAGTTATTGGCAGTTTGTGCGTTGACAGTCATGCCGTTTTTGGCTCAAACGGTTCTGGCGCAAGAGGCGGAAGCGGACAAAAACAAAGTGGCCGGTTTGACCCTGTCGGGTAACCTGACCGTGATGAGCGACTATGTTTCTCGGGGGTTGACCGCTTCAAATCATGGTCCGGCCCTGCAGGGTACCGTCAATGCCACGCATGAGAACTCTGGATTCTACGTGAATGTTTTTGCGTCCAGTATCAACCTCAATGATGGCAGTAATGCCTCTTTGGAACTGGATCCCTCGTTGGGTTGGAGTAAAGAGTGGGAAAATGGTGTGAGTTTCGATCTGGGCATTTTGCAGTATCTTTATCCCTATACAAAAGCGGGAATTAATTATAACTACCGCGAATATTATGTTGGCGGTGGTTACAAGGTAGGCAACGCTGCCCTGCAGGGTAAGTACTCTTATTCCGATGCCTACATGGGCAATCAGTTGGATGCCAATGATCATTCGGCCTCCTATCTCGAAGCCTAGGTGACCTATGAACTGCCGGAGATGTTGCCTTTCAAGACAACCTTGAAGGGGCATGCCGGGCGGACCTTTGGCGACTATGTCACGGATTCTGCCAAGAAGAACAATCTCAGTATGGATGCTTTCAACGACTACAGTGTCGGTGCGGCGGCTGAGTTTGCGGCTGGTTTGGGGGCTGCTGTGGATTGGGTCTTCGTTGACCAGGATGGTCGTCGCCTTGCCGCTGGTGGGGATGCGGATAAACGTTTGATCGCGAATGTTTCCAAATCGTTCTAGTGCTGTGTGATGGCTGGCAGTGTCGGATCGTTTTGACTCGGTTGAGCAGGCGGAGGCAGTGTCTTCCGCCTGCTCTTTTTTGGGCGTATTTTGCGGTTGTGTGCGGGGGAAAAATGGTCAACGCAGTGAGGGGCACACGAAACTGGTTGGCATGTTTGTTGTTGTTGGCCGGGTTTTGGTCAGGGGGGCCTAAAGCAGCCTTCTGTGGCGAAGAGTTGGTGTTGCTCAACTGGGAAGAGTACATGGATCGTTCGCTTCTGGATGCGTTTGAAAAGGAGAGCGGCATTCATGTGCGGGAGCTTTTCTTTGAAACCGAGGAGGCGCGCGATGCGCTTTTGGCGCAGACCGGGGGGGAGGGCTATGATCTGGTCGTGGTGCAGGCCAAGGATATTCAAGCCTATGCCCATTCTGGCTGGCTGGCCCCGATTCCGGTGGACAAAATTCCCAATCTGAAACAGGTTGCCGCCAAATGGCGCTCTACCTATCCAGAGGCGGAGCAGTACGGGGTGCCTTGGTTGTGGGGCACCTTAGGGATTGGCTACCGTGCCGATCTGGTCAAGGGACCGGTCAACAGTTGGTTGGAGTTGTTGCGACCCGATGCAACGCTGAAAGGGCGGATCATGATGTTGAGTGATGCCATTGCCATGCGTACCATCGCCATGAAGGCGTTGGGTCACTCGATGAATGATGTGAGTAAAGCGGTATTGGAGGGGTCGGCAGAGTTATTGCGGGCGCAAAAGCCATTTGTGCATACCTATGGCTACATGGGGCTGGGGGAAAAGTCGCCGTTGATCACCGGCCAATACTGGATGGCGTTGATGTTCAATGGCGATGCCATCACCCTGAGCAACATGGAGCCCAATATTGCCTTTGTGGTGCCCAAGGAGGGCACCTTGTTGTGGGTGGACTGTTTTACCATTGCCAAGGCTTCCAAAAAGCAGGAACAGGCTGCCCGTTTGATTGATTTTCTGCATCGGCCAAAAAATGCGGCCCGTCTGGCAGAGCATCTCCATTTTGCCACGGTCAACGAGGGAGCAGCGCCCTTTTTGTCGGCAGAGTATCGCCGCAATCCAATCATCAATCCCCCCCAGGAGGTGATGGAGCGTTCGGAGTTTCCCAAAAATCTGCCGCCCAAAGTGATCAGTCAGTTCAAAAGTCTGCATACGCAGTTGACGCACCAGGATTAACCATTTCGGCAGACGGAGGGTAATGTGAAACTGCGGGGACAATTGGCCCTCACACTGGTGCCCATGGTGGTGCTGCCGTTGTTGTTGTTTGGCTGGTTGGCAGGCCGTTATCTGGAAGAGTCGCGGCGGCAGGCTGTGCGCAGTGAGATGAGTACCTTGCTCGAACAGATGGAGACCAATGTGTCCACCCATCTGCAGGCGATTCGGGCCAACGTGGAGGCGTTGGCCCGTTCCAAACTGGTGACCGGCTATCTGGGTGTGGAGGAGGAGCAGACCCGCTACACGGTGTTGCAGGCGCCCATGTTGCAGCTTTTTGCGGATACGGCCAAGGTTTATCCAGACTATTATCTCTTTCGCATTCTGATGCCGGACGGGTCGGAGGATGCCCGTTATGCAGTGCATGAGACGGGTGTCTCGGGCGACGATGCCACGATTCCCCCCTATTTTGCCCGCATTCTGCAGCAGGAGGCCGATTATTATCAGGAGTTTCTGCGCGACCCAGACAGTGCGCAGGCGGCCTTGTTGGCCAGCAAGCGGATCGCGGTGCAAACGTCCACCCGCACTGGGCTGGGCAAGGAGCCGTTGCAGGGCTATCTGTTGTTGACGGTGCAGCCCCGTTTTCTCGCCTCCCATGTTCAGCCACTGCACATCGGGCAGCAGGGGTTTGCCTTTGTTGCCGATGGGCAAGGGCGTGTTTTGCTTGGACCTTCCTGGCGCACGTTACCCGAGCAGTTGACGGCAAGCGAATGGCAGACCCTGAGCCGGGCGGCAGAGGAGCGCACCTTCATCCATTTGCCCTGGATGGGGGCCCGTTATCTGTTGCGCGGCATTGCTCTGGATCGTTCGCTCTATCTTTTTACGGTGGTTGATGAAAATGAGTTGAGCGCCGGAACCTATGCCCTGTACGGGCAGGTGGTTGGCGTGACGTTGGCGGCCATTTTGTTGCTTTTTCCCCTATTATACATGGCGATTCAACGGCAGTTCATTCGACCAATTCTCTATCTGTCACAGGTCAGTCAGGCGGTGGGGCGGGGCCAGTTTACCCTGCCTGCCCTGCCCAAAGGGGTAGGCGGTGGTGGGCAACAGAATGAACTCAATGGGTTGCTGACGGCTTTTGCCCATATGGTGGTCGATCTGGACCGTTTGCATTCGGCCTTGCGCGACCATGCGGCGGCTTTGGAGGAGAAGGTGGCGGAACGAACCGCCGAACTGCACAGCAAAAATCTTGCTTTGGAAGGTTCTCTGCTGACCATTGCCGAGGCCAATCGCAAGATTCAGGACAGCATTCAATACGCCCGCACCATCCAGCAATCGTTGTTGCCCAATCCGGCCTTGTGGCAGTCGGCCCTGCCGGAGAGTTTTGTCATTTGGCAGCCACGGGATGTGGTGGGGGGTGACATCTATTTTGTCGATGCCACGGCGGAGAGTACCCTGCTGGCCCTGATTGACTGCACCGGCCATGGGGTGCCTGGGGCCTTCATGACCATGATTGCGGTGGCCGGTTTGCGCCGCATCGTGCGCGAAGAGGGAATTGGGCAACCCCATCTGCTGTTACAGGCTTTGAATGGTGCCATCAAGACCACCTTGCAGCAGGATACCGAACATGCCCTTTCCAATGACGGGCTGGATATTGGCCTGATTATGGTGGACCGCCGCAACCGGCAATTGCAGTTTGCGGGGGCCCGTGTGGCCTTGCTGTTGGTGCGTGATGGTGTGCTGGAGGTGCTCTCCGGGGAGCGCAAAAGCCTGGGCTACAAGGAGTCGCGTCTGGACCAGAGCTACACGGTACACACGCTCCCTCTTGAAAGCGGTCTGGTGACCTATTTGACCAGCGACGGGGTGACCGATCAACTGGGGGGCCCCAAGGGGTTGCCTTTGGGAAATCGGCGTTGGCAGGCGCTTTTGCTGGAACATTGTCACCAGCCGATGGCCTGGCAGAAGGAGTTGTTGTTGGAGGCTTTGCAGCACTACCAGGGTGAGATGGAACGTATGGATGATGTGACGGTGATCGGCGTGCGTTGGTAGGACAGATGGGCGATTTTATCCTGCAGGGGCAACGCCTCGCGCCTGGGGAGCGCGGTCGGGTGGATATGCCGGTCACCTTGTTGTCCAACCATATGCCGGTCCATCTTTCGGTGCAGGTGCAGCGGGGACGACGTCCCGGTCCGGTGCTGTTTCTGAGTGGTGCGGTGCATGGCGATGAGATTATCGGGGTGGAGATTATTCGTCGCATCTGGCAACTGCCTCTTTTGCGTGGTTTGCGGGGTACTTTGTTGTGCATCCCGATTGTCAACGTGCATGGTTTTATCGCCCACACCCGTTATTTGCCGGACCGACGCGATTTGAATCGCTCATTTCCTGGTTCGGCAACAGGTTCGTTGGCTGCCCGTCTGGCCCACCTTTTCCTGGAGGAGGTGGTGGGGCGCAGTGACTATGGCATTGACATGCACTCGGCAACCTTGCACCGTTGCAATTTGCCCCAGATACGCATTGCGCCTGGGGATGAACGTTTGCGCCGTTTGGCGGTGGCCTTTCAGGCACCGATCATCATCGAGGCGCCTGTGCGGGCTGGTTCCCTGCGTGAGGCGGCCAGAGAGCGGGCGGTTCCGGTGTTGTTGTATGAGGCTGGGGCTGGCTTGCGTCTGGACGAGAGCAGTGTGCAGGGTGGCATACGCGGTGTTGTGGCGGTGATGCGTACCTTGGGCATGCTGCCTGTGCAGCGCGAGCGATCTGGGTTGCGCCGTGAACCGGTCATGGCCAGCAAAACACAGTGGATTCGTGCGCCCATGAGCGGTTTATGGCAGGCGTGTCGCCGCATTGGTGAGACGGTGGAGAGCCAGGATCTGCTGGGGGTCATCTCCGATCCCATTGGCGACAGTGCCAGTGAGGTGCGTGCCACCCAAGCGGGTCTGCTGATTGGCTGTGCCGAACTGCCGGTGGTCAATCAAGGGGATGCCTTGTTTCATGTGGCTCTGTCGCCAAGGATGGCAGAGTTGAGTACCGATCCCTTGTTTGACGAAGATGAGATTGTTTGACGCTGTCTGCGCCAAAGAGCGCCTTGTTTTTTGGTGTCGGCGCTGTTGGGCTGGCCTATGTATTGGTAATATCATTGATTTCATTATTATATTTTACTCTGATTGATTGGTATATTCTTTGCTTGCTATAACGCTGCATGGCTGTGTCACCACACAGCGGGCTAAACGTGACCTGAGCAGGAGACAGGTTGGATGTTATGGCAAGTCAACTCTGTGAGATGTTATTCAGCCAGGGAGAGATAAAATATGAATTATGTTATCAATATGGACCTAGGGGGGAAGGTGACGAACGCTGCTGTGCAGGCGGGTTTCCGTTGGCAGCCGGTGGTACCTCCTTTGGTATTGCCGGATGTGATGGGGCGGGCGGAGTCGTTGTTGGAGTGTGCCAGTCAGTTGATCGTGGATCATGGAGAAAATTTGACGCCGTTGTTGGTTCAGGAGATGATGGCGGCCATGGCGGATTTGCGTTCGGCTTTGCACAATGAGGGGGAGCCTTTTTCTTTCGAGAGCAATCGGCGTCTGGTGGCGTTGATGGATATTGTGCAGGGATGGTATGGGCAGGGGGTACAGGAGGTGCGCCGTAACGGTTGGTTGGCGCAGGCGGAGGATGAGGGCGAGTGGCTGGCCTGGGCCAATTGACAAGCAGCAATGACATCAACCATTAGCAGCCGATGAGGGGTAGGACAGTGTTCAAAGTCAATGAATACTATGGTGGCAAGGTCAAATCGATTGCCTTTCAGAGTTCTGATTTGCCGGCCACGGTGGGCGTCATGGCGCCGGGGGAGTACACCTTTGATACTTCCAGCCAGGAGACCATGACGGTGATCAGTGGCATGCTGGCGGTGCAGTTGCCTGGGGTATCGGATTGGCGTGCCTTTGCGGCGGGTGAATCTTTTGTGGTGGCGGCGGGGCAGGCTTTTCAGTTGCGGGTGGCGGAAGATACGGCCTATTTGTGTACTTACGCATGAGTGGTGCGGGATAATCGCATTTAAAAGTGGTATGGGGTCAAGGGGAGATTATCTCCCCTTGCGGGTTGCAAGGGTGGAACCCTTGCTTGTATGGCGCGCTTTTACATAAGCCAATTTGCGCAGCAAATTGGCGCAGCGCGCCCAAATTTGTGCCCCGCAGGGGCACGCTTTGGGAGGGCGGCAGCCCGACATGCACGGTGATGTCTGAGCAACGACAGGAAAAAATCCAAACGCGATTGCCCTGGGGTGAGGTAGCCGTCGCGTTGCATCCCCGATTGCGGGAGGACACTGTTTATTTAGGGTGTTTGGCGGTTTGTCAGGTGTTGTTGATGAATGACAGTCGCTATCCCTGGTTGATTTTGGTGCCCAATCAGGAGGGGTTGAGTGAGTGGGATCAACTCTCCCGTCCGTTGGTTGTTGGGCTCCATGAGGATATTTGTCGCGCCAGTCAGGTGTTGCGGGATCTGTTCAACCCTGACAAGTTGAATGTGGCCGCTTTGGGCAATGTGGTGCCGCAGTTGCATATTCATGTGGTAGCGCGTTTTCAGGGGGATGCTGTTTGGCCGAGACCGGTGTGGGGGGCGTTGCCCGCGTTGCCCTATCCGCAGGAGGAGGGCCAAGCGTTGGTGGAGCGATTGCGTGTCGCGCTGGCCCTTGTTTGATGGCTTCATCGTCTTGATATCTTGTCAAAATATATCTTGTCAAAATCATTGCGGGGTGCAGGGGCGATCATCGCCCCTGCTGGGTGCAGAGCAGAGCCATGCTTGCAATGTGCGGCGTTTTACAGAAGCAAATGCGTAGCATTTGCGCACGCCGCACAGATTTGTGCCCCGCAGGGGCGCTCTTTGGGAGGGCGGACGCCCGACTTTTAACATCGTTGTAAGGCCAACGCTTGCAGGGTAATGCGCGGGTGGCATCGGTTTTACGACGGGTCCACCAGCACACTCTCCAATGTCTGTGCATCCAGGATTCGGAGACTCCACTTTTCCAGCGCAGACAGATCAGCATCGGCTATTTTCTGACTGGCCCATGGCGGTAGATCGCCGAAGCGGCGTTGGAGTTGGCGGGTCAGCATGGATGCCCCCTCTTTTTGTCTGCCCGTGTGCAACCACTCCTGCTGTTGTTTGGCGCGCCACGTCTTCATATTCTCTTGTAACATGATCTGTGCCTCCATCAGGTCTTTGGGAAAGGTTTTCCTGGCTACGGACTCCCCAGTCAACGTAACCATGGCATACCAGAGCATGTCAGCCAATATCCTGGCCACATTTTCAAATTCTGGATGACGGGTGATCATTTGGAACAGTTCTTCAGCCAAACCGGGCAACTCTTCTGGATCCATGCACTGGTCGATCCGGAATAATAACGCCGACACAGCCTCCATTTGCCTCAGCAGATCTGGTGGAAGACGTCCCTGATCGATCAAAAAAAATTGTCCGTCCGGCTGAAATTTCCACAACGGGGATCCTTCCGGCAAACCGATCAGATCCCGCAACCGCACAGGAGCTAGCCAAGGATGTTCACCATTGTAGATGACGGCAGGGAAAATCGGTGGCAAAGATCCATCCGACGCAAGCTTTTTCTCATGAACCAACTGCAACCAAAGCAGGTTGGTATATGCGACAATGCGCACGGCCATCATCCAGTTGACCGCAGACTGAAATTCCAACATCACGAGCAGATACACCATTGCGCCTGAGTGAGTCGGAATTTGCCAAACCACGTCACCCTCGCGTTTTGGCAGAAATCGGAGGTGAAACTTGGTGTTGAGCCTCTGCATGTGGGTGAAATCCAGTTCCTGTACCCATGGCTCGTTGACAAAATGCACCATTAAATCCGCTACCATGTGCGGATCTGTGTAAACCTGGTGATAGGTGCCATCGTGATCAGCCATGCCCCACCTGTCTGGTTGTGCGCAAGGACCGGAAAATGAAGGCAGTGTAACAGGTTGGCCGATGGAGTTCTACCGGAATCGCAGGAGCACGGACAAGTCGCGTCTCGTTCCGGCATGCCCCAATCGTGACGCATTCCGACTTTTAACTTCGAGGTATTGAGCTCCCAACGGGGAAAACCCATTGGGAGGGTGTTTGAATTGGCGCAGAAAAGCGCGCCAATCCAAACACCTTGCGTCAATTAGGCGCGCTTGCGCCGATGCAAAAAACGCATCGGCTTATCGTGAAAAGCGCGCCAGAAGAGCAAAGTCAAAAGATAAAAGATTAAAATCCCAGGGCTCCGCCCTGCACCCGCCAGGGAGCCAGCTCCCTGGACCCGCAATTGTTTTCTGAATCAACGGGTTATGCAAGATTCCAGAGATGTGCCCCGCAACAGGGCACGGTCAAACAAACTCCGCTGCTCTAAAAGATTGAAACGTTCCTCTTCTTCCGGGAATCTCTTTTCAATCACGACAGCTTCCATGCCAGCAAAACGGATGACCTGCTCATCCAGGATCAAAGTGCTGTGACCGCTATAAATCCAGGTCGCATTGCCAGTCAATTGGGCCAGCAGCGCTTGTCCATCCACATGCGGGGTCACCCAGACAATTCCCCCAGCAGTATGCACCGCAATGGGCTGATGATTGTCCACCGTATCATTGAGTACCTGCGCCACCACAGAGGCGGTCATGCCGGTGCCACAGGAGAGAGTCAAACCAGCCCCACGCTCATAGGTCTGTACCAATACCGTGCGCCGATCGATGATCTGTACAAAACTGACATTGGCGCGATTGCTGAACATCGGATGCTGCTCCAAAGCATGACCCAACCCCATCAGATCAACCTGCCCAAGCGCCGGGACAGTGACAATCAAATGCGGATTGCCCACCGAAAGAATGGTGCCAATAATACTCTGTTCCCCAACCAATACGGACTGGTTCAGGAACGGTGTGCTGCTGCCACTGCGCAAAATCTGACTCGGATTGGTCGAAAGCGGCGCCGTGCTCACCCGCACAAAGTGCAGTTGGTGCTCCGAAGAATAAAAATTTTCCGTCTTGAAAATGCCCCCCAGCGTGTGGAACAACAACGGATCAATACCGGCAAAGTCGCCCGCAAACGCCGCCCGCGCCGCACAGCGAATGCCGTTGCCACACATCTCTGCCTCGCTGCCATCCGGGTTGAAAAAGCGCATGCGGGGCTGCTGCGGGGTGACCGCAGAGAGATAAACGACCCCGTCAGCTCCAATGCCACCCTGGCGATCACACAGCAGACGGGTGCAGGCGCCCTTGAACGCCTCCGGGATGCGCTCACCCCGACATTCATCCAGGATGATAAAATCGTTGCGGGTGCCATGGCCCTTGATCAGGGGCAGGGTGATGGTTGGCATGCTCTCTCCTCTATGCAAGTAAACGATCAATGGCGGCAAGCAATTGTTGCATCTCCTCAGGGGTGCCGATGGTAATGCGCAACTGCTGGCGCAACGCCGGATCGCTGCCAAAATAACGCACCAGAATCCCCTCCTGCCGCAAAGTAGCCAGCCAGTCAGCCCCGGAACGTGGACCAGGTGGCACAGTGGCCAGGACAAAGTTGGCCTGACTGTCGGGTACCTGGAAACCACGCTGCCGCAGAGCGCTGCTAAGCCGTTGCCGCTGCTGCCGGATGGCCTGCAAACTGGGTTGATAGGCGGCCAGATTGCCCAAGGCAGCCACAGCCGCCAGTTGTGACAAACGGTTGACATTGTAAGAGTCGCGGACCTTGTGCATCTGCTCAATCAGAGCCGGGCTGGCAAAGGCCAGACCAATGCGCAAACCCGCCAACGCCATGGACTTGGAAAAAGTGCGAATAATGACCAGATTTTCCTCGGTGTGCAGCAGGGCAAGCCCGTTATCATCGGCAAAGTCCACATAGGCTTCGTCCAACACCACAATGCCAGGGCTCTGTTGACAGAGTGCGGCAACCTGCTGCAACGGTACCACATGCCCGGAAGGCGCGTTGGGACGGGCCAGAATCAGCAGGGCCGCCTGCTGCGCCAACAACGCCGATAACGGCAGTTGCCAGCCATCGTGCCAGGGAATGCCAACAAAATGTCCCCCCTGAAGCTGACACAAACTGTGATACAAAGAGTAGGTGGGTTCGGGCACACAAACAGTCGCACCAGGTGCCACAAAGGTGCGCATCAAAATGGTGAGCAGATCATCCGAACCGTTGCCTACCAAAATCTGCTCAGGCCGCAGACCATACGCCGCCGCCGCCGCCTCCCGTACCGGACGGGAAGAGGGTTCTGGATAAAGACGCAAACGGCTGCAATCAACCTCCGTCAACGCCTGCAGAACCGCAGGCGGCGCATCATAAGGGTTTTCGTTGGTGTTCAGTTTAATCAAAGGACGGGCGCCATCCGGCTGTTCACCAGGCTGATAACCGGCCATGGCCAGCACCTCGGGCCGTACCCAACGGCGAATATTCATGAGCGAACCTTTTCGTTTGTGATCCGGGAGGATATACTCGGCACGACGTGGATTGCCGATGAGGCGATCATCGTGCGCGTTATTCCAACAACCCTGGTGACCGTTACTCCGATGGAATTTATCCTGGCGATAGCCCAAGTCAACCCCCATGTCGGCGCATTGCAAGAGAACATGCGCATGATGTTGCGTCACGTTCGGGCAGCACAGGCAGCCGGGGCGGCGCTGGTTGTCTTTCCCGAACTGGTCCTGACCGGCTATCCCCCAGAGGATTTGTTGCACAAGCCACTCTTTTTGCAACGTTTGGCCGAAACAGAACAGCAGTTGCACCAGGAATTGACCACCATCGGTATCGATGTGATTTATGGCACAGTCCGGCACGGGGGGGAAGGGTTGTTTAACGCCGGTGTCTTTACCTGGGCCGGACAGGAGGTCGGCTATGCCGCCAAATGGCGCCTGCCCAATTACGGCGTCTTCGATGAACAGCGCTATTTTATCCCCGGGGAACGGGTAAAAACCTTTCCCTATCGCGGGGTAATGCTGGGCATCACCATTTGCGAGGATATGTGGCATACAGGCGACCCTCTGGCCCGCTTGGCCGCCGAAGGGGCAGGATTGATCATCAACCTGAACGCCTCCCCCTATCATCTGCAAAAACAAAACGAACGCGAAAGGGTGATCCAGCAACGGATCGAGGAGTATGGTATCCCTGTGGTCTATGTCAATCAGGTCGGCGGCCAGGATGAACTGGTCTTCGATGGCGGCTCCTTCGTGATGGGCCGGGATGGCCATGGAACACTGCAACGTCTGCTGCGTTGCCGTCCCTTTGCCGAAGATGTGCGCCTTCTGCGCGTTGGCCCGCGCACCGAGGCCCCGGTATGGCTGCAGGCCGTGACCGGCGTGGAAGAGAGTGCCCCGTTGACGCCGGAAGAGGAAATTTATCAGGCGCTGTGTCTGGGATTGCGCGATTATGTCACAAAAAATGGCTTTTCTGGCGTAGTGCTGGGCCTGTCGGGTGGTATCGATTCGGCTTTGACGGCAGTGATTTGTGCCGATACCCTGGGGGCAGAGCGGGTGGAAGCGCTGATGATGCCCTCCCGCTTTACTGCCCCGGAAAGTCTGGAAGATGCCGCCGCAGAGGCCAGGATTTTGGGCGTGCGCCTGTCGGAGGTGGCCATCGATGGGCTGTTCACACAGTTCCGCCAACAACTGGCACCGTTATGGCAAGCCGAACAGAGTACGACTGCGGGCGAAGATGTGACCGATGAAAATCTGCAACCCCGTATCCGCGCTACCCTGCTGATGGCTGTGGCCAACAAACGGCATAAACTGTTGATCACCACCGGCAACAAAAGCGAAATGAGCGTGGGGTACGCCACGCTGTACGGCGACATGGCAGGCGGCTATTCGGTTCTCAAGGATCTCCTCAAGGGGATGGTCTATCGGTTGGCAAGCGCCCGCAACCAGTGGGCAATCATGCGCGGGGAAGAACCACCCATCCCGGAACGGGTGTTGACCAGAGCCCCGACCGCAGAGTTGCGCCCCAACCAGAAAGATTCGGACTCCTTGCCGCCCTATCCGGTGTTGGACGATATTCTGGAACGCTACGTGGAACAGGAACAAAGTCTGGAGGAGATGGTCGCCGCAGGCATCGACCGGCAAACAGCGCGGCAGGTGATCGAGCGGGTGGACCGCAACGAGTATAAACGACGCCAGGCACCACCTGGAGTGCGGATTACCCAACGGGCTTTTGGCAAGGATCGCCGTTATCCCTTGACCAACGGTTTTTCCGTCCAATGAAACCATGGCCCGGAATCAGGCTGCTCTGGATGGCGGTGCTGCTGCTGGGTGCCTGTACGACCGGGCGAGACGAGGGTGGCGAACGGGAGGTGGCGATGCTGCTGGACAAGGGGCGGGCCTACCTGCAGCGCGGCAATGCAGAGATGGCGCTGTTCTCCCTGCAACGGGCACAACAGTTGCAACCGCATCAGGTGGAGGTGTTGACCCTGCTGGGGCTGGCCTATGATCGGGTCGACAGACCGTTGCAGGCGCTGGAAAGCTTGCAGGCGGCACAACGCCTGCAACCTGCTGGGGGAGAATTGAACAATAACCTGGGGGTGGCCTGTCTGCGGGTGCATGCGCTTACCTGTCAGAATGGAACGTCAGAGGAGGGGTGTCGCCGTCTGCTGGAACAGGCCGGTGCGGCCCTGCAACGGGCGTTGGCAGATCCGGCTCTGCGGGCACCGGAAGATGTCTATTACAACCTGGCCTTGCTGGCCCGGCAGCGCGGCGAGGAGGAGCAAAAATACCTGGACTTGCTGCTGCGCGCGCTGGCCATACGACCCCATTTTTTGGCGGCCCGTTTGGCCTTGGCAGAAAGCTACCGGCAGATGGGGCGCGCCGACCTGGAACGGCAACAGTTGCGTCAAGCTCTGGCGGCCTATCCAGACCAGGTTGAGGTGTTGCAAAGATTGGTGGAAAGTTATCGCTGGTCAGGCAAGGGGGCGGGCAGATTGCTGGATGGGGTGACAGGACAAGAGCGGTTGGAATTGCACACCTGGTTGTCTCGGATACAGGCTTTATCTCCCGGCAGTGAATGGGCGCAGCGGGCGGCGCAACGCAGGGCGTTATTGGATGAAAAGTGATGAATGTGTTCAAAAAAGGGTCGCGATCACGATCTGGGCGTGGTAACCATGTGCGGGAAGACTCCTTTGCAGCGACGGTGGCGCAAGGGGCGGCGGAGTCCGGTCCTGCCGCACCGCCCAGTGCCGCCCAGGTGGGCGTTTTTCTGCGTCAGGCGCGAGAACGGCAAGGGTTGAGCATCGCTGAGATTGCCCGTCGTACCCGCATTCGTGATGTCTATCTGCTGGCGTTGGAGGCCGGTGAGGTTGAAAAACTTCCTGGCATGACCTTCGTTGCCGGTTTTTTGCGGTTGTATGCCGAAACTCTGGAGTTGCCGGACCGGGCGCTGATTGAACGCTATCTGGAGAGTTCCGAGAACGAAGGTACCCTCAGCACCCGTTTTGTGCCAGCACCGACCGCCTCACGCCATCGGCCAGCGGTCATTTTGGTCCTGGGTGGGGTGTTGACTCTGTTGATGCTGTTTTATGTGTATGAAAATTATATTGCCCCCTTTTCGGCCTCGTTGAAGCCGCCGCAGTTGCCCACCACCCAACCGATGCGTGCCGATTCGCTGCCGGCAGGGGCAGCACGCAGCCATGCGGATCAACCGGATCCAGTGCTGCACGATGGCAACGAAAAGGATAACTTTGCTGAGGATATGCTGGAGCGTTTCTTTGAGCAGTCCGGGGTCGGTGAGGAGGAAGAGGAGGAGGAAGAAGGGACAGCGGAAGGGAGTGCGCCTGGCAAAGGTGGCAACGCGACGGCCCGACTGGGGCAGGCAGAGGAGGCAACGACTGCACCGGGTGGAGGAGAAGCAGCGCCAGGGACGATGCAGCGCTTCAAAGAGTGGTTCCAGCGTTTGCTGCCAAGTGGTGAGAGTGATCGTGCTGCGGGTGAGAGTCGTTCGGTGGCGCTGCCGGTCATGCCACTGGCAGCCCCACCGAAGCCGACGGGGACAGCAAAGGTGGTGGAGGTGATCAAGCCGCCAGACCCCGTTAAAACTGCAGAGCCCCCCAAAGCGGTTGAGCCGCCCAAGGTGGTAGAACCCGCCAAAACGGTTGAGTTGCCCAAAACGGTTGCGGCGCCCAAGGTTGCTGAACCGGCCAAGGTGGTGGAGGCGCCCAAGGTGGTGGAGACGCCACGCAAGCCGGTGCCACAGGAGAGTGGCGACCCTTCGACGATCATTCGCGGTCGTTATCAGGAGAAGGTGAATGGTCCGGCGGATTTGCAGGCAGACTCGGAGCAGTCGGTCTCCCTGTTGGCCAGCGAGATGGTCTGGGTGCAGATTCAGGATGACAAGGGGCAGATCGTCAAGGATATGGTGATGCAGCCCAACCATATTTTCCGCCTGCCCAAGGGGGGCCATTTCAAGGCCACATTGGGCAATGCGGCGGCGGTGCGGGTGCGTGTCGGCCAGCGGGATCTGCCCTACCTGGGGGCGGCGGGGGCGGAGGTTGGCGATGTCGATCTGACACCGGAGGCCCTGTTGAAGCGGGTGAAACCATGAAGGAGAGTGCCCTAACGGCGCCACGGCGGACCACGCGCCCGGTACGGGTGGGGGCTGTGCAGGTAGGGGGCGGGGCACCCATCAGTGTGCAATCGATGACCAACACCGATACCCGACAGGTTGACGCCACGGTGGCCCAGATTCAGGCTCTGGCCGAGGCGGGGGCGGACATGGTCCGTTTATCCTGTCCAGACAGCGCGTCTGCGTTGGCGGTGGGGGCGATTCGGCAGCAGGTGACGGTGCCCTTGATTGCCGATATTCATTTCGACTACCGCTTGGCTGTGCTGGCCCTGCAGCAGGGGATCGACGGGCTGCGCATCAATCCGGGCAATATCGGTTCCCGGCAACGGGTGGCAGAGGTGGTCCAAGCGGCACGGGAGCGCCATGTTCCCATTCGGATCGGGGTGAATGCCGGTTCGCTGGAAAAAGATCTTTTGGCCCGTTACGGTGAACCTTGTGCCGAGGCGATGGTCGATTCGGCGCTGCACCATATTCGTATTTTGGAAGATTTGGACTATCCAGAGATCAAGGTCAGCCTGAAGGCCAGTCAGGTGGGGATGACGGTGGCGGCCTATCGTTTGTTGGCGCAGCAGGTGGCTTATCCACTCCATTTGGGCATCACCGAGGCGGGCGGATTGCTGAGCGGTACGGTCAAATCTTCGATTGGTTTGGGGTTGTTGCTGGCCGATGGTCTGGGCGATACCTTGCGGGTATCGTTGTCGGCGGATCCGGTGCAGGAGGTTCGGGTTGGTTTTGCCATCCTCAAGGCGTTGGGGTTGCGCAATCGGGGGGTGAACATCGTCTCCTGCCCGACCTGTGCCCGGCAGAGTCTGCCGGTGATCGAGGTGGTGGCCCGTTTGGAGGAGCGTCTGGCCCATATTCGCGAGCCGGTGCGGGTTTCGGTAATGGGCTGCGTGGTCAACGGACCGGGCGAGGCGCGGGAGAGCATGGTGGGTTTGGTGGGCGGTGAGGGGGGCAATTTGCTGTATCGGCATGGGGCGCCGGTGGGCAAGGTGAGCGATGCGGAGGCGTTGGAACGGTTGGTGGCCGAGGTGGAGCAGGCGGCGGCAGCGCTGCGGGCCGAGGCGGTGACGACCGGTCAAGCGGCGGGATAGTGGGTGATGGGGCAGCCACAGGCTGCGGATCTGTTTTGTTGCTGAGATGGGGTAGGGATGACGATCACAACGGTACGCGGAGTCAGGGATATTTTACCGGAGGAGATGGTGGTCTGGCACGCTTTGGAGCAGAGTGCCCGGCAGATTTTTACCGCCTACGGTTATCGGGAAATTCGTACCCCTCTGTTTGAAAAGACGGAGCTTTTTGCCAGGGCGGTGGGGGCCACCAGTGATATTGTCGAGAAGGAGATGTACACCTTCAGCGACCGTGGTGGAGATTCGCTCAGTTTGCGACCGGAAGGGACGGCCTCGGTGGTGCGTTCCTTCATCGAGAACAATTTGCACCGTTCGTTGCCGTGGGCGGTCTATTACATGGGACCGATGTTTCGTTATGAGCGACCGCAGAAGGGGCGCTACCGGCAATTTCATCAGATGGGCTGTGAGCTGTTTGGGGCGGAAGGGCCGTTGGCGGATGCCGAGATGATGGCCATGATTTTGCGGCTGTTGCGCACGCTGCAGATTGATGATTCGCTGACCTTGGAGATCAACTCGCTGGGGTGCGGCACCTGTCGTGCGCCCTATCGGGAGGGGTTGTTTGCCTTTTTGCAGGCACGGCAGGAGCAGTTGTGTGACAACTGTCGGCAGCGTCTGCAGCGCAATCCGTTGCGGATTTTGGATTGCAAGAATGAGGGGTGTCGGGCCATTGCCCGGCAGGCCCCGGCCATGAAGGATGCCTTGTGTGTGGGGTGTGCCGACCATTTTAGCGGGTTGCAGGCGCTTTTGGACGGCATGGGTCTGCCTTACACGGTCAATCCGCTGATGGTACGTGGTTTGGATTATTACACGCGCACGGCTTTTGAGGTGACCACGACGGCCTTGGGGGCGCAGAATGCGGTGGCGGCGGGGGGCCGTTATGATGGTTTGGTGGCCGAGATGGGTGGGCAGGCGGTTCCGGCCATTGGTTTTGCCATGGGGATGGAGCGTCTGGCGTTGTTGCTGGAGGGCAAGCGGGCGGGCAAGAGTGGGCAGGTCGGCAATTATCTGGTAGCGGTGGGTGATGCGGCCACTCGGCAGGCTCTGTTGTTGGCGGAAGAGTGGCGTGCGGCGGGTGTGCCGTTACAGATGGATTGGTTGGGTGGCTCATTGAAGGCGCAGTTGCGGCGGGCGGATCGGGCGGCGGCGTCCCAGGTATTGATTTTGGCGGAGCGGGAGTTGGCGGAGCGGGCAGTGTTGGTCAAGGATATGCGGGATGGTGGGCAGCGCCTGTTGCCGTGGGAAGAGGTGGCGGCGGTTTTGGGGGCGTTGCGTTGAAGCGGGCAGCAAAGGAGAGGTGATGCAAGATATTTTCGAGCAGGTGGATGAGCAACTGGAAGCGGATCGGGTGCAGAAGTGGTGGGTTGCCAACCGCCGGTGGGTGATTGCCGGTTTTGTATCCTTTTTTGCTGCGCTGTTTGCCTATGTGGGTTGGCAGGATTATCGCACTAGGCAGAATCAGGCTGCATCGGACTATTTTCTGGTGGTGCAGGATCTGTATGCCAAGGGGGATGTGGAGGGTGCGGAGCGGCAGTTGCAACTGTTGCTGCAGCACCATTCCGGGCATGCCTATGGTCTATTTGGTCATTTGTTGCAGGCCAAGGCGCTGGCGACGGCGGGCAAGGCGGAGGCGGCGTTGCAGCAGTTGGAGGTGGTGATCAAGGCGGCGGATCTTGCGTTGTTGCGGGATTTGGCGTTGTTGAATGCGGCCTATCTGACGGCGAGCGAGAGCGGTAAGGCGGAGGGATATTTGCAGCGCATGGAGAGTCAGTCGCCTTATCGTGGTCATGCTTTGGAGTTGCGGGGTGTGTTGGCGGCGCAGCGGGGTGATCTGCAGGCGGCGGCAGCCCATTATCGGGAAGCGCGGGCGGCGAGTACGGAGGGAGGCAGTTTGCGGGCCCGTTTGGAAAGCCGGTTGGAACGGATGGGTAGTGGGGAGGAGAAAAAATGAGACTGTGGCAGACGATCGGTGGTGTCCTGTTGTTGCTGTTGGTCAGTGGTTGTTCGACGATCAGCAACTTGAACCCTTTCAAGGATGGTCCAGAGAAGAGCAGTGCCAGCAAGGATGTGACAGGCATACCGGCTTTTGTGGAGCCGCAGGTGCGGGAATCGACGGGTTTGACGCGTATATGGAAAGAGTCGGTTGCCCGTTCGGCGGGTAAGTTTCGCCAGCATCCGGGCCAGATTGTGGTGACGGGTGAGGATGTTTTTGTGGGGACTTATCAGGGTCGGGTGGTACGGGTTAGTCGGGAGAGTGGTCGGAGCTTGTGGGAGGTGACCATTGGTGAGCAGGTCACGGGTGGGGTAGCGGTTGACGAGCGTCGGGTATTTGCCGGGACGCGCACGGGTGAGATGGTGGCGTTGTCGCGGGATACGGGCGAGGTCTTGTGGCGCACGGGTGGTTTTTCTCCAATCGCTTCGGCTCCGGCGGTGGGGGGTGGCCGGGTGGTTTTTATGACGCTGGACAATCAGACTTATGCCTTGAATGCGACGGATGGCAAGCGGATGTGGAAACATTCCACACCGCCGGAGGCGTTGGTGGTGCAGGGGGCGGCCACTCCGGTCATTGAGGGACCGGTGGTTTTTGTGGGGTATTCGTCTGGGGATCTGTTTACGCTGCATTTGGAGAGCGGCAATGTGCTGTGGACGGAGAATCTTTCGGTCAGTGGTGGCCGCAGTGAGTTGGATCTATTGCAGGGGATCAAGGCCAGCGTCGTGGTTGGTCGGGATGAGGGGCCCATGGCGGGTGGCAGAAAGTTGTATGCGGTCAACCATCAGGGGCGGGCGGTTGCCTTATTGCCGCGCAACGGGGCGCGCATTTGGGAGCACAAAATGTCGGCGGTACGGCGGCCATGGTTGGGCAATCGGCAGCTTTATTTCAGCGACATGGATGGGTATGTCGTGGCTTTGAGTGCCGGGGAGGGGTTGGAGTTGTGGCGGACGCGGGTCAGTGATGGTTTGCTGTCGGCGCCGGTCTCTTTGGGCAACAAGGTGGTGGTAGCCGATGATCGGGGTCGTTTGTTGGCTTTGGACAGCAGTTCGGGACGGGTGATTGGTATGGATCGTCTGGGCGATGCCATTTTGGCGGATCCGGTTTTGCTGGATGATCGTTTGTTTCTCTGGAGTAATGACGGGAATTTGATGCGGTATGATTTCTGAGCCTGAAGTAATTCCGGTCTTGCCGTTGGTGGCCTTGGTTGGTCGTCCAAATGTTGGCAAATCTTCTCTTTTTAATCGCTTGACGCGCAGTCGCGCGGCGTTGGTGGATGACACGCCGGGTTTGACCCGTGATCGGCAGTATGGCACGGCATTTTTGGAGGGGCGTTCTTTCCGGGTAGTGGACACGGGTGGTTTTGAGGCTGAATCGCCGGAGGCGGTGGTACAGGGGATGCGGGAGCAGACCATGGTTGCCATTGAGGAGGCGGAGGCCATTATTTTTGTCACGGATGCGCAATCGGGTCCGTTGGCGGATGATTGGGTGGTGGCGGAGTTATTGCGTCGTTCTGGCAAGCCGGTGATTTGTGCGGTCAACAAGGCGGAGGGGCGCAACGGCCAGGAGATGGTGGGTGAGTTTCACCGTTTGGGATTGTATCCGTTGTTGGGTATTTCGGCGGTACATGGTGTGGGCATGGATGGGCTGGCGGATGATCTTCTGGCGTTGTTGCAGGCGCGGGGGATTATTTTGCCGCGTGCTGCGACGGTGATGGAGGGGGTTCGGGCGGATGATGGCGAGATTCGGGTTGCCGTGGTGGGGTGTCCCAATGCGGGCAAGAGCACGTTGATCAACCGTATTGTGGGTGAGTCGCGTTTGGTGGTTTCCGACCAGCCTGGCACGACGCGGGATGCCATTGATCTGCCGGTAGAGGATGGGGAGGGGCGTCGTTTTATTTTGGTGGATACTGCCGGGATTCGCAAAAAGAGTCGCATTTCCTTGCGTATTGAAAAATATTCGGTTTTAGCGGCCATGCGGGCCATGGAGCGGGCGCAGGTAGCCATTCTTTTGTTGGACGCTTTACGTGGGATTACTGACCAGGATCGGCGGGTTGCCAATTTGGCCACGGAGGCGGGGTGTGGTTTGATTTTGGCGGTCAACAAGTGGGATGCCATCAACCAGTTGGAGGAGGGGCGTTGGGGTTGGAGTAGCACCCGTGAGCGGCGTGGTGGGGGCAGCAAGAAGCAGGTGCAGGAGCAGTTGCATTTGGCTTTGCCGCAGTTGACGCATGCGCCGATTGTGTTTGTTTCGGCGAAGAGTGGCATGGGGGTTGGTGCGTTGTTGCCGGCGGCCCATCAGGTGTGGCAATCGAACCGTTTACGTATTTCGACTGGGGCGTTGAACCGTTGGTTGATGGAGGTGACGGCGCAGCATCCGCCGCCGCGTCAGGGGGGGCGTGTGGTGAAGATTCGCTATGCCACGCAGGTATCGATCAATCCGCCGACGGTGGTATTATTCACCAATCGTGAGATTGCGGTGCATGAGACCTATCGGCGGTATTTGGAGAACCAGTTACGGGATCATTTTCGTTTTGTTGGGGTACCGATTCGTATTTGGTTTCGGGCCAGCACCAGTGAGAACCCCTATGTGACGGATGGGCGGTCGTCGTCTTGAGTCAGTCGAGTCACACAAAGAAAACAAAACTACTCACATAAACTAATGCGGGGTGCAGGGGCGATCATCGCCCCTGCCGGGTTGCAAGGGCGGAGCCCTTGCTTGTAATGGCGCGCTTTTACCGAAGCAGATTTGGCGCAGCCAAATCTGCGCAGCGCGCCCAAATCTGTGCCCCGCAGGGGCACTCCTTGGGAGGGCGGAGCCCGACTTTAACCGTGTTGTTGTAAGTTACCGACGGGGAAAACCCATTGGGAGGGTGTTTGGGTTGGCGCTTAAGCCGATGCAAAAGACGCATCGGCTTATCGTAAAAAGCGCGCCAAAAAACAAGGCTAAAAGGCTAAAAGATTAAAATCAAAAGAAAAATTCCCAGGGCTCTGCCCTGGACCCGCCAGGGGGGTGACCCCCCTGGACCCACAATCATTTTGGAGTGTCGGGCGCTGGACAACCAGACGCAGCTATTTTTTACCCATACGCCGAAAATAATCAACAACCGCATGGATGGGGACAAAACCACGCAAAGTTCCACGACCACTCACCACAGGCAGAGCGTGCAACTTGTGACGCTGCATCAGATCAGCCGCTTCGTTGATGGTCCCGTTAACAGAAATCTTCACCAACTGCTGCTGCGTGTGAAACTTGCCAATCGGTAAACCATACAACGCCTTGTCACGCGGCGTCACCGGTCCTGCACCATAAAATGGACCCATGACCTGATAAATATCACTCTGACTGAGAACGCGAATCAACGCCCCCTTCTGCTCAATGCCAATATAACGGTACCCATCCTGCGTGATGGCCGTAATCCCACGCATGACCTTCTCCTCATCCTTGAGAGAGAATGGTGTCTCCGTCATCACCAACCGTACACTGCCCACCACCTGCGGCGCCAATAACTCACCAGGGGCCGTATGCGGCAACTCAGCCTCCTCTTCCTCCAACATCTCTTCCTCACTGACACCAGCCGCCAAAGCCATCTCTTTCGGAGAACCAGGGATGGGAATGCCGATCATGGCCGCCGCAAAACGCCGCGAAACCAGCCAATGCGCCATGAATGCACCAAATTCAGCAACCGTGATCTCTAAACTGGCCAGCAAATACGTGGTGTCCGCAGACACAGAAGGCGGCATCGTTTCCGCCTCCGTCTTGCGCACAGTGGCCAGAAAAAGATGCCCCCCATCCGGAACCGTGGACTCCAACAAACGGTTGAGAGCCGCAAAAATTTGCGTGGCAACCTCACGAAACCCCTCGTGCGTCTCCTCGTCATAATCGCGACTATCCAACTTGGCGCGGATGGCCTCCTCGTTGGTCATCATCATCAACCCAGCCAAAGCGATGGACAGGTTGGTGTCGAAAACCAAATGCAAATCACCCAGCCCGCTGGAATCCTCCTCACCCCGCGCAACACTGCGCTCTGCAGCAAAAAGAGGTGCCAACTCCTCCGCCCCACGCAGCATGCCACAATCACTGAGCGTGCAGGTGACCGAACTGGTGGTCAGAGTGTTGAGCTCTTCAGAAAGAGAAAGACAATAATTGGTAAAAAATTCCCTGGCTTTGCTGCTGATCGGATCGGGTGTTTCCATTCTGGTGACTCGCCTATTCGTTCAAAATGGGGCAGAGAATTTGCGGATGTTACCGCACGTCAAACCGGCATATTATTATATTGTCCAGCGATAAACAACATCCGCACAATTACCCGCTTCGTTATAGGACAATTTTGTGCACAGAGAACGTACCAGCGCAATCCCCCGCCCCCCATGACCCAAATTGCCATCCAGCGTGGAGTGAACATGCTGGTGGTCAAAACCAGGCCCACCATCCTCAAGACGGATATGCATTTCGCCGCCAATTTTTTGTTGTTTCTCATCATACTGCGGAATATGGGTCAGTTCCAGGCGAATAAAACCATGATCCAACGCCGCCAAACGCTCCTCACGCTGCGTGTAGTAACGCATGAACCCCTCCGGCGTCTGCTTGGTGCGTGTGTCCAACCCCAGCAAACCATGGTCCAGAGCATTGGAAAATAGCTCCGCCAACGTGGTGTAAATGCGCTCCCGATGCCCAGCCGGAGCCTGCAAATTCATGACCGAATTGACAATGGCCGGTAGAGGGTCAACCGTCTGCAGCAACTGAGGACTGAAGAAAAATGAAAGACTCCAGTTGGTGGGGGGAATAAATTTCTTGCGGGCATGGGCAACCGAATCACTGACCGGTTCTTCATGGGCACGGGCACAGTTGATCTCCAAAAGGGTGATGTCATCACTCTGCTGCGCCCCAGCACGAAAACCATCCAAATCCGCAATAATGGCGTCAAAAAGCGTCTCCGGCAATAAACGCCCCTCAAAATGCTGCTCAAGACGCTCACTGCCATACATGAGATTGTCGTGGCGCGTGGCCTCAGTCAAACCATCCGAATAAAGAAAAATACGCGTATCCGTGCGCAACTCAAAAATGCTGACCTTGCGGTCGTCCGGATTGAAAGGACGAATCCCTAAAGGCAAATGATAGGAAGAGATCCGCTGCTGCAGATTCCCTACCCCATCCACCAACAAAATATCCGGCAACCCCCCATTCCAAACCATCAAACTCTGCTGGCGAATGTCTACCTCCAGCAAACAGGCCGCACAAAACATGCGCGTGGGCATGATGGAAAGCAACTTGGCGTTCATCTCATCCGCAATATCGCCAATGGAATAACCCTGCGCCGTCATGCCATAGAAAATTTCGGAAAGAGGCATGGCCCCAACCGCAGCCGAAAGCCCATGTCCGGTAAAATCACCCAACATGATGTGCAAACCACCCGCCGGGTTGTAACTGGCTACCAAAAGATCACCGTTAAACTGCGACATGGGCCGGGAAATATGGCGCAAACACGGCGCATCCAGCAGATTGCCAGCACGCACAATATTGGAGAAAAGATGCTGACTAATGTCAAGCTCTTGCTGAACACGCTCCTGATGGCGCTCCAACTCCTCCTTCTGATTGTGCAACTCAGTATGAAGACGCCGAATCCGCTCCATGGCCTCAATCTTGGCCTGCAACAGCGTGCGATTGAACGGCTTGGTGAGAAAATCATCCCCCCCAGACTCAATGCACTGCACCAACCCCTCTTCGTCAGTGACGGCAGTCAGGAAAATGATCGGCACGAAACGATCGGAACTGAGACGCTTGATTTCACGCGCCGCCTCATAACCGTTCATGCGCGGCATGCGGATGTCCATCAAGACCAGTTCCGGTCGCTCGCTGTCAAACATCTCTACCCCCGCCTGGCCATCTTCCGCAGAGAAGACGTGGTGTCCTTCGCGGCTCAGGAGGCGGTGGAGGATGGTGCTGTTGATCCGGTCATCGTCAACGATCAGAATTTTCATGTGCCGAGGAGCACCTTGGACGTTCAAAGAGATCAGGTGATTTTGAACAGGCGCTGAAAGTTGGCAGTCTCCAAAATTTTCCGAATCTCCGGACGGGCGTTGGCAATCTCAATGTCGGCATCCGTGGTACCAGCCTCTTCGCGGAGCAGCAACAACATGCCCAACGCGGACGAGTCGATGTATTCAGTACCGGTCAGATCAATGACAAAGCGGCGACTGCGGCTTTTATCGACCGTCTCTTCCTGGTAGGCGGAGCGAAATTGGGAATGCATCTCAAAGTTGAAGCGCCCTTTGATGCTGATGGTGGTTTCCTGATCGGTGCGCGCAATGGAAATGGTGCCGGACATGTTCAGTCACTCCTTATAAAATCATCCATCAAGATGAATCGAAACAATAGGGCACAAGGATAGCTATTAATATCGAGATGTCAACGACGATTCGCAGCGGAGTGTCATGTTGGCAGTTTGTTGGATGTTTTATTGGGATAACAGTGACTTAAGCAAGGATTGTCTGGGGGGATGATTTTTTGCTGTGCTGCCGCATTTTTTTGTACCATTTCCTGATACAATTTGCTACATTGCTCTTCGCACTTGAGAGGGTGAGGTCAATGATGGCCCTGGCTTAAGCAAGCATGGTCCAACATGGTCCGGTAGGCTTGCCATCTATGTCGGTTTATTGTTGTAGAAATGGCCGTTGTGCATGTCTGAGAGTCGATTTGCTTGACATAAGTTTTATTTCGTTGGGGGGGTAGGAAAATCGGGCAGCATCAGCGTTCCATGATGTTTTGCGCCCGAATGGCTCGCATGGGCGGTGCAACCAAAGGAGTCTCAAAGAAACGGTTGTTGCTGGATGATAGACTGCGTAAATCGAAATACGGATGAATAAAGGCCCGCCCAGGCCGGAACACCTTAACTACGTGAGAGGTTGAGCGTTCTTATGAAGAAATCAATGGTTTCGGAAGTGATCAGCGATGCAGTTTGCGATAATAACGATACCCACTTGTGGATGGCGGTGATGGATCGTGCGGTTCGTGATCTGGTGGCGCTGGAGCGGTATCGCCAGGATCCAGCCATCATGGAAGATCCTGTTTTTCGTTATGACTATCGCACCCTGAAAAAATGGTTTCATTCCACATCGATGGAACCTGGGTCGTTCAATTGGATCTGCTCGCTGGTCAATATCGATCCGAAATGGGCGCTCAATCGTCTGGAGGATCGTCTGAAAGTCTGTCTGGTACCGGATTCGCGGCGCACCCGGCCACGGGATATGGGCGTGGGCGAGGGGGTACTGGCCGATGATCTTCTGGATGTGGATGAAGAGGCTGAGGCCGCTTGAGTGGATCGTCTTTACCTTTGCTGTCGTGCAGTCAGTGACCGGGCTTTTGCCCGGTCTTTGCTTTTGGGGAGGATCTGGAGATGAGTCAGCAGTCAAAATGGGAATCATGGCAGCGGGGATGTGCCTTTTTGGGGGTGCGGCATGCCGTATTGGGTGGCGCCATGTCCTGGTTATCGGAGCGGCATTTGGTCTCTGCCATCTCCAATGCCGGCGGCTTTGGCGTGTTGGCTGGGGGGGGGATGCCGGTGGAACTGCTGCGTAGCGAGATTCGCGCCACGCGGGAACGGACAGCCGAACCCTTTGGGGTCAACCTGATCACCATGCATCCAGAACTGGCAGCGCTGGTACAGATGGTGGCAGAAGAGGGGGTGACGCACTGTATTCTGGCCGGCGGCTTGCCCGAACAGGAGACCATGCGTGCCTTGAAAGATGCCGGGGTCAAGGTGGTGGTTTTTGCCCCCTCTCTGGCCCTGGGGCAACGCTTGATCCGGCGTGGGGCCGATGCGCTGATCATCGAGGGACATGAAGCCGGGGGGCATGTGGGGCCAGTTTCAACCAATATCCTGGTCCAGGAAATTTTGTACCATGTCACCTCTGTACCGGTATTTGTTGCCGGTGGCATCGGCAGTGGACGTATGGTGGCCAGCCTGGTGGCCATGGGGGCAGCCGGGTGTCAGTTGGGTACCCGCTTTGTCTGTGCCAGCGAATGCATCGCCCACGACAATTTCAAACAGGCCTTCTTGCGGGCCCAGGCGCGGGATGCCGTGGTCACGGCTCAATTTGATCCCGTCTTGCCCGTCATCCCCGTGCGTGCTTTGGTCAATAAGGGCACGGCTCTTTTCAATCAAAAACAGTTGGCGTTGATCGAAGAGGTCAAGGCTGGACGCAAAGAGCGCAAGGATGCCCTGCTGGAATTGGAACATTTCTGGGTGGGTGCCCTGCGTCGTGCCGCCATCGATGGCGATGTGGAACAGGGTTCCGTGATGGCTGGGCAGAGTGTCGGGATGGTCAAAGCGATTCAACCGGTTGCCGAAATCATTCAAGAGTTGGTGGCTGAAATTCTTGCCGCTGCGTGATCGGCGGGCAAAAACGGGCAGGGGGCAGAAACTGCCGCCCCTGCCCGGCGTTTCTTTCCTTGTTCTGCGGGCATTCCCTGCCGTAAATCCATAAAAACCAATAAAATACATATATTTGAATTGTGGCATGTCGGTTGCTTTGCCCAGTAGTGAACCGATAGTGGTATGGCTTTGTTCACGATTGAGGAATGTGCCGATGACTCCTACAAGTGTCACTGCGTCATCGCCTTCGCCGGCGGTTGACTGGATGGCGGTGTTGAGCAGGTTGTCGAATACGTCCACCTCCGGGCAAGGAGGCGCGGCGTCGTTTGATGCGACGTTGGGGCAGTTGCTGAGTAACAGGAGTGGGAGCAGTAGAGCATCCCTGAGCAGGGGGGCAAGCGGGCACGCGGAGAATAGTCGCGTCGAGCGTAGTCGCGTTGCGGCGGCAGACAGGAAAGAAAATGGTGCGTCGGCAAGAGAGGCAAAAGAGTCGTCGCAGGCAGCCCGTGAGGGGGATGTGCGCCCAGGCAGGGTGAGTGCAGAGCGCAAGGAGCCCACGCAGACGGAGTCCACACAAGCGGCGGATGATGCGCTCTCTGCGCAAGACTCCTCCACCGTTGCGGACGGGGGGGAGCAGCCCACTCAGGTGGCGGCAGAGGGCGATGAGGGAGCGACAGGCGAGGCCAAACGTTCCGGCGGACGCGGCAAAGCAGGTGATGGACAAGAGTATGCCGGAGAGCACGGTGTGGATCTTTCCGAGCAGGTGCTGGCGCGCTTGCAGCGCTTGGCGCAGTCTGGTGAGGGTGGTTTGCTGAGTGCGCATGGTGCCAAATCTGGGCAGGGCGCGCTGACGCCGGAAGAGTTGATGTTGCATCTCTCTTTACTCGGTCTGGATGGGCAGAGCGGTGCGGGAGAAGGGGCACCCGTTCCGACCCTGATGGCAGAGGCAGGCAATAAAGCCGCCGCTGCGTTGTTGCCGACGGCCAGCATGGCCCTGTTGGCAGAAAAGATGATACAGGCCCGTACCGTGAGTAGAGCCGGTGGCTCGGAGGAGGTTGCCGAGGTTTTGGGCAAGCTGCAGGCGGTGGGTGATGCGGGCATGGGAACGGAAACTGCGTTGCGGGCAGGAGCCAATGGCCGCGCTACAGGGAGTTCCGGTCCATTGTCGGCGGAGTCGCCACAGTTTGCCGATGAGTTGATGGATCGGGTTGGCAAGATGCGTCTGCTGACGCGCAGCGGCATGACGGATCAGTTGCGCGTGACCCTGGATCCAGAGGATCTGGGCACCATTGATCTGCGCCTGCGTGTGGATGGGCAGAACCAGGTACACCTGTTGATCACCACCCAATCGGAGTTGACCAAAGATCTCCTGCATCGGCAGTTGGGGCAGTTGCGTGAGGCGTTGGCCCGGCAGGAGATGGGCTTTGGTGAGGTGGTCGTGCAGGTTGGGGATCAGGGGCAACAGGATCAATATGCGGCGGCACAATGGAGTTTTGCCGATCAGCAGGCCCAGCGGGAAAATTTGCTGGCCCGTGGCTCAGGTCGCTTGGGTGTAGAGACGATTCGGGTCATCGATCCGATTGAGGTGTTGCAAAGACCGATGGTTTCGGCGGCTGATGGTGTCAGTATCATCGTTTAGGATGGTTGGAATGGGCCGACGGCGGGGTTGAGTGGATGGCCGGTCGGCGGAGAAATGAGGGCGTGTCAATGGATCTTTGCCGTTGCCGGCAGGTTTGCTCGCTCACAGTCAGGGTATATCGCGCGGCGTTAAGGAGAGAAGGTCATGGGAACGACTCCAATTTATGGAACGATTCCGACTACCAGTAGCACTGGGAGCACGTCGGGGAGCAGCACGGCGAAAAGTGCAGATCAATTGCAGTTGGATTTTTTAAAATTGTTGACCACGCAGTTGCAGTACCAGGATCCGATGAGCCCGACGGACAATACGCAGTTCACCTCGCAGATGGCCCAGTTCAGTAGTCTGGATGCGCAGAATCGCAGCAATACCTTGTTGCAAAAACTGCTGGATGCCCAGGGCAGTGGCGGCATGAATCAGGCGGTTTCCTATATGGGCAAGTGGGTGATCAGCGCGGGGAACCAGACAACGGTGAATGATGGGGCGGCGGCGGTACGTTTCCAAATGCCGCAGGCCGGTAACGTCAACATTCGCATTTACGATCAATCTGGCCAGATGGTCAAGAATGTGAATGCCCTGAACGTGGCGGCAGGCGAACAAAATCTGGCCGTGGATGGCATTGCGGCAGACAATGGCGCCTATCGCTTTGCGGTGACTTTGCTGGAGAGCGATGGTGGACAGACGGCTCTGAGCACGTTGCAGTCGCAACAGGTGACGGGCGTGGTCAATGCCGGTACTGCCGGGGTCATGCTGCAGTTGGGCAATCAGTTGATTGCGTTGACAGATGTGACACGGGTTGAATTGAACAATACACCGGGGTGACCCGATAATCGATAGAGAATCATAAAGAAAATTGCATCGATGCCGGACCGCAAGGTTCGGCATGTCCAACGCATTTTGGGAGAACAGCATGTCCATTACACAAGCGATGTATGCGGGCGCCAGCGCATTAACCAACTTCAGTGAATCGATCACGGTGATTGGTAACAACTTGGCCAACTCCAACACCACGGCGTTCAAGGCAAGCCAAGCCTCGTTTGAGGATGTATTGATTCAGACGGTTGGTAACAACGGTTCCGGCAATGCCAATCAGGTGGGTACGGGTATGGGCTTGGCGGCAGTGCAGCAGAACATGACACAGGGTTCGTTTGCACCGACGGTCAATGTGACCGACTTGTCGGTTGATGGACGTGGCTTTTTTGTAGTCAAGGATCTGAGTGCGGCGGGCAAAACCGATTCAACCGGGTCGCCGGTGGATACATTCTATACGCGGGCGGGCAATTTCCGGCAAAACGAGCAGGGTTACTTGGTCACGCCGGGTGGTTTGGTGCTGCAGGGCAAAGAGATTGGTTCGAGCATGACGCCGATTGACATCAATTTGAAGCCGTTTGAGCGCGATGCCGGTTTGGCGACGACGTTGGTCAATTTTGGCGTCAATCTGGATACCTCGGCGACCGTGTTTGATCCGGCGGCCAGTTTTGATCCAAATGATTCGGCAACCTATAATTTCTCGACCTCGGTGCGGGTGTATGATTCGTTGGGGGCGGGACACAACCTGGAGGTGCAGTTTCGCAAGATTGGCGACAGCACTTGGCAGTGGCAGGCGGCCGTGCAGGCCAGTGAGGTGACAGAAGGGGAGACCGGACTGCAGGTGTTGACCTTTGGCTCGGTTCCGGCCAGCGGCACGGCCCCCACCACCCCCTACACACCGGGTTTGTTGGAGTTTGATGACCATGGCCGTCTGTTGCTGGAAGGCTCGACACCGATGACGGTGCAGTTTTTAGGCGGCACGAGTTCGCAGGATATCCTGGTGGATTTTGGCCAGGCGGTGGACTCTGGAGGTGACTCTACCAACGACTTTGTCCTGAAGGAAGAGGGCGATCTGGCCTATGATTCCACCCTGACAGCCTGGAATGTGGATACTTCGACCAGCAATAGCAGTAGCACGACCAGTGTGTTTGGTGGTTTTTCCACCACCAAACAGGATCAGAATGGTTTCCCCCGTGGCAATCTGGATAAAATTTCGATCAGCGGTGATGGCATCATCTCCGGCAGCTATACCAACAGTCGGACCATGGAGTTGTGTCAGATCACTCTGGCAGATTTTGATGATGAGTCGGCCTTGTCGCAAAAGGGCAGCAACCTGTTTGCGGCGACGACGGCCTCTGGTGCGGCCCATATCAATGTGCCGGAAGGGGATCGCTTGGGCAGTATCGTGGCCTATTCGTTGGAGCAGTCCAATGTGGACATGTCCAGTGAGTTTGTGCGCATGATTGCCACGCAACGTGGTTTCCAGGCCAACTCGCGTATTGTTTCGGTGGTGGATGGTATGTTGGAGGAGTTGCTCTCCCTGAAGAGGTAAAAGGACCAGTTTCTTGAGTAGATAACACGGTTAATTTACTGTGAAATAAATCCGTTTACTGGTGGACAACAAGACAAAACCGGCGGGGCGCAAGTCCCGCCGGTTTTGTCCGTCAACGGGTCGTGCCGGAAATATTTGCCAAGATAAAAGAGAGGATGTAGATTTTGGGTATTGCATTCCTGTGCTTTGCCGGCTATCCTCTGCACCGTAAGGGTCGCCGTTCCTGTGCCGATTCTGTGCTGAAGGGTAACTTCGGAGTGAACAGAAGAAGATGAAGGGTTTCTTCCTTCGGAGTGGGCAGAGAGGAGATGGGCGTAAGAGGTAAGCAGCGTGGCCGCAGGAAACGCATTTGAAACCGAGAGTGAAGGGATCAGACCATGGCGGAAGAGGCAGAGAAGGAAGGCAAGGAGTCGGGTGGGGGCGGTCTGGGAGGGTTGTTGAAGATTATCATCCCGGTAGTCGCGCTTTTGTTGGGAGCTGGTGGGGGATACATGGCCGGCAGCAGTTCGGCGGCCAAACAGGTGGAGGAGGCCAAGGCCATTCAACCGGAACCCAAGGCCGGCGATGTGGCCAAGGACACCCATGCCATGGTGGGGGATATGTATAAATTGGAACCATTTGTTGTTAACCTGAATGAGCCCAAGGGGAGTCGTTACCTGAAGGCGACCATTCAGTTGGAGATGAGCACCTCTGATTTGAAATCGGAGTTGGATCGGCGGGCGGCGCAGTTGCAGGATGTGATTTTGGCGTTGTTGACTTCCAAGACATTTCAGGAGTTGCAGTCTTTGGAGGGAAAATTCCGCCTGCGGGAGGAGTTGTTGTCCCGGATCAACGCGCTGTTGGTTAACGGTACGGTAGCGCGCGTCTACTTTACCGAATTTGTCATTCAGTAGTCTTATTCTGGTTCCAAGATACGCACATGACGCAGATCCTGTCCGAGGAAGAGATCAATGCCCTGATGCAGGGGTTGGAGGAGGGCACGCTTGAGTTGGAGCCTCCTGGCAAGCCGGAGAAGGTCAAAGAAGATAAAAAGGTAACGCCTTTCTTTTTTGGCCAGCGGACGGCGATACGTGTTGGTGCGATGCCTGGGCTCGACATGATCAACGAGCATTTGGCATCGCAGTTGTCCTTCAAGTTGAGTCAGAAGGTAGGCCGTGAGGTGCATGTACAGCCCAAGGCGACCACCAATCAGATTTTTGGTCGGTTTTTGCACTCGTTGGATCCGCCGATTTTCATTAATATTCTGCGGGTTGAGCCTTCGCAGTCGATGTGTTTGATCTCCATTAGTGGTGATGTGATGTTCCACATTTTGGAGAGTTTTTTTGGTGGTGCGGGATCCACAGAGCGTCCGTTGCGCAATTTTTCCCCGTTTGAGATGAAGGTGATCGACCGGGTGATGGAGGTGACGCGGGAGCAGATTGAGTTGGCTTGGAAGAAGATGGACTCTTCGTTCCGGTTGGTGATGACCCGTTGGGAGAATCAGCCGCAGTTTGCGGCGGTGGTTCCGTTGGATGAGACGGTCTTTTTGATCACCTTTGGGGTAGAGGTTGGTGATACGGAAGGGACGTTGACGATTTGCTATCCATCGGTTGTTTTGGAGTTGTTCAAGCAGCAGCTTAAGGTAGGGTTTCAGCGCGAGCAGGTGGAGGGGGCTTCGGCGTGGATGGATACCATGTTGGAGCAGTTGGATCAGGTATCGTTACGGCTTTCGCCGGTGGTATCGCGGGAGACCATGAAGGTGCAGGACATGTTGCATCTGAAGGTAGGGGATGTGGTCACTTTGAGTCATGATATTGCGGCGGAGATGCCGATTGAGGTAGAGGGTTTGGTCAAGTATCATGGCATGGCGGGTGTTGTGGATGGGCGGCGGGTGATGCGGGTAACCCGTATTCACGAGGAGAACCCGTAGCGGTGTGGTTGTTACGAATGGCTGGGTGTGCGGTGTCTTTTTGGGGTACTGTGGGGTTGTGCCTGTTTGATTGATGAGCGGGTATTGTGTTGATAGGTGCGGTGCTGGTGTGCCGGAGGGCGGGGCAGCCGAAGAGGACTGGCCGACATGGCAACCTGTTGAGGGTTTCTTGGATTTGATATTGGAGATTTAAAATTGTCCGATTCAGGCTACGGAGAAGAGTCACATTCCAGGAACATGGAACTTTTGATGGATGTTCCATTAAATGTTTCCGTGCGATTAGGTCATGTGCGCATGCAGATTCGGGATCTGCTGAAGTTGAACAAGGGGTCATTGATTGAGTTGGAGAAGGAGGCTGACGAGCCGTTAGAGATCCATGTCAATGATCGTTTGTTGGCCTATGGCGAGGTTGTGATGATCAAGGATAAGTTAGGCATCCGCATCACGGACATTGTCTCGTTGGCCGAGCGGTTGGAGAATTTGCGCTGATGCGTTGCTTTGGGGTGGATGTTCGGCGCCTCTTGAGTTGGTTGGTGGTATTGAGTGTCGTGGCTTGGGGTGGCGTTGCGACGGCATTCGGTGCGCAGCCGCCGGCGGCGATGGTGGAGGGCAGGCCTGCGGCGATGGAGAGCAAGCCGGTGGTAGAGAGTAAGACTCTGCCGGAGAGCAGGGGGATGTTCGCTGAGGTAGCGAAGATGGTTCCGTTCCAGGATCAGCTTGGGGATGCCTTTTGGAAGGTTGTGGGGGCGTTACTGGTCTTTATTGCGCTGGCGTTATTGGTGATTCGTTTAGGTCGTCGTATTCGTCCGCAGTGGCGTAATGGGGGGCCGATTTTTGTTGAGGATGGGCGTAATTTAGCGCCTGGGGTTGGGGTGCGTTTGTTACGGGTAGGTTCTCGGTATTGGTTGGTTGGGGTGACTCGGGAGCGGGTGACTTTGATTGGCGAGTTAAGTGAGGAGGATTTACTGGACGAGGTTGTGGAGGAGGAAGAGGCGGATGTAGAGTTTGTGTCGTCTCGTGTGGGGCGGCATGGGCGAGCGGTTCAGCAGGGGAGTGAGCCGTCGTTATTGGATCGGGATATGCGGCGGTGAGTCGGCGTTTTTGTTATGGTTGGGCTGGCTTATTGCTGGCTTTATTGGTATTTTTTGTGCCTCAGTGGGTTCATGCGGCGGATATTTCTTTACCGGGGGTCACTTTTTCCACTGGGGGTGTTAGTGGCAAGGCGGATCCGGAGCAGGTAGGGGTTGGTTTACAGATTTTAGCGTTGATGACGTTGTTGTCGTTGGCGCCCAGCATTTTGATCATGGTGACTTCGTTTACGCGGGTTATTGTGGTCATGTCATTTGTCCGGCAGGCCATGGGTTTGCAGGGGCAGCCTCCCAATCAGGTTTTGATTGCCTTGTCGTTATTTGTTACTTTTTTCATTATGGGGCCGGTATTTGACCGGGTTCATGATGATGCTTTGCGTCCTTATTTAGACAAGCAGATTTCTGAGGAGCAGGCTTTGGAGAGGGCGTTGGTGCCGATTCGTGGTTTTATGGTGCGGCAGACGCGGGAGAAGGATCTTGCTTTATTTTTGCGTTTATCTGGGGTACAGAAGGCGCAGAGTCCGGAGGAGGTACCGTTACGTTTATTGATTCCTTCGTTTATGATTTCCGAGTTAAAGACGGCCTTTCAGATTGGGTTCATGATTTATTTACCTTTTTTGATTATTGACATGGTGGTAGCCAGTGTGGTTATGTCGATGGGTATGATGATGTTGCCGCCGTTGGTGATTTCCATGCCGGTCAAGTTAATTTTATTTGTGTTGGTGGATGGTTGGGCGTTGGTGGTTGGTTCGTTGGTGCAGTCGTTCAAGTAGGATCCCGATATTTTCATATCTTAGAATTATTGCGGGTCCAGGGAGCTGGCTCCCTGGCGGGTCCAGGGCAGAGCCCTGGGAATTTTTCTTTTGATTTTAATCTTTTAATCTTTTAATCTTTTAATCTTTTAATCTTTTAATCTTTTATCTTTTATCTTTTAATCTTTTGCCTTTGGCGCGCTTTTCACAGTAAGCCGATGCGCCTTTTGCATCGGCGCAGCGCGCCTAATTGACGCAAGCATTGCACATTGGCGCGCTTTTCTGCGCCAATGTGCAATGCCTCCCAATGGGTTTTAATACCTCGACGTTAAAAGTCGGGCTCCGCCCTCCCAAAGAGTGCCCCTGCGGGGCACAGATTTGGGCGCGCTGCGCAGATTTACTGCGTAAATCTGCTTGTGTAAAAGCGCGCCATTGCAGCAGGGCTCTGCCCTGCACCCGCAAGGGGAGATAATCTCCCCTTGACCCCATGATCCTTCTAAAGCCTTTCCAGGGGCAATGGCCCTGCCAAATTAAACTTGCAAATTTTTGGCAATCGTCTTAAATAGAACCATGGATCACCACACCCTGTTACAGGTCGCAGCGAGTACGTTTTTATGCCTCCGTCCCATATCGAACCGCTGCTGATTGGTCTGTTCAGTACCGTGCATTGTCTGGTCATGTGCGGGGGCATTGTGGGTGCCTTAACGGTCAGCCTACCGGTTGCGGTCCGTCGGGATCCCCGGCAGTTGTTGGCCTACCTGATCGCCTATCATGCCGGACGTTTGGGCAGCTACGCCATGGCCGGATTGCTGGCAGGGTTATTGGGGGAGACGGTGGTCAACCTCTTCAACCTGGGACCGGCCCATGCCAATTTTCTCTTCTTGCTCAACAGTCTGATTCTGCTTGGCATGGGGTTTTATGTGGCGGGCTGGTTGCCGGGGATCGGTTGGCTGGAACACTTGGGGGGGCGTGTTTGGAGCCACATTGAGCCTGTCGCCCAGGGGTTGTTGCCGGTGCAGTCACACCGTCACGCGTTATTTTTTGGCGCCATCTGGGGTTGGTTCCCGTGCGGTCTAAGCTACACCGTGCTGCTCTGGGCTGCCGTCAGCGGTGACATGGTCAAGGGGGCGCTGGCCATGGCCGCCTTTGGTGTTGGCACCTTGCCGGGCCTCTTCATGGCCAGCTTTTTTTCTGGTCATCTGGCCCACTGGCGCCAACATCGGTTGGTAAAGAAGTTGTTGGGTGTGGGGATTATTTTGTTGGCTCTTTCGGCAGGATTTTCGCATCCCCCCCCGGTTGCAGACCATCACCACCATTCGCATATGGAGAATCTTCCATGAGCATCGTTGCCGAGAGCATGCTGGGTCACGCCCCGGAGTTTCGATCCGTGCTCCGTGCTGCCGCTTTGGTTGCCCCCACCGATGCCACTGTGTTAATCAGTGGTGAAAGCGGCAGTGGCAAGGAGTTGCTTGCCCACGCCATTCACCATCAGAGTCGTCGCCGTCACGCCCCGCTGATTACCATCAACTGCGCTGCCCTGCCCGAATCCTTGGCCGAATCGGAGCTTTTTGGCCATCAGAAGGGGGCTTTTACAGGCGCTGTACACCAGCAGACTGGGCGGGTGCAGGCGGCCAACGGTGGCACGCTTTTTTTGGATGAGATTGCAGAAATTTCCCCCACCGTACAGGCCAAATTGCTGCGCCTGCTGGAAAGCGGTGAGTGCCAGACTGTGGGTTTGCCGCATACCTCCAAGGTGGATCTGCGCATCATCGCGGCAACCAATAAAAATTTACATGAGTGGGTCCGTTTGGGTCGTTTTCGTGAAGATCTTTATTTTCGCCTGAATGTGGTTCCTTTGGAGTTGCCCGCCCTGCGGCAACGCCGGGAGGATGTGCCGTTGTTGATGGACGCTTTTGCCAGCCATTTTGCCCGTCGTAACGGGTTGCAGCCCCCTCAGTATGGTGTGTGCGCTCTGCAGTTGTTGAAAAATTATGCTTGGCCGGGCAATATCCGTGAGTTGCGCAATTTTTGTGAGCGTATGGCCATCCTGCACGCTGGGCAGGCTATCATGGCGACCGATCTGCCGTGGGAGATGCGGCAGGCGGCTGCCGTGGCCACGCCGATGACAGCGCCGCAGCTTTTTGCTTTGCCTGTTGAAGGGGTTGATTTTGAACAGTTGGAACGCCATTTGATCGATCAGGCTTTGGAACGCTCCGGTGGTAACAAAAGTCGGGCTGCCCGCCTGTTGGGTTTTTCCAGAGATACCTTTCTTTACCGCTTGAAAAAATTTTCCATCCCGGTGTAAATGCGCCTCCTGCCAATAACTGTTTGCCAATAGGACTGCGGGGTGCAGGGGCGGTCACCGCCCCTGCTGGGTGCAGGGCAAAGCCCTGCTTGTAATGGCGCGCTTTTACCGAAGCAGATTTGCGCAGCAAATCTGCGCAGCGCGCCCAAATCTGTGCCCCGCAGGGGCACTCTTTGGGAGGGCGGAGCCCGACTTTTAACGTCGAGGTATCAAAACCCATTGGGAGGCATTGCACATTGGCGCAGAAAAGCGCGCCAATGTGCAATGCTTGCGTCAATTAGGCGCGCTGCGCCGACGCAAAAACCGCGTCGGCTTACTGTGAAAAGCGCGCCAAAAGCAACAGATAAATTCAACAGATAAGTTCCCAGGGCTCTGCCCTGGACCCGCCAGGGGGGTGTCCCCCCTGGACCCACAATCATTATAACCTCCTCTATAGACTCTGGATCTGCCAACCCTCGGCTTCCTTCGCCAAAGTACCAGGATTACTGACAGCCGCCATCACCGCCTTCTCAGGAAGCAAGTACCGCTCGGCCACCCGCAACAGATCCGCCTGACTGACTTGCAAAACCCGACTGCGGAACTGCCGCCGTACCTCCGGCGTGCGCCCATGCAAAGCGTCATGGAAGGCACGTCGGGCATCCCCCGCCGGCGATCCAGGCCGATCGATGCCGCTGATGACACTGAGAATGGCCTGCTCCAACGCTTCCGGCTCATGTTTGTTCTCGGCCAACCAATGCACGGAACGGTCAAAATCCAGCAAAGTTTCACTAAAGCGAGGATCCCGGTAAGAGAAGAAACGGAAAACACCCGCATCACTATCCAAACCGGCCCCACTGCCATAGGCCCCCCCCCGTTCACGAATGGCCTTGTGCAAATAACCATGCTTCAGGAAAGTACCCAACACGGCCAAAGAGGGAGCATCAGGGTGATTATAAGGTACCGCCGGATAGGCCTTGGCGCAAAAATGGACCGTGGTCACCGTGCTCCAGGCAATTTTGTTCTGGAACGCCACCGCTACCGTCGTCAACGGAGCAACATGTCGAGCCTGCGCCATGCTTTCCCACTGCTGCCGCAATGCCTCGGTGACCTCCGCCATATCCGCAGCCTCGGCAGCAACCATCAACTGACTCGGTGCCTGACGCAACGCTTGCCAAATACTCTCCAACCGCCGGGCAAAGCCCGCCAGGTTGTCCGGGTCATCCAAAGCATCATCCAGAGCTTGTAAACGGGCGACCGCCTGCAAGCCACTCCAACGATCATGGATGGCAGCAATGGGGTTGAGCGCCGCTGCCGCCGCTGCCATGGCCAACACATGCCCGTTACTGGTTACACGGGTCTCTGCCGCTGCCCGATGCTGGGCAATCAATTCACGCAGACGGGCGAGCTCGTCAAAACGGGGCGCATGAAAAGTCTCCCAAACCAGTTGGTTAAGCGCCTGCCGATTACGGGTCAACGCCTTGGCCGAGACCACAAATTGCGCCCGGAAAGCGTCGGAATGATCAATCGCCCCACGCGCAGAAGCCTGCGCGCTGATGCCACCACTAATGGACGACTGCCAGTTCTGTGTCTGTAAATAGTCCCGACCACCACAACCAATTTCCGTCAGACAGGCAGAAAAAAGAGGCAACACGTCAATCAGTTCATCCGGCAAAGCAGGTAGGTCGCTGATCAATTGTTGATAAACCAGACGGTTGGTGGTGCAAGGATAGAGCGCAACAGGCAAGGAACCAATCATCTGCTGCGTGCCGCTGGGAATGGCCAAGTCAGCAGGAATGTCAGCAATGTGCAGTTTGGGCAGAATGTTGGGATCATCCACCTCTTCCTGCCGTTGTTGCAACTGCTTGGCCGCATCGACCAACGCCTGCAGCCCCTCCGGTTGCAACGTGGCTCGATAGGCCGCCAAACGCTGCCGCTCCTCTTCAGCACGGCGCGCATTCAGTTGGGTGTCCGGTTCCATGACCAGAAGAACCCGGTGCGGATTGTCCAACAACCACTCCTGCGCCAGTTTCTTGATGAAGTCAGGATTTTTAATCTCCTCCCGCAACTGCTCCAACATGTCATCCATGGCCAAAGCAGGAACCGGATCGGCATGATACAGCATGGGCGTCATGGCGGTCAGCAGCATGCGCAAACCATACGGCAGCCCATCCCCGCTGATCTCCCGGCGGCTCAACTCCAGTTGATGCAGCACAGCCTCCATCTGTGGCAAAGGAACCCCCTCTTCAGCAACTTTTTGCAAGACCGAAAGAATCATCCCTTCCACCGCATCCGCATGCTCCGGCGCGGAACCCTCCAAACCACAGAAAAAGGCCATCTCCTTGCCAGACGCATCCAAACCCAACATGGGCGAAGGGGCGCTGCCGTAAGGAGAGGTCTCCAACGCATGCATCAAGGGGGCAGCACTGTTGTTGAGCAATACACCACTCAACAGTTGTGCCTTGAGCGCCTCCTTTTGATCACTGCTGTGGCCTAACAGCCAGCCCATCTGAAGGTAGGTTTTGTTCTGGGTCTCCTCCTGACCATCCAACGCGTAAGTGGCATGGGTGCGCACCGGTTGCGTCAAACGCTGCTCATCATCCACCCGCACATCTACCGCCTGATGGCCGAAAGCGTGCAAAACCCGATCCTGGAAGGTGGCCTGATGCTCGGCAGCACTGATGTTGCCAAAGGTCATGAAAATGGCGTTGGATGGGTGGTAGTGGCGCGCATGAAAAGCCCGCAACTGCTCCCAGGTCAGCTTGGGAATGACGGCCGGATCGCCGCCGCTGTTGTAACGGTAAGTGGTCACAGGGAACAGAGCCTGCGAAATCGCTTCGCTCAACGCACGCCCCGGACTGCTCATGGCCCCCTTCATCTCGTTGTAGACGATACCCTTGTAAATCAACGGCGATTGCAGATCCTCAGGGTCAGTCAGTTCAATGCGATACCCCTCCTGGGCAAAATCCAGACGGCTTAAATGAGGGAAAAAGGCCGCATCCAAATAAACCTGCATCAGGTTGTCAAAATCCTTGCGCGACAGACTGGAAAAAGGATACCCAGTCCACTCGGCCCCCGTAACCGCATTGATAAAGGTGGCCAAAGAACGCTTGGTCATCATGAAAAAAGGATCACGCACCGGATAACGTTGGCTGCCACACAAGGCCGTGTGCTCCAAAATATGGGCCACACCTGTGGAGTCGCTGGGCACAGTCAAAAAAGCGACCAGAAAAGCATTGTGCGGGTCGTCGGCAACCAGATGCAGATGACGGGCACCCGTGCTGCGGTGGCGATAAAACTCCACAGTCAGATTGAGGGCCTCCACCGGTTGGCGGCGCAGCAACTCAAAGGCGGGATGGCTCATGATATTCCTCTCAAACGATTCAGAAGGGCAAAAAAAAATAGGGGAGCACCTCATTCCACCTGGAAACAATTTTGATGATATAGAAACAAAATGCAACAGGCGACAGAAAAAAATTTGCATACAACGAACTCGTTGCTAGAATCCGCTAAATCAGAATTTCAGCATATAAGAATTTTCTGGTTTCCGGAACGGATGGAGGTTAGGATAAGGATTGGCGGGCGGATGGCCGTTTTGCCAAATCTGGAAGCGTTATCAACACCCTTAGACAGAGGTGCAACATGGCGGATGATCAAGCCGCAGGTCGGACCATATTGGTCGTCGGTGGCGGAATCAGTGGTCTGACCGCAGCCGTGGAGGCGGCGGAGGTGGGATACACCGTACTCCTGGTTGAGAAGGAACCCCAACTGGGGGGGCGGGTTTCCCAACATTTTCAGTATTTTCCTAAACTGTGTTCTCCCTCATGCGGACTGGAGATCAACTATCAGCGGATCAAGAACAATCCGCGTATTCGGGTGTTGACTTTGGCAGAGGTGGAAGCGATCATCGGGCAGGAGGGAGATTTTACCGTTCGCATTCGCCAACATCCCCGTTTTGTGACCGAAAAGTGTACGGCCTGTGGCGAGTGCGGCAAGGCGTGTACCGCGCTGGTGAGCAATCCGTTCAACTTTGGTATGGATCAGGTCAAGGCGATTCGCAACAGCCATGCCATGGCCTACCCCAACTGGTATTTCATGGATGCCGATTATGCGGCCAGTGCCGAGGCGCGCAGTCTGCCTTGCCCGGTCGGGGCGATTGATCCAGACATGACCGCCACCGTTCTGGAAGAGAAGGTGGGCAGTATTGTCTGGGCCACGGGTTGGCAGCCGTATGATGCCGAAAAGATCCATCCCTACGGTTTTGGTCGTCATGCCAACGTGAGCACCAACATGCGTTTTGAGCGTCTGGCCAACTCCTATGGTCCCACCGCTGGGCGTCTGCTTCGTCCATCCGATGGCAAAGAGGTCAAAAAGATTGCTTTCATTCAGTGTGCTGGATCGCGGGATCACAACCATTTGCCCTTTTGCTCGCGGGTCTGCTGTCTGGCCTCGATGAAACAGGCGACCTATGTGCGTGAGCAGTATCCAGATGCCCAGATCACGATCTATTACATCGATCTGCGGGCCATGGATCGTTACGAAGGGTTTCAGAAGAAGGTGGAGACGGACCCAGGCATTACCTGGATCAAGTCCAAACCGGCGCGCATTGATGAAGATCCGGTGAGCAAGGATCCGATTGTCATCGGAGAGAACACCCTGACCGGCATCCGCTATGCGGACAGCTATGATCTGGTGGTGTTGGCCACCGGCATGGAGCCCACCTCGGCGACGACGGCGCGGGTGCCCGGCAACAATGCAGCCTATGACGAATATGGATTTGTGGTCAAAGGTGGGCAGGTGCTCTCATCGGGATGCGCGGCCGCACCATTGGATGTGGCTGGCGCGGTACAGGCGAGCACGGCTGTAGCGCTCAAGGCGATTCAAGCTGCCGCAAAGAGAGGATAGAATGACGATGGAAGCGAAAAAGATCGGTTGTTATATCTGCACGGGATGCGGCATTGCGGAAGCGCTGAATGTTGCCGCGTTGGAAAAGATTGCCAGCAAAGAACAAAAGCTGCCGGTAGCCCGTACCCATGGGTTTTTGTGTGGGGCGGAAGGGTTGCAGATGATCCGTGATGACATTGCCAACGAGGGGGTGAATGCCCTGTTGATTGCCGCCTGTTCGCACCGGGTCAAGACGGACGAGTTTGAGCGTTTTGGCACGCCCCTGCTTGATCGGGTGGATCTGCGCGACAAGGCGTTGTGGGTGCAGGACATTTCGGCTGGCAAAGAGGCCAAGGAAGATTTGCAGATGATGGCGGCGGACTACCTGCGTATGGGTAGTGTGAAGCTCAAGAAGATGAACGCCCCGGATCCTTTCCAGGATGAGGGGTTTTCGCGCGATGTGCTGGTGGTGGGTGGTGGTATCGCTGGTTTGACGGCGGCCAAAGAGGTGGCGGCGACCGGATACCGGGCCATCGTGGTGGAGAAAAGTCCCGCCCTGGGGGGCATGGTGGCGCGGATGCACAAGGTATCGCCGACCCTGCCGCCCTATCGGGTGTTGGAAGAGAATCCGATTCAGGGCTTGATTGCGGCAGTGCAGGGGGAGAGTCGCATCAAGGTGTACACCAATGCGACCATCCAGAGCACCAAGGGTGCGCCGGGTCTGTTTGATGTGGAGATCAAGAACGGCGACACGGTGAGCACCGAACGGGTGGGCAGCATCATTCTGACCACCGGTTATAATCTCTATGATGCAAGCAAGTTGGATGCCCGGCTTGGCTATGGTGTGTCGCCGGATGTGGTGACCAGCCTGGAGTTTGAAGAGATGGCCAAGGCGGGTCAACTGGTGCGCAAGTCGGATGGCAAACCGGCCAAGCGGGTGTTGTTCTCCCTCTGTGCCGGCCAGCGCGACGCCAACCATCTGGAATATTGTTCGGGCGCGTGTTGCACCTATTCGCTCAAGCAGGCGTTGTATGTGTTGGAGCAGCAACAGGATGGTGCGGCTTTCATGCTCTTCCAGGAGATGCGGACGCCCGGTCAGATGGAAGAGTTCTATCGCCGGGTGCAGGAAGAGGGCGGTGTCATCATCAAGGGTGACGTAGAGCAGGTTGGCAAGGGGGCTTCCGGCGGTTTATCGGTGCAGATTACCGACAAGCTGTTGCGCGGCAAGGAGACCCTGGAGGTGGATCTGTTGGTGTTGGCCACCGGCATGATCTCTACGGTGGATACCCAGGATCCCAACAAGCCCTCTCCCGTGGGGCAGGTGGCGGAAGAGACGGCCAAATCGGTGCTCAATCTGGAGTATCGGCAAGGGCGCAGCATGCCGGAGCTGAAATGGGGCTTTCCCGATTCGCACTTCATCTGTTTTCCGTATGAGACGCGGCGTACCGGTATTTATGCAGCAGGTCCGGCGCGGCGGCCCATGGGTATCGCCGAGACGGTTACCGATGCCACCGGTGCGGCCTTGAAGGCGATTCAGGTGGTGGAGGCGGTGGCCAAGGGGGCAGCGGTTCATCCCCGTTCTGGCGATCTTTCCTATCCTTCGTTCCGTCGTGAGGGGTGTACCCAGTGCAAACGGTGTACCGAGGAGTGTCCGTTTGGCGCCATCAACGAGGATGACAAGGGCAATCCGCTGTTCAATCCCACCCGTTGCCGCCGTTGCGGTACCTGCATGGGCGCCTGCCCGCAGAAGATCATCTCCTTTGCCAACTATTCGGTGGACATGATCGGTTCGATGATCAAGGAGGTGGAGGTTCCACCCGCCGATGACGAGAAGCCGCGTATTTTGATCTTTGCCTGCGTTAACGATGCCATTCCGGCCTTGGATATGGTGGGGCAGAAACGGGGGGCCTTGAGTCCGTATGTGCGCATTATCCCGTTGCGCTGCATGGGTTCGATGAACCTGGTGTGGATTGCCGATGCCATGTCCAGTGGCTTTGATGGGATTATGTTGATGGGCTGTCGGCATGGTGATGATTACCAGTGCCACAATGTGCGTGGTTCGGCGTTGGCGGAAATTCGCTTGAGCAAGGTTTCCGAGACCCTGAACCGGTTGCAGTTGGAGTCGAGCCGGGTGAAGATGGTGGAGATCAACATCATGGATGCCGATCAGTTGCCCACGATCATCAATGAATTTGCCGAGCAGATCGGTTCCATGGATCTCAACCCATACAAGGAGTTCTAGACAATGGCGTATGATCTGTCATTTGCCCAGGATGTATACAAAAATTCCGAAATGGGGCATTGGATCAAGATGTGCAAGCAGTGCGGTGTGTGTGCGGGTTCCTGCCCGCTGGGGCCGCATTGGGAGTATTCGCCCCGGCAGTTGTTTCAGTTGGTGCGGGGCGGCAAGAAAGAGGAGGTGTTGAAGAGCAGTTCCATGTGGATGTGTACCTCTTGTTACAACTGCATTGTGCGTTGTCCGCGTGGTTTGCCGATCACCCACATTGTGCATGGTTTGGCGCGGTATGCTTCGGTGAAGGGGTATGCGGATCCGGATCAGGTGACCAACCGTTTTGCCACGAAAATTTTTTGGGGCAACATTGTCAGCACGGGTCGGGTTGGTGAGGCGTTGTTGACCATGCGGCTTTATTTTGTCGATGGTCTGGCGTCGGGCATCAAGAGAGGGTTGGAGATGAAGGATTCGGCCTTGGGCATGTTGATGACCAAGCGTTTGAACCCGATTCCGATTCGTGGCAAAATCAAGGGGTATGCCGGGTTTACGGCGATGATCGCCAAGGCGCAGGAATTGGAAGCGAAGAGGGAGGCTGGGGCATGAAGGAGTATACATTTTTCCCGGGGTGCAGTTCGGAAAAGAATGCCTCGGCGGCCAACATGGAGCATTCCGTGCAGGCGCTGTGCAAGATTCTGGGCATTCAGCTCAATGAGATTGACGACTGGAACTGCTGCAGCGCCTCGATTGGCTATGCCGGTGGTGGGCAGTTACCCCGTTTGGCGATGTCGGCGCGCAACTTTGCCTTGGCGCAGCAGCAGCGTGGCATGACTGATCTGGTTGCGACCTGTGCTGCCTGTTGGTTGGCGATGCGGGAGACGGCGGAGCGGATTGAGCATGAACCGCAGGTACGGGCCGACATCAATATTGCCCTCAAAGAGGCGGATCTCTCCTATGAGGGGGGTATCAAGACCCGTCATCTGGTGGAGGTATTGATTGAGGATTTTGGCTGGGATGCGTTGAAGGCCAAGGTCAAGAAGCCGTTGACTGGTTTGAAAGCGGCGGGCTATGTGGGTTGTCAGACCAACCGTCCGTTTGGTATTGCTGGGGAGAGTTTTGAAAATCCGCTCTATCTGGACAAGATGATCGAGGCGACGGGTGCCACGGCGGTACCTTATGCCAAGAAGGTGGCCTGTTGTGGTGGGGCTTTGATGTTCACCGAGGTAGAAAAATCCTGTGCGTTGGTGCGGGATCTGTTGCAGTGTGCGGTGGACAATGGGGCGGAGGTGATTGTCACGCCGTGCCCGGTGTGTCAACTGAATGTTGAGGTGTATCAAGACAAGATCAATCAACTGTTTGGCACCAATTTCAATATGCCGGTGATCTACTATTCGCAGTTGTTTGTGCTGGCGTGGGGTGGCAGTTGGGAGGATGCGGCGTTGCATCAGCAGGTGGTTTCTGCCGAGGCGTTGCGGCGTTTTGCTTGAGCATAAAAAGGCGTTAAAACATCTGCGGGGTCCAGGGGCGGTCACCGCCCCTGGCGGGTGCAGGGCAGAGCCCTGCCTGTAATGTGCGGCGTTTAAAGTAAGCAAATGCGCAGCATTTGCGCACGCCGCACAGATTTGTGCCCCGCAGGGGCACTCTTTGGGAGGGCGGACGCCCGACACGCACCATGAGGGTTGTGTAAAGGTCGGGAAAACTTTCAGAAGTGATCGTTGTGAGCCAGAGGGCGGGAAGCGATAATCCCGCCTTTTTTTATTGGGGTTGTCAGGGGGGTGCGTATTCTGCCTGCAACTATTTTTTACGTTCGCACTGTCGTGTGTAAAAAAATATTTGCCGGGTAGCGCACGCAATTGGGCCATATCTGGCGAAAGATATACAAAATTATATCGTAATTTTATTTATCTTTCCTATTGATAATCACCTGTTATCCTGTAGCTGTTGAATTGCTGGGCAGAAGTGAAAGTTTGGCCTGTGGTTTGCCATATGAAAGGCAAGAGCGATGACAAACAGAGGGTTTGTCAGATAAGGTGGAGGGAGAGATGGACTCTTCGCGTGGGTATTGGGTATCTCCTTTGATGGAGGCCGAGCAAAAATTATGGGTGGCGGTATTGGAGACGGCGTTGAATGATGCGTTGTCTGGTTCCAATCCGTCGCGGCGCGAGACAGCGCGGCGCTGGTTCCTTGAGGGTGGGCAAAATTTTCGCATGGTCTGCGATTTGGCCAATTTTGATCCAGATTTTGTCCGCATTAAATTGTTGGCCATCATCGATCGGCGGGATGCCAATCAAACGGTGGAGATCAGGGCGCCTCGGCGCCGTGCAATCAAGCAAGAGATGGTGCAGATGGAGAGTGTTCTGTGAAGCGGAGGGCAATCCCATCGGTGCGGCTGGACTAAGTTCAGAGCCAGACCGCACCGTATGGAGAGCGCATGCAGATAAACTTCCCGGCTTAAGGGGTCAGATTTGCGGAAGAGGGGGAAGAACACCTTTCAGTTCGTTGAGTCGGTTTTCCAGTTTGGCAATTTTCTTGGCACGTTTGGCTTCAACCCGCAGATCCTCCATGCGTAGTTTCAACGTCTGTTGTTGAATCTTGTACGCCTCTTTGGCCGCTTTTTGTTGTTCCTTCAGGGTAGACAACTCCAACTCCGCTGTTGCTTCATCCATTGGTGGCATCCTTGTTAGCTCCTTTCTGAAAGAGTCACTGTAAGAGCGCAGTGTAGCACTCTTGCCTGCCTGGGTGTTACGAAAAAATCATCGGCGTGCCCGGAAAGCGGTGTTGCGCAAGGTGCGCGGTGCGCACCTTGCGTTGCGGGGGCTGGATGTACAAACGAAATCAGAATTTAACGCTCATTTCAGCCAGATATGAGCGACCAGGGCCGGGGACATTAAGACCGTACTTCGGCGCATCTGCCATACTCATGCTCATGGTTCTTCCTTGACCAAGATAGAGTCCCGCCAGGGGATGCTCATAATATTGATCAAGAATATTTTCGACGCCTACACCAAAACGGAATTGTTGCCAGTCGTAATGACTCTTCCAATTGAGCAGTCCAAAACCGGCGGTTTTGACCTCCTTGCGTGTTGTTGAGACATCGCTTTTGCCATCTACCAACTGCCATTCCATGGTGTTACCCCAACTTTCCCGTTGGTGATCAAGGGCTACTTTTCCGTTCAGTGGCATGATGTTGTACAGGTTGTCACCGCTATCATCATTCTTGCCGCGTACATAGTTGATCGTGGCTTTGGCGGAAAAGTCACCATATGCCGGGGAAGAGAAGAGAGGCAAAAAGCCAGCGATGTCTATGCCATACAGCGTAGCGTCCTGATTAACAAATTCTAGAACGGTGTTGTTTCCTGTCGCTGAGTTAGCTGGAGACGTAGTGGTTTGCCGAGCATCAATAAAATCTTCCACTTTGCTATAATATGGAGTGATTTGGACGCCCCATTTTTTGCTGGGATCATGCCAGTCTGCGGTAATGCTGACAGTACGGGCAATTTCCGGATTGAGATCCAGATTACCGACATAGCCATTACCATCCCCAGCAAAATTGACCATCGCCGAGGCCATTGTACCGTGTGACCAAGCGTACCGCTCATACAAGTTTGGCGAACGGGTTTTTTGTGCAACAGCAAAGTCAAACGTTTTGCCGCTATCCGGGATGAAACGGGTAGAGGCTGTTATGTCCACGTTGTGATCTGTACGTTTGTGATCACGTGCATTGAAGTTTGCGACATCCGTTGTGTAGGTTGCGGCGGTGTCATCGTAGCTGTGTACATCGTCAGTGTTCGTCACGACATTGGCACTGCGGATGCCGAACAGGCTGCTCCATTGTGGATTCCACTGTTTTTCCCATTCAGTAAAAAGATCAAAGCGATCTCGTTGACCATTGTTAATGTTTTGGAATGTGTCTGGTGCCATCCCGCCACCAGAGGGTGGCCACCAATCGTCCAGGCGATAGCGTTGATATTCGGTGCCAACACGCAAAATATCATGATTGGCCAGAGTGATGTCGGCTTTGACAATCGCTCCGATGGTTGTGCCTTCTGTCTCCATAGGCATGCCGGGAATTGTAGCTGCGCCGCCATACCAGAACACTTTGTTTTCCAGATAGTTCATGCTATGCCGGGTATGTTCCCGATAAAGGCGGGAGTCCAACTGACCCCATTGAAATTTTTCCAGGTGGTGCAGATTGATCTGTTCGCTCTGATTGTCGGTCATATCCATGCGTTGATTGGGAAAGCCCTGGTAGGGGATCTGTTGCACGCCTAATTTCAGTTCCAGCAGGCGTTCATCGCTGCGCAGGGCCAGATTGATGGCGTGGTTGTCGCTCTTGTACATGGAAGAGGCCACCTCATCCCCGTCGATGTAGGAGGTTTTGCTGGGGGTATTGGCGTTGGTTTGCGTGGCTGCCGCTTTGAAGGCACGGGCTGCCTTGTAGTTGTCGGATTGGGCTGTAGATCCGCTATAGGTCATGCTGGCTTTTTCGTTGGCCAGGGTGGCGGTCAGATTGGCCCCGTAGCCATCGCCGTTGCTGTTGTAGTGGGCACCGCCCTCCCCTTTGAAGAGGGTGCCTTGGCCCGGTTTGGCAAACTCTGGCGCGCGGGAATCGACCTTGATGGCGCCGCCCAAGCTGTCACCGCCGACACTGACCGGAGAGACATTGTTGAATACCGTGATCGAGCCCACATTGCCTGGCGCGATGTAGGAGAGCGGTGGATTCATGTGGTTGGCGCAGGAGGAGACCAGATCCATGCCATCCACCTGAATGCGCAGGCGATCGTCTCCCATCCCGTCCAGTACCGGCAGTGCGGAAACTCCCCCAGCCCCATAGTTGCTCATGCCCGGCAGGTTGGAGAGCATCTTGGCGGTATCATCGGTGCCGTGCCGCAGGGGGGCAAGCTGTTTTTCACCCATCTGGTGCTGGGCATGGTCATGCTCTGCCGGGGCGGTAACCACCACCTCTTTCAGGGCGGTGGCTGCTTCATCCTCGGTGGCCAACAAAGGACGATAGGGCATGATTAACGTCATTGACAAAGCCAGTAGGCTGATGCTGGTGCGGTTCATCACATTCTTTCCTTCTCAAGTGAACGGCAGCTACCTGATGGTAACTACACAAAAAACTGGGGCATGTCAGCAGACCGAACGGCTGGAACAGGCACCGGAGTGACTAGAGCGGAAAGCAATCCATACGCCATGAAATTTATCTTTCTATTTCATATTGTTGAAATTTTTAATGCAGGTAAACATGTGTGAAATGACTTGTTGTTGTGTGTTATTTCACACAATTTATCCACTACTCAAACATTATCGCAAGTTTAAGCGTAGAGGGTGCCAGGCGGTGGGAGCGCTGTCCATGCGTCGGGTTGTGCGTAGTCGTCCGCTTGTGTGCGGCAGACTCTCCTCTTATACTGCGGCAGGATTCCTCTCTGAAGAGGTGCAGATGATGACATTGCGTGTGTTTATGCGGGGCTATCCCCTGGTATTGGTCAGTTTTATTACCCCGCAACTGTTGTTGCAGACCGATTTGATCCTGGTAGCGTTGCTTGGAGAACAGGCCACTGCGGCTTATGCCATCCCTATGCGGGTTGCCATGTTGGATACGGTGTTGATGATCGCAGTCAGTTCCGTGGCCTCGGTTGCGGTCTCTGGCACTTCTGCCGGGCTGGCGCGCAGTCGCGCGATTTTACAGAGCCTGGGCATGGCTTGTGTGTTGGGCGTTGGTCTGGCGATAGCCGGGGTGCTGTTCTATCCGGGGTTGGCGCGACACATTGTTGCCGATCCAGCCATTGCCGCGTTGGCTTCCCAGGCGTTGATCTGGTATGCACTGGCAACACCCATGCGTTTTTTGTCGACTGCCATGGGCATGATTTTGCACGTATTGGGAGAGGGGCGCTTTGTGGTGTGGGGCAAGGGGGCCGAGGTGGTATTGAACGCCCTGTTGAACCTGCTGTTCATTTTCACCTTGTCGCAAGGCTTTGTGGGATCTTTTCAGGCGACGTTGCTGGTGCTGACTTTTGCCACCGCATGGTCACTCAATCGCCTGCGTCACCACCTGCCGAAGGAGCAAAGACAGTGGGATTGGGATTGGCCAGGATTGCTTCTGTTCGGTAAACAGTGCGCCTGGGAAGGCAAGCGGGTGTTGTCTGGACAACTCTTTGCCCTGGTTTGTCTGCTGTTGTTTGCCAATTCTCTGCTCTCGGCCAGCAGTGTCGAGCGTATGGAAGCCTTTTCCGCTGGTATGGCCCTGGCCTTTTTATTGTTCCGGCCTTTCTTGTCCTTGATGCGTTTTCTCTCCTTCCGTCTGGCGCAACTGCCGCCTCAGAGTGATGCGGTACCTTTGCAGCGTTTGCGCACGTTGGGATTGCGCCTGACCCTTGGGCTGGCCGTGCTTCTGCTGCTGACCGGTGCGTGGCTGGGAGAGCATCTGTATGGCGTGTCCGGGCGCTGGTGGAACGCCAGTGTCAGCATGGTGGCCTGCTCGCTGCCGCTGACCTTCCTCAATGCCCTCTTCCGGGGCCGCTTGCAGGCCAGGCAACGTTTTGCCCAGGTCATGGCTGTGGATGCCCTGAGCACCTGGAGCTTGGGCCTGCCGTTGGTGGTTGCCGGTCTCTATTGGCAATCCCCCTGGCTGACCTTCAGTCATATCCCCCTGTGCGAATTGTTTGCCCTGTTGCTGTTACAGCGTCGGATGCCTGCTGCGTAGCAATTCATTTTATGGGTGCGTCAAATGACACAATCCCTTTCTGTGGCGCTGGATGCAACTTTCTTGTAGGCAAGGAAATTTGCTGGCAGTCGTGCAGTGCTGTGTCATTTGACGCAATATTATTGAGAAAAACAGGTTATATAACACATATTTAGTGCAAAATAGTTCATTGCATTTTCTGCTCGCCCTGCCTATTGTCCTGCCAGATGCTAGTGGTTTCTGTATTATAATACAGTTAATAATTGTTGAACATTCTCTTCGACAGCGCAAGAACGGGGGTAGCAAGATATGAAACATTTTGATCACAATCGGCAACTGGGCAAGGAAGACAGACGGGCTGGGGTATTGGCGTTGGCCGTTTCGATGAGCATGATCGCCGGCATGTGCATGGTGGAAGCGGTTGCGGAGGAGAACACCGCCCCGGAGAACGCAGTCCCGACGGACGCCAATGCCCATCGTTCGTCAAGTGGGACAACCGTGTTGGATACGGTCGTGGTCTCGGCCACGCGCGATGAGATTCCTTTGAAAGAGGTGTCGGCGGCGGTCAACTCCGTCGGACGTGAGGCATTTCAGGAGAGTCAGGCCCGTTCGGTTGGCGAGGTGTTGGAGCGCTTGCCTGGGGTTGCTTTTGGGGGTGGGGCGCGTCCAGATGCGCAGATTCCGACCATTCGTGGTGAATATGGGCGCAACATTGTCACGCTGATCGACGGAGCGCGCAATAATGCCACAGATGGAAATATTTGGTCCGCGTTGGTGATGAATCCCGAATTTTTGTCGGGGGCAGAGGTGGTCAGAGGCAGTGCTTCGTCTCTGTATGGCAGTGGCGGCATGGGTGGGGTGTTGTCGTTGCGCACGCTTTCTGCGGCTGATTTGTTGCAACCGGGTCAGCGTTATGGCACGGAACTGAAAGAGTCTTTCCATTCGGCCAACAGGGAGAATGTCAGTACGGCCAAATTTTTTGGCAAGGAGGGGGCTTTTGACGGCCTGCTGGCCCTGGGCTATGACGACTGGGGACGGATTCGTTTGGGTGACGGCAACTATACCCAACCCAACGATGGCCATATGGGCAGTCTGTTGGCCAAAGCGGGTTGGGAGCCCAGCAACCGTCTGCGCGTGGAGTTGACGCACCAATATGACAGCAAAGATATGCAGACCTCCACCAACCCGCAGGTTTCCTATGGTTTTACCTTCAACACTGTGGCCCATATCACGCACCAGAACACGGTCCTCAAGGCCACAAGTCGCGACGGGCAAAACCGCAAAGAGTTGGAGGGAACGATCTATTACAATGAGAACAAACGTGATTTTGAAAAATCAACGAGTGTAGCCTCTGCCAGCACCTTTGAAGTGGATACCTTGGGTGGCAGCCTGCAACACTCTCTCGATCTGGGGGAGGGCAAGAGTCATCGTTTGACCTATGGCTTGGATGCGCATCAGGATGTGCAGGAGGCCACCTCAGGGGGGATACCCAACACCATCACCCCGGATGGCAAGCAGCGGGTTTTGGGTGCTTTTGTGCAGGATGAGATCAAGTTGGTTGAAGGGTGGGTTTTGACGCCCAGTGCGCGCATGGATCGTTTTGAGGGATCTCTGGACAATGGCAGTTATCCAGATGTGCAGGCGGAACGGATTTCGCCCAAGTTGGCGCTCAGTTGGCAGATGCTGCCGCAAGTGAAGCTGTACACCAGTTATGGCGAGGCGTTTCGTGCCCCGACTTTGAGCGAAATGTACACCAAAACGGCCAATCCGGCCACCAGTTTTACCAATTTTACCCCCAATCCCGATTTGAAACCGGAGGTGGGCAAAACCGCCGAGGTTGGTTTCCGCACGATCATCAAGAAGCCGTTTGCCCAGCAGGATCGTCTGAATGTCAGTGGCAACCTCTATCACACCCAGTGGAGCAACCGCATCGAGAGTGTATCAACGGTTGATACGGCGCCGGGGTTTCCCAATTTTAATGCACACTATATCAATGTTGCCAACGCGGAACGCAATGGGGGTGAGTTGGAGGTTGGTTATGATATTGCCGCCTGGACTTTTCAGCTCGCGTACAGTCAGATGCGCACCAAGGATATGGATACCAACAAGAACCTTTTCTCTCCGCCAGACAAGTGGACGGGACAGGTGCGCTATGGTTTGACAGACTATGATCTGTCCGTGCAGTGGAGCAGCATGCTGGTGGCCGATCAGGATTATGATTCCACTGTCGCGCGCCGTATCGACGGTTATGATGTGCATGATCTGTATGCTTCCTGGACGCCTTCGCCGATGTGGCGGGTGGATATGGGGGTTGCCAATCTGTTTGACAATGCCTTTAAGACCTATTCGCCCACCAGTGTGGTTTTCCCCAGGGGGTATGAGGAGGGGCGCAGTTTCCGGGTCGCTTTGACGGGCAATTTTTGATGGCGCTCTTGATGCGGCAGGCACACACGCCAGGAGCTCTTTGGTATGGTTCTTTGGGGGCTGTTTTATTGCTGTTGGCTGTCGTCTCGTTGGCGCTTGGCAGGTATCCCGTGCCGATGACCACCGTGTTGGATATTCTGGTGAACACCCTGCATCCGATACCATCCTACTGGAAGGAGGTGGATGCGGTGGTGGTATTGCAACTGCGTTTACCGCGTGTGTTGGGGGCCCTGTTGGCTGGCATGGCCCTGGGGATGGCGGGTGCGACCTTGCAGGGAATTTTTCGCAATCCGCTGGTGGATGCCCATATTATTGGCATCTCCAGCGGGGCCTCCTTTGGTGGTGCTTTGGCCTTGTTGTTGAGTTTGCCGGCGGTTGGGGTGGTGGCCGGTGCATTTTCCATGGGTATGTTGGCGCTGTTTCTGGTGTTTCTGGTCAGCGCCTCGGGTCGGCAGGGCACCATCATGGCGCTGGTACTGGCGGGTTTGATCATCAGTGCTTTTTTTTCGGCTTTGGTCAGTCTGGTGGTGTTTTTGGCCGATCCAGAGGTGCATCTGCCGGGCATTGTCTATTGGTTGATGGGCAGTTTTGGGCGCATCAATCGGGAGAGTGTGTTGTGGTTGGCGGTTCCCGTGTTGTGTGCGGCCTATCCGGTGTATCGCATGCGTTGGCGCATCAACCTGCTCTCTTTGGGGGATAGCGATGCCAGCGCACTGGGTATTCGGGTGCAAGCGACCCGTTGGACTCTGTTGACTCTGGTTGCTCTGATGGTGGGGGCACAGGTGGCGGTTTCTGGTGGTATTGGTTGGGTGGGTTTGATGATTCCCCATTTGGGACGGATGCTCTCCGGTCCAGACCATCGTTCATTGTTGCCCACCTCGGCACTGCTTGGGGCCATTTTCACCTTGCTGATGGATGATTTATCCCGTTCCTTTACTGTCCAGGAGTTGCCGGTGGGGTTGCTCTCTGCGCTGGTGGGTGCGCCGGTGTTTGCCTTTCTTTTTTGGCACCGCAAAAACAACTGGCTTTCTGGGGGGATGACATGAACGGACAGGTGGCGATCGCGCTGCAGGAGGTGGGGCATTGTTATGCGTCCGGGCCATGGATTTTGCGCCAGCTCTCCGCCCAGGTGATCGAGGGGCAGATCTGTGCTGTGTTAGGCCCCAATGGGCGTGGAAAGAGTACATTGATCCATATCATATTGGGTCTTTTGTCGCCCCGCGAGGGTCATGTCAGGCTGCAGGGTAGGGCAGGTTTTGTACCGCAACTGTTTTTGCCCACCTTTCCCTACCGGGTTTTGGATATGGTCTTGATGGGGCGGGCGGCCCAGGTGGGCGTTTTGAGTGTGCCGGGTCGCCATGATACCGATATGGCTATGGCGGCCCTCTCTGAAGTGGGTATGGAGGCGTTGGCCGAGCGTCCATTCAGTGAGTTGTCGGGGGGGCAGCGCCAGATGGTGATGCTGGCCAGAGCCTTGGCGTCGGAGGAGAAAATTTTAATTCTGGATGAACCGGCCTCCAGTCTCGATCTGCGCAATCAGTTGCGCCTGCTGCGTCTGTTGCGGCGTTTGGCGGATAAGCGGCACCTGACCATTTTGTTTACGACCCATCAACCGCAGCATGCCATGGAGGCGGCTGATGTGGCGTTGTTGTTGATGGATCGGGAGGTACCCCCCGTGTTGGGTGTGGTGGCTGAGGTCATGACCGAGGAGAACATGACCCGCTTGTACGGGATTGCCATGCAGCGCATTCGCCTTGCCCACGCGGGGGGGGAGTGTTTCCACTTTCTCCCCCGCTGTGGCGATGCCCTCAGGGTTGGGCCAGAAAACGGTTAACGCCTGCCGAATCCTTGTTGGCTGTCGTATGCAGCGCCCAGTCCAGTTGTTGCTCGCTCAATGGATAGGTGAAAGTTTGCATAAAAATATCCCGGTATTGTGCGCGCAGGCGGGGTTCCATTGTGTCGGGGTGCAGCAGTTCGGCCAGCCACTGCCAGAAGAGCGGTTCCAGCGCGATGCCATTCCGGGCGCCATCCATGGCCGCCTTATAGACCCGTCGTTCTTTGACAGCGCGCAGGGTGGACCATTGGGCGGATTGATAGAGATCCTGTGGGATGCTTTTTTCTTCCGGCCAACCGCTGATCAGGATGACATCGGGATCCCAGTTGAGCACCTGTTCAAAATTGACCACGCCGTTCCCGGACACCTTTTCGGCGACATTGCGTCCCCCGGCATGATGAATGGCCTGCTGCGTAAAGGCTCCCTGCATCAGGCGGATGGGTTCCACTTTGAACAGGTAGAGCACCTTGGGCCGTTTTTCTTCCGGGATGGCGGCCAGTTGTTCATCCAGTTTGCTACGCTCGGTGGCAACACGGGTCACGATCTCCTCTGCTCTGGTTTTTTTTCCAGAGACTTCCCCGGCCAGTCGCACCCATTCCAGCATATCCTCTTCACCGCGCACGCCGCTGATGCCGATGACTGGTAGTCCTATCTGTTCCAATGCGGCATAGGGTTCTGGGCCGATTTGTATGGTTTGAAAGACCACCTCGGGTTGTGTTGCCAGAACTGCTTCCACATTGGGGGCAAAAAAGCCGTTGCTCGTCACATCGGGAATCTGGGCCGCTTTGGCGAAGAGGGCTGGCATGAGTCCTTGTTCCATGGCGCGCAGGGCGAAGGCGCTGCTGCCGACCACATGATCGCTGCTGCCATCCACCTGCAGATAGCTCCAGAGTGCGGGCGGGATGTAGGCGACCCGTTGTGCCGGGGTGGTCACGGTGATGGTTTTGCCGCGTTGATCCGTGATCTCTTGGGCCAACAGGGGAGGGGTTGCCAAGAGTATCATTGCGCAGAGGGTTGCTGACAGCGTGGTCACAGGTTTGTTCATGATGGATCCTTGAGTTGGTCGGCGGGGTGCGTTGTGGTTGTTCGGGCACCTCCTGCCGAGCAGGGTACCCCATTCGAGCGGTTGCAGGGAAGGATTTTCCATTAAGAGAGAGGGATGCGGGGTTCAGGTTGTCGTGTGATTGTGCCAAGATTGATTGTGTTGCTGTTTTTCTCTCCTTATACTGCGCCACGGGCTTGGTATTTTTCCGCATGGCGTTGCAATCTGCAGAGTGTGGGAGTGGATGAATGACGACACAATTTGAGCAATATCCAGACGGTATCTTGCGCATTGACACCGGCTACCTGCGTCCCGGCTTTGCGGCCAGTTATCTGCTGGTGGAGGGGGGGGAGGCGGTTTTCATCGAAACAGGCCCCACGTTGGCTGTGCCGGTTTTGTTGCAGGCGTTGCAGCAGGTGGGTATTTCCCGTGCGGCGGTACGGGCGATCATTGTGACCCATGTCCATCTGGACCATGCCGGTGGGGCGGGCGCGTTGCAGCGTCATCTGCCGCAGGCGGAGCTGTTGGTTCATCCGAAAGGTTTACGCCATCTGTTGGATCCGGGCAAGCTGCAGGCTGGGGCAGAGGCGGTGTATGGCGCGGAACAGTTTGCCCGGATTTTGGGGGGGATTACCCCGGCGGATCCAGAACGTACCCGTGCTGTGGTGGATGGGGAGGCGTTTGTTCTCAATGGTCGGCCTCTGGTGATGATTGATGCGCCGGGTCATGCCAATCATCACCACTGTGTCTGGGATGCGCGCAGTGGCGGTATTTTTTCTGGCGATGCGGCGGGCATCTCTTATCGGGTATTTGACCATGGGGAGGAGATTGTGTTGCAACCGGCGACCACGCCGGTGCAGTTTGATCTGCAGGCCAGTCATCAGACTTTGGACCGTTTGGCTGCTTTGGGGGGGGGTTGGAATTTTGTGACCCATTTTGGCCGCATTCCGTTTACCGAGCGGTTGACGGCGCAGTTGCACCGTCTGTTGGATCAATTTGCTGCATTGAGTGCCGTGCATCAGGGGGAGGCGTTGCAGGAGGCGTTGCAGCAGCTTTCCTGGCAGGAGGTGCAGCGTGTGGGGGGGGGGGATGCGGTGAGTGAGGCGTTGTGTCGTGACTGGCTGGCCATGGACTGCACCTTGAACGCGCAGGGGTTGGGCATCTGGCGGGAGCGTTTGGTTTGAGCCGTTATCTGC